>CAZBVH010000006.1:0-36374 GCA_964495315.1 uncultured Candidatus Bathyarchaeia archaeon | reverse complement strand
TGTCGAAGAATACATTTGCAAGCACCGTCTCCTTCGTCAGCTGATTGACTATGGCTTCCTTGTCCCAGGGCAGTAGGTGACCGTCGCTGGTTCGAACCAGCGGCATATTCCTGCTGAGAGTTATCTCTGACCTCTCTTCTTGATACAGGCTCTCTCACTCCAGCCGCTTCATCTCGAGGGTCTGCTCAAGCAGTTCCTCGTTCAACTGTTCTCCGTTGAAGATCTCGTCGACCATGAAGAATCGCCCATTTGCCTCCAGAGCTGGGGCAGACATGATGAAAATATCAGACATGACGAGGGTCGACATCACATCTGAATCGGACAGGTCCTTCTCCACGAAGCCCACAGACCTCTCAGTCAGCCACCTCTTGAGGGTCTGGCACAGGGTACATCCGTTCGAGGTGTACAGCGTTATCCTTTCCATTCGTTCCATCTGCTCAACTCGCGGTCCAGCATATTCTCATTCAAAGTTACCAGAGTTTGACACCCGGATCTGACGGGAATATTCTCCAATGTTGGATTGAAAACTGAACACCATTCCCGTCTTATTAGACTCCGTAACAGCCTGAGGGACATTTAAGACTTGTGAGCATTTTCACGATCCGAAAACTGTAAAATCTGTAACAGTTGATGCATATTCTGATAAGATTCGTAACATTTTCGGCTAAAGAATAGTACAGTTATTACGCTGAGACATATATCTCTCTAGGGATCTTCAATCATGACAATAAGATGATAATGAGGTCTTAAAACACCTCACAGAATTTAACAGCCAAAGATTAAAGGGCACAGGCGCTCACGGAGAAAACTCCCTCGATACTGAATCCAAGCAAAAATCCGAGCGTTTTTCGAGAGAATCAGATTGAAAGACGAAGCCTAATTCAGATCGCGACCAGGGCTCAGACGATGCTTCAGCAATGTGCGGCACTTTGACACCCTTCCCAACCCTGGTTCTGATTTGCCAAGCAGCAGATCCGAATGCAGAGGCGACGAACCCAATAGAAGTGTCCAATGAGAGAGGAATACCCGCACCAAGCCAAGAAGAACGCGCATATCTCCCAATATTGCCATCGGGGCGAGACCCCTTCGAATCACCAGCAAGCGCCCTGAGAACCCAGATCCTTCAGATTGCTTCAGGCATTTTCTTTGCATCCTGCCTCGAGGAGGCCCTCACTTTGAGACTCCTGATCATACATTCTCTTCCAGAGATAACATCAGGCTCTCGGCTTCCACAAACAGAGCATTCCAGGAATCTAGGCAGATACCCTAGATGATCCTCAGGACCTTCATATGAGATTGGTCCCTCATAACCACAGCGAGGGCACTTGATCCTCACCCCTACCTTTTCGATGTTCAGCTTTGCTCTCTCGGCGACCGTTCCCTCAGAGAGAGCTTCAAACGCAAACCGTAGTTGATCTGGATTGAGAAAGGTCAGCTCCCCCACTTCCAGGTCTATCTCCACGACGTTCTTGGCGGAGTGTCTCTTCGCCTCAAGCAATATGACCCTCAGGATCTTTTCCATCATGGAGAACTCGTGCATCAGGAATCGATGAGTCTTTTGAAGCTTACTATTTAACTATTCATCTGAGGACTCACCGCCTGAAGGCGATGAGGGCAAAAGGAAAAGTAGAAGTGAATGAACAAACGTTGAAAGAGTTCGCGAGCGGAGTGGAAATAGGATGGCTCCGATAAGAGAAGATGAAATTGTTCTGCCTGATGAGGACCTGATACTTGATATCGAACTAGGGGAGGACCTCCTGAAAAGGAATCAGGAACTTGCAGAAGAGAATAGGAGAAGGCTGAGAGAAGCAAACGTGAGAACAATCGACATCATGGGATCCGTAGGTTCTGGCAAGACATCGCTAATCGAGGGTCTCGCCGAGGCCTTAAAGGACAAGTATAGGATTGGGATGATAGCTGGAGACGTGACAACCAGCATCGATGCTGAAAGAGTGCAGAGACATGGAATCAAGTCGATTCAGGTGAACACAGGGAAGGAGTGCCATCTGGACGCGAACCTGATTCGGAAAGCCTTTACGAAGTTTGACTTATCGCAGATTGACCTGCTCTTCATTGAGAATGTAGGCAACCTGATATGCCCGATAGAGTTTGACCTCGGGGCTGACACCAGAATTGTCGTTGTCAGCGTCACAGAAGGAGAGTATATGGTGCTAAAGCATCCAATGATGTTCAAAGGATGCGGGTTACTCGTCATTAACAAGGCTGATTTGGCGGAAGTAATGGGAGTAGATCCGGACAAACTCGCTAGCCAAGCCAGAGAGATAAACCCGGAGATCAAGGTGGTAAAGACCTGTCTGAGGGAGGGAATGGGACTCACAGAGATCATAGAAGCCTTGCACCTCTAGAGACCGAGCGGGGTGAGGCCAGTCCTTCCGACGAGGACGATATCCCGACCGAATCCTATCCACTTCGTGCCGCCCGTACCTTCTTCGAGACCAATCGATATCCTTCCTCAGGATCCGATACGTCTTCTACGAGCATCTCAAATGGACAGAGACTTCTGGAATCCTCTTTCAGGATACGGGGAACCAACCGTTCATACTCATATCGCAACCCGTAGGCATTAAGAACCTGCAACGCCGTCTCGCTCATCAGGTCTGCAAATACGTGCCTCGACTTTCCATAGCAGATGAGTAACGCTGCAGCCCGCCCCACCACCCTGTCTATCACAAGAGCATCCCTTAGACAGTCTTTTCCCGAGTCGATCGCATCGATCAAAGGAGAAAGACCCCCATCTCTGCTAGAGTAGACTACTGAGCCACCTTGAACGACCATTAAGCTCAGCTTTCCTTTGCGGAATCTCTCGACGAACTTCTTGACATCCATTGCTTGATCATCACACGAAAACGCTAAGATACCATCGTTTTCCAGAGGGTGTCGTCTACGTCTTCAGTGTTTGAATGAGATTCAGATCTCCCGTGAACGCCGCGTCCAGCACAGGTCTCATGTACCTTTCGATGTCGCCTTTGTCCGGATTTAGGGGCACAGGCATGTTCAATAGCTTCATTCTCAGTTGAGGATCCTTTGCTGCTTCAATCATCCTGTCTAGGTGCCCCAAAGAGGAGCCGGCATCTTTGAGGGTTGTTGGGAACTCCAGTGATCTAATGAAGCTGATTAAGCCTCTTGCAACAGTCTCCCCGAGCTCCCGTCCCACCTGTCTTCCCACGTCTTCTTCGACGTATCCTTCTTCCTTGAATATGGATGCAACTGTTCTGAGCTGGTCTTGAATGGCGGGAGCAAAGAGAACGGTATAGTATGGCAAGAGAACGGCGCAGGCCCGCCCATGGGTCAATACATCTACCAAGGAGAAACTTCCTAGATGGGGACCATTCGTGCCACCAACCATGATGGCATATCCTCCGAGGTCTGTGCCAAGAGCCAAGGCAGTCCGGGCGTCAATGTTGTAAGGTTCCTTCCATGCGATCCTCAGATTCCTCACAATCAGCCCAATTCC
Organism: uncultured Candidatus Bathyarchaeia archaeon; assembly: GCA_964495315.1. Lineage (GTDB taxonomy): Archaea > Thermoproteota > Bathyarchaeia > RBG-16-48-13. The sequence goes on along the minus strand of CAZBVH010000006.1, from coordinate 32,899 downwards.
AGTAGTTGCGATCCGCCTAACTACTTCATAGCTGTCCTTCCCGGTGGAACTCATGAAGACTTCCCATAGATGAGAGATGCCGTCTAGTCCGCCGTCAAGTGTGAGATCCCTGGGTGCACCTAGGGTTATCTCGTGGTCGAACACCGCTGCCTTAGGCACTATCATATCGTCCACGATGAGCTTCTTCTGACCAGTTGTGGGATCGGTTATGTTGGAGTACTTGGTCAGGTGCGCACCAGAGCTGGCTGCCGTCTGCACCGCTACAACAGGAACGGGTTCCTTCCCGGTCGCCTCCTTCACCTTAGTCACTGTCCCTGTACCGAAGAAGGGGTCGATGGTACAAGCCGCGGGCCAATCGACAGCTAAGACCCGACTGACTTCTGTTGATGTATAGGCTGCAAGTACACTCGCCGCCTTGCACGCGTCAATAGTGCTCCCGCCGCCGAAGGCAACGATACTCCTTGGTCTGTGGACAGACACCTGTAAGGCTATTCTATAAAGGTCTTCGCGAGGTGCATTAGGTCTGGCGTCTAGAACCGTTTCGTAGGAAACTCCGCTCTTCCTAAGCGATTCGCCGATAATCTCACGGTGTTTTTGGGCCCATGCATCCTTGCAAGCCACGAGAAGTGTGCTTTCACCGAGAGTTCGAGCAAGTCTGCCGACGTTGTCTAACACCCTTCGGCCAAAGACATAGGATTCGCCTTTCCACTCTCCGAGAATCCCTCTTGCTTTTGAAATATCGTTCAAGACCCATCACAGACCAGTTCACATCGACTGCTCTCTCAGCATTCTTGCCGAAAGAGGAGTTGCAGCCTCATCTTCTTCTTGATTGTGCGTGCGTTATATAAATCCCCTCTTGCAGAAAACATGTGTCAGAACAAGATGAGAAAAGGAGCAAAAAGAGGAGAAGCTGGGTCAAAGAACGACTGGTCTATCAGTCCTTCTGCGAAAGCAGTCTGGATTGAACGTCTTCCGAGTCACTCCTCGACCAAGAAATCAAGATTCGACGCAGGGATAGCATCCGCAAGGCACAATACTCGGTTTGAAGGTGGATAAGAAGAGAAAAGAGATCTCAGATCTCTCAGCGAACCCGAGAAGGGGGATTAGTAAGAAAGGAAAGGCCCAAGGAGAGATGCCCCACGAGAATATACAATACTTTGACAAGGAGACTAGAAGAGTTCGAACCAAGGAACGACGGAGAGGTGAAGATCTACGTATGCGGACCGACAGTCTACGACCACTCCCACATAGGACATGCTAGGACTTGGATTGCCTTCGACATGATAGTTAGATACCTCCGATACAAGGGATTCAAAGTCAGGTACCTAGTCAACATCACAGATGTCGACGACAAGATAATACGGCGGGCAAACGAGATCGGCGAAGACCCAGTGAGACTGGCGGAGAAGTTTGAACAGGCATTCCACGAAGACATTAGAGCGCTTGGACTTCTGGAGGCTGACAGCTACCCGAGAGTGACCGAACACATCCCCGACATAGTAGACACGATCAGGGTCCTTATCTCCAAGGGGTTCGCCTACGAGGTAGAGGGAGACGTCTATTTTGATGTGACACGTATCCCAGACTACGGAAAATTGTCAAACCAGTCTCTAGAGGATCTCCAGGCAGGCGCCCGCGTAGAAGTGGACGAGAAGAAGAGGAACCCTGCTGACTTCGCCTTATGGAAGAGAGCGAAAGCAGGCGAACCGAGTTGGCCAAGCCCCTGGGGCACGGGTAGACCCGGGTGGCATATCGAATGCTCAGTGATGTCTAGCAAGTACTTAGGAAACCAGATCGACATACACGGAGGGGGCAGAGATTTGATCTTTCCCCACCATGAGAATGAGATCGCGCAGTCTGAGGCCTACTCGGGGAGGAAGCCCTTTGTGAAGTACTGGATGCACACCGGTTTCCTGACGATCAACGGGGAGAAGATGTCGAAATCCCTTGGAAACTTCATTACGGTCAGAGACCTTCTGAAAACCGTCGATCCGGAAGTACTCAAACTCCTCTTCTTGACCACGCATTACAGGAGCCCCATAGACTACACCGAGAAGGCTCTCCTCCAATCGGCACGAGAACTGAGAAGGGTCTATGACACTCTCGAGGCTTTAGAGTCGAGGAGACCAAAGACAGAAGAAACCAGTAAGCTCGTAACACAAGAACTGCTACCGGAAGTGGCAGAGGCGAGGAGGACGTTCCATGCTGCGATGGATGATGACCTGAACACCAGCAGCGCGATAGCAAGCCTCTTCTCACTTGTAAGGTCCGCCAACAGGGCGCTTAACAGAGGAGCTCCCACAGGGGAGCTTTACCAGTACGTCAAGACCCTGAGAGAGCTTTGGGGAATTTTCGGACTCTTGAGGGAGAGCAGAAGGAAGGAAGAACTCCCAGAGGGAGCGGAAGAGCTGATAGCGCTTCGAGAGGAGGCTAGGGGAGCTGCAGACTGGGAGAAAGCGGACTCCATAAGAGAGAAGCTAAGGGAGATTGGAGTTCTCATAGAAGATACTCCAGAAGGCACGAAGGCAAGACTGGCAAGAGAGAAAACTCATACGTAACCATGGAAATAACCTGCACTAGAATGAGAACCAGCCAGTTCAGCTAACGCATACGACCTGCGATGTATAGAAGAAGGGAGAGGAGAGACAAAACTATCAAGACTGGCGAGGTCACAAAGTAGAAATCCCCTCGCCTATAGACGTAGATCAAGAACCAAGGCAGCCTCTCAAGTGACGGAATGAACTTCTCAAAGAAGGGAAGCACGAGTAGAAGGGCTCCAAGCACAAGGAACAGGAGGCCAACAATAGTCGTTATCCGATATGAAGGAAGCATCCCGTTGAAGGATCTTTGAGACCCTAGAAAAGCCTTTCTCGGCCGGATAACAGGCAGGAAACCCGTCGCAAGAGAGATCAAACCCAAACCAAGACTAGATGGGATGGTGAGTATTGATGACGGGAAGAGTCGAAACTCAAACGGAAAGCTATCTTCACGAGACACAGCGTATGCTCAGAAGCGGTGGCCTCCTGTTGGTGTCCCTCGGATCGAGTGGGAAACCGAACGTGATGACGATAGGATGGGGGCTGATAGGGGTAATGTGGCGAAGATCGGTATTCATGGTTGCGGTCAGGAAGTCGAGATACACACATGGGCTGATGGAGGAAAACGGAGAATTCACGGTGAATGTACCTTACACGGGGATGGAAGAAGTGACCTCCTTCTGTGGGACAACCTCAGGTCGAAACCATGACAAGTTCAGAGAGGCGAAGCTGACCGTGATTCCTGGAAAGAAGGTGAAGGTTCCGGCAATAAAGGAGTGCGCCATACACTACGAGTGCAAGACGATCGGGAAGCTTGAGGTGTCAGCAGGGAGTGTAAGCAAGGAGGTGCTCTCCGAGATCTATTCCTCGGACAGTTTTCACACCCTCTACTTCGGTGAGATCCTCTCGACATACGCCGATCAAGATGCTCGGGAGAAGCTAGGATAGCTCCCAATCGACGATCCATGGACCCCCCTGAGTTCTTCTAGACCCCGACAGCTGATGGCTTACCTCGCCTCAGCCACTCAAGAACCGGACTCTTTCTGTTCTCAGGGATCCTCCACTTCTTCTGTTCTTCATATCCTCTATGAGGCTTGAAAGATCGAATGTGAGCCTTCACATCTTCACCAATGATTCGCAGGCTCTTGAGGTCGGCACATCCCAGTTTGAACTCGTGTGCGTAGTAGAGGTAGCCGACGTTTATCGGGTCGAAGCCCATAAGAGTTGCCCCGACCGCGTCTGCTGCGACAAAGTCGCATGAAGAGATGGCGACTCTCATCTCGACGGGGTCACCGCCCACCGGGCCATTGCCTTCCATGGCTTCAAAACCATCGATTACGGCCAGTCTAGCCGGGATTAGAGACGCTATCTTGAAGAGATCAATGTTTTGAGCAGGATACCCTTGATGGATCTTCGACTTGTCACCATCGACAAGGCTTCCAACGACTATGTTCTTCAGAGACTCAGTGACGATCACACAGTCATGGGTCTTCGGTATCGCCAAGGAGACTATGTAGTCGAACTCAAACATAGTCTTGGCAACACGGACATCGATCTCACGGAAGTTCCTATCGAGGATGGGAACCTCCACATAGTTGTCTCTGTTGAGATCGATCAGATCCACACCGTAGGAATCTTGGAGGGCAAGATATCCGAAGTTTCTATAGGCAGAGAACGTATCCCCGGCCGATCCTTCGGCAATAATCACCTCTGCAGGGTTGAACTTGTTCAAGAAGTCAAGTACGGCCTTGACCGTTTCGACATGCGTCGAGGCAAGCTGCCTGGAGGTGGAGACCAGATTCGGTTTGATCAAGACTCTCCTTTTCTGATTGAAAGAGCCCCGAATCTCATCACTTATGAGTTCAAGTGCCTGTGTGACGTTGCGGTAACGGTCGTCCCCGTGGACTAAAGAAACAACGGACGTCAAGAGAGTTCATCCCGCCTTATAGTGATGATATTTCAATAGATCAACAAAAGGCTTTATGAGTTGACTCAGGGCCTCAAGACTGCAAGATGAAATCCCTTGGCGCCACATAATAGCAGGCGATCCGACTCAATAAAGAAAACCGCCACGGCCAAGGGAACCCCATCCTCAAACCGTACCAGTATGCGTTGAGGTCGCTGATTATCAGTCCGAGAAAGACGAGGCCGATCACGCAATAGACCAGCCTATGCACCCCTAACCCTCCTAGTGGAATGCGGGGAGCGGCTGACGCCTCCGCCCCACGATGACGGCTACCGCCAAGAGGATACCGGCCGCCACGGCTTCCCATGGGAACCCTGGGATCTTCGGCGCTTCAGGAGCCACCTGTTGTTGAGTTTGAAGGCTCAGGTAAAGGTCACCCCACACGATCTCCTCGCTGCTCACACCCTCATAGTCCTCTGTCGCCTCTGATTTCGTGTTCCAAACCTTAATCCTGACGACGTAAGGTCCGGGGTTCAGCGTTGCGGTATCCAGATAATACTCATGCCACTCGTATATGCCATCAGTGTTGAAACAGGTCATCCGGAAGATCCTCGCGTCATCATTCTCATCGATGAAGATCAAATCCGCTTTCATCGACTGCTTATGCGGCTCCTTCAACGCCGCGACCACATGCAGTGTGACCCCGTGCTTGACGATATGGGTCTGACCCGGCCACTTCCGTTCGTCGTTAAACTCAACCCAACGCACAGACGGATCACCGCCCTCAGTCCCCGCAACACCCTGCATCTGAATCGTTCCGAGGACGGAGACGAGAACCAAGGCTAACATCAGCCTACGCCCAATCACTCTTCTTTCCCTTCACCCGTAGGTAGCTCGGAACAGGAAATATGCTTTTTGTAGAAGCGGTTCTGTCAAGTTGTCGTCTGATCGAAAATGCTGTAAACTTTCGTCAGATCAATTCTAGATCATGAAAGAGATAAAGAAAATCAACGATGATGATCTCTTCAGATTTGACACACCTCAGATCAACCCTATCTCTTGCATATCGGCTTGTGTTGAAGTAGTCCTACGATACCATAGAGATACAAATCACAACCTTCGTCATACACTATATGATTCTGCCCGCCCATCCGTACACGCCAACCGTGTAACTAGATATCTATGGCTAGGGTAATCAAGCCTCTCAGCCACCGAAAATGCGGGACATAAAAAGAAACGGAAACCGTGTGTGGGCTAGAGGAGGCCGGCGAACAGCGGTTTCCCCTCGTACTGCCACACCGTCTGCGGATCCCGCGGAGCCAAGTACGATGAGGAGGGGCAAGAGACCGTGGAGGGTGTGAAGAGCGAGGAGGTAACTTGGGGTGATCTGTATCTAAGCCTACAAGCCTCAGAAGCCCAGGCTCCACCGCTTCCAATACCAGGATTTCCCTGGGAAGGGATCTTCTTAGGACTAATAGGCGCCATCCCCATAGTCATCGGTCGAAGGGATAGAGCACTGCCAAGAATTCTACGCTGTTAGGACCTTGGCTGACAGCCTGAAAGCCCTAAGGGGAAACCTGCAACACCTCTGGGTTTAGGATATGCTCCGCTGGTTCCCCTCTGAGATATCTTTCGATGTCTTCCACAACTATTTTGACACCTCTTAGAGGGACCTCTTGTGTCGTTCCAGCCAGGTGAGGTGTCAGTGTTACGTTCTCAAGCCTCAATAGGGGAGAAGTGGGGTCGACTGGCTCTTCCGGGTAAACATCCAAAGCTGCACCCAAGATCCTGCGGTCTCTTAGGGCCTCATAGAGCGCCTTGTAGTCGACAAGAGAGGCTCGAGCTGTGTTGATCAAGATGGATGTCTCCTTCATCAAGCCTATCTGGTCCTTTCCAACCAGGTTGACGTTCTCCTCAGTTGCTCTCGCATGCACAGACACGAAGTCAGATTCCGACATAACGGTGCTTAGGTCAACAAGTTCCACTCCAAATTTTCCCTCGACATCCTTCGACACGTAGGGATCGTAAGCGATTACCCTCATGCCGAATCCTTTCGCTCTTATCGCAACGCGACTACCGATGTTACCGAAACCTATCAACCCAAGCGTCTTTCCTGGAAGCTCGATACCCCTCCTGAAAACTAGCCTTCCCTGTTTGTCAAGCCTCCAAGTACCCTCGGCAACAAGCCTCATGTGGGCTCTTGCGATGTTCCGTGCTTCAGCCAGAATAAGAGCAATTGTGAAATCAGCAACAGCATCGGCATTCCTGCCTGGAGCCCGGATGACAGGTATTCCCCGCCTTGTTGCCGCGGTGACGTCAACGTTGACAGGACCCCCTCTGGCACAGCCGATCAGTCGAAGTCTACTCCCGGATTCCATGACCTCAACCGTCACGGGGGCGCGATGAACAACGAGAACCTCCGCGCCGCCAATTTCCGCGGCAAGTTGATCCGGAGACCCCCAATACTCGGATATTGATCTCTCCGAAGCAGAGGGCTGGGTCGACCTCCGTCCGTAGTCCAGCTCAATCAGTCGAACTCTATGCTCCCGGCTCAACCTCACAAGGGCCGCCGAGAATGCATCTCTAGGAACATGCGTGTCGCTTACTGCCAATATCTCGACCAAGAACCATCACCATTAGAGCGTTCCAAAACTCTCGAACAGATCTCGACAGCCAAGATTCTCTCCAATGCTTTGATTAGGGTTTTGCTTGAGCAAGCTAACTTCATCCACAAACAGATACGCCCAAGTGGAGCTCATACTCATAGTTGTCCTCGGTGGAGAGTCCTATCCCAAACTGTACATGACGAAGGAAAGCATCTTCATCCAAAGGAGCGTTTCACCAACCTGTCCGGTTGTCACACCATACTAAAGTTCTCCGTGTCTGGAGAGCGCAAGGACTTTTTCTTGGAATCATCATGTATAGCTGGGTGTTCACCATGCTGATCAGGGCTTCCAAGGAGAGGGCCGAGAGTTCAGATCGGCAGATCGAGGAACATGACCTCGATAGGCCTTGTGGCAGCAAGAAGGATGCTTTGCATCCTTTCTTGTTGGATGACTTCAAGGAGACTGAGAGGTACAGGTTGGTAGGGCTGCAAGAGTGGATCTAGAATGAAGTTTGCTCATATGGCGGACTGCCATCTTGGTGGTTGGGCAGATCCTGTCCTCAAGGAGATAGGGCTTAGGTGCTTCGAGAAAGCCTTGGATCTATGTTCGGAGGAAGGGGTAGACTTCATCATGATCTCGGGCGACCTCTTCGATTCTAGCAGACCAGCCATGGAAGTGCTGGAGAGGGCGGTCGAGGGAATGAAGAAGACCCGAGACCGTGGAATACGAATCTACATCATCGAGGGATCCCACGACTTCTCACCAACAGGAAGAACCATAACTCGGGTCCTAGAAAAGACGGGGCTCTTCACCAGAGTCGCCCGGGACGAGAGGACAAAAGACGGCAAACTACGATTGAGATTCACTGTAGACCAAGAAACGGGTGCAAAGATAACGGGAGTGGCAGGAAGACCCGGCTCGCTTGAAAGAACGTTCTACCAGAACCTAGACAGAGATGCCGTGAGCAAAGAAGACGGGTTCAAGATCTTCATGTTCCATTCGGGTCTCGAGGAACTGAAGCCCGAAGAGTACGAGAAGGCAATCTTCATGCCCATATCGCTGCTACCCCCAGGATGTGCCTACTACGCGGGAGGACACGTACATAAGTCAATGATCCTAGGCTGGGAGGGATATGGAAAGATAGTGTACCCAGGTCCTCTGTTCCCTGAGAACTTCAGAGAGCTGGAGACTGCGGAGTCCGGCGGATTCTACATAGTGACTGAGAAGAACGGCGGAGTAGAGGTGGAATGGAGAGCAGTGAAGCTTCACGAGGTCACAACGATCTCAATTGACGCCGACGACAGGTCTTCCAGTTTTATTGAAAAGGAGCTACGGAGACAGCTGGAGGAAGAAGACGTGGAAGGGAAGTTTGTGCTTATAAGAATCGGGGGACGCTTGGTTACCGGCAGCCCTTCCGATATAGACTTCAGGAAGGTAGCTTCGGAACAATACGAGAGAGGCGCCATACTGGTCAAGAAGAACATCAGCAAGCTGACAGCCAAGGAGTACGAGGAGACAGAAGTCATAATCGAGAGCCGAGAAGGTCTAGAAGACAGGCTGATAGAGGAACACGCTGGGATGCATAAGCTCCTCAACCTGAGCAGAGAGCAGCGACTAGACCTCACCAAAATGCTCCTGAAAGCCCTGTCTCAAGAAAAGGAAACAGACGAGACGAAGGCGGACCACGAAAGGAGACTCATGCAGGCAATCTTGGAGATCACAGGTCTAGGGAAGGAGTGGGATGAGCTGGCATGAGGTTCAAGTCCGTAGAGCTGGAGAACATAAGGAGCTACGAAGGTAGCTATAGGACGAACAGGATCGAGTTCCCAGAAGGCTCAGTACTCCTAGCGGGCGACATAGGGGCAGGTAAGTCAAGTATTCTTCTGGCAATTGAGTTCGCCCTCTTCGGAATAAGCCGTGGAGAGCTCACTGGTGAAGCCCTGCTGAGAAGAGGAGAGAGAACTGGGGGTGTGAGGCTCACCTTCACGGCTGCAGGAAAAGACATCACCATAGAGAGGAGGCTGCTTAAGACACCACTGGGCGTTAGACAGGAATCAGGATACCTTATCATTGACGGTCTGAAGAGAGAAGGCACTGCCCAAGAACTGAAAGCATGGACCCTCAACATCCTGGGCTACCCACAAGAACTGATTCAGAGACAGAAATCTCTCATCTACAGATACACAGTTTACACGCCCCAAGAGAGAATGAAGCAGATCATCAGAGCCGACAAGGAGACGAGGCTTGAGATCCTCAGGAAGGTCTTCGGCGTAGACAGATACAAGATCGTCAAAGATAACATCGCCCTTTTTCTGACCAACCTCCGAGGAAAGAGAAGAGTACTGAAGGAGAGACATAGAGAACTCAAAGACAAACAGGAAGAGAAGAAAGAAAGAAAGCGGAACCTCACAAAAGTTGAGAGAAGACTGAAGAGCCTGCGACGTAAAGAGAAAACAATCGAATCGAGACTCGACAGGTGGAAGAAGAAGAGGGATGAGATACAGGAAAAGATCGAGCAATACATCGAGTACGATAAGGAGTTGAGCAAGGAGAAAGAGAAACACCGGGGGATCAGCCTTCAAATTGTAGAAGTAAGGAATGCCGCTGAAGAAAAGATGAAGGTTGTCAAGAGCCTAGGCGGACGCAAGAAAGCGACCGATGAGACTGAGAATAGGCTTCAAGAGACGATAGAGAAGACGCAGCTGGAGATAGAAAGGCATCTGAAGGATCCAAGAAGTGCAAGTGTGGAGCTTGAGTCCCTACTCATAGAGAAGGACAGGTTACAAGAGGAGATCAAGGAAGATAGAGAGAAGGGGGTATCGCTGAAGGCCAAGATTGAGACGCTGGAAGAGAGCATTCTGAAACTGGAAGCGGCTGGAAATGTCTGCCCCATCTGTGGAAAGCGGCTGGATGAAGAACACAGGACAAAGAAGCTGAAAGACTTCAGGGAAGAGATGACCCAGTATATTGAGGAGAGGAGACGACTAGAGGAGCATGAGAAGATCCGCAGGTCAGAGAACGACAGAGTTGAGCAACTGGTCAGAGATAAGGTCAAGAATGCAGTCGAAGAGCTGAAGGCGAGAAGACAGGACTCAGAGAGAGCACTCAACTCCCTTAGGGAGTATGAGAGACAGATGGACAGAAAACGCGACATGGAAAGGCAGATGGAAGAAGATCATGCGAAGCTAGAGGAACTAGAGGAAAGCCGTGAAGAAACGGAAGAAAGGATAGAGAGCCTGGAAGAGGGGAGAAAGAAACTCAAGGATGTAGAGGAGCGCAGAAGACGGATAGAGTCAAGCATTGAACAGCTTAACGCGGAACAGAAGGGAATGATGGGTGAGATCTCAAGAGAAGAGACCAGTGGGAAATACCTCCTGGAACGAATCGGAGAACTGGAGAAAGAAACAATGGCAATGATGAAGGCAAAGGACTTGGAAGAAAGACTTGCAGTCTACGAAGGCTGGATGGAGAGGTACCTGATGAACCTAGCGGACACTATGGAGAAACATTACATGATCGAGATCCGCCGGCAATTCGAGCCTCTCTTTCAGGACTGGTTCAGCCTGCTCATGGAAGACGAGGATCTAGCCGTCAAAGTGGACCAGGAATTCACGCCTGTCATAGAGCAGCAAGGCTACGAGGCCGAGTTCGAGAGCCTTTCAGGCGGAGAATCGACCTCTGTGGCACTGGCATATCGCCTTGCCCTGAACAAAGTCATCAATACCACGGTAGAGGGGATTCAGACAAAGGACGTAATAGTCTTGGACGAGCCCACGGATGGTTTCAGCGAGAACCAACTGGACAAAGTCGGAGAGGTGCTCGACCAGCTGAATATCCCTCAGACAATAATCGTCTCCCACGAACCTAAGATTGAGGGCTACGTAGACAACATAGTATACGTGGACAAGGAAGACGGCATCTCGAAGATCAGAAGCAGAACGACCTGAAAAATCAGCCCGCCCTCAGATCGACTTGGATCAGAAGACTGTCTGAGACATACCGAAAGGCACTCATCGTGCAATAGGGTTAAGGAAACCCCTAGGTATTGCGTTTGACTTCGGGTAAGCATGACTACTTCAAGTCAAACCGTTATCTATTTGGTCAACGATTACTGCTTCCTTGGACCCTATGAGAAGAGGATCACCAAACAGAACCGGGCACCCACGGTTGAACCTCCTGATCTATGCTGCCATCACAGCCTACGCGCTGGGTCAAGGAATGACAATACCCGCACTCCCGCTCTTCGCATACTCCCTGGGCGCAACCGAGACCACGCTCGGATTGCTTGGAACAATGCCTTCAATAACATACGCTGGTCTGGCAATAAGATTCGGAGGCCTATCCGAGAAGAGAGGAAGAAGGGCATTCATAATTCTTGGACCCACCCTATACTTACTCATAAGCTTGGCATACATGATCTCTTCAAACCTCAACCAGATACTAGCCGTACGACCTCTCGAAGGAATCTCGTTCGCTCTTTTCTGGCCCTGTGCAGAAGCCTACATCGCGGATCTACATGGCAACATACCCCGACGACGTGCAACCGGATACTACACCCTGGCATGGAGTGTCGGCACCACCCTCGGACCCGCGATAGGAGGCTACCTGATTGACAGAGCATCCATAGGAAGCCCTTTCGCAGCATGCACCATCGTAATGGCAATCTCACTAATCTTAGCTCTGATCTCCACGAATGAAATGCGAAGTGGCAGAGAACTGACACATGACGAGACAGGTGGACAGTCAACCTCGTTAAGGTCGATCCTCTTTGCGATCCTCGGGTACGCATTCTCCCAAGCAACAGTATTCTCCCTATACCCTGTTCACGCAAGCATGCTCGGATTCACCGAGATTGAGATAGGAATCCTTCTCTCGCTCATCGGCATCACCCGAACGCTCATCTTCGCACTATTCACATTCGGGAGGGTGCCCTCAGGAGCGACAATGGCAACATTCGGGTACTTCATCCTCGCCATGTCTTTGATTCTCATGCCAATATTGAACTGGTTCTACGCCTCAGCAATGAGCTTTGCGATGATGGGAGCTGGTTTAGGACTGGTCTACATATCAGTGATAGGCCTCGTGATGAACCATCAGAGTAGAGGGGATGCTGCAGGCGCCTTCGAAAGCGGGATAGGGATAGGAGCAATAGCTGGTCCGCTCATCTCAGGGATTGCAGCGGAACACATCGGAAGCCTGGCACCATACTTCCTCAGCAGTTTCTCCGCCATCACAGGAATAGTGTTTGCCAAGGCGGCAACAGCAGAGGGGCCAGCCAAAAGAGTTCGACAGTGAGATGCATCTTAGGATTCAAGCTACCTGACTCTCATCCCTTCCAAGTCCATGTCACCGGAACGTGAGACGACAAGGGAGAGATCTAGATCCCTCTGACCATACTTGACCAGAACCTTTCCGCCCTTCGCGTCTGAGTATCTTGCGGTGACCGACGCAGCAGCCCTCAGAGCCTCCTCACTTTCCGGACCTGACAGAAGTGTTATGGGACTCCCGCAACCCGGAACCTCAAAGAGGAAGTCTTCCGGAGACTTCAGTGCCACAAGTCGTTGATTCTCTTCTTCATTTCTGCCCACTATGATCTTGTTCAGACCGAACCGAAAGTGCCTGCCGATTTTGAGAAGAGAGACAGATCTAACACTCAAGACTTCCCCGTATTCCAGCAAGTCTTTCAGCCTTACGCAGAACAGGGGGTCGGTCAGGAGGCAGCCGCCTGCCGGGGATGGGTAGCCCACTATCCCAAGGGTTTCCGCCAGATCCATCTGTTTTCGCCGAGCGCGGCCGCGGAGGCTAAGGAGTAGCTTCCGCTCTACCCAGCCCTTCTTTTCTGCCTCGGTCTCAGGTAGCAGTTTGGCTGACAGCGGCCTCAGGAGTTTGCCCTCCAGATCAGCCTCTCTTTCTATCAGAGTCAAGGCTCTCATGTGCTGAGACATGGGACGTTGATCCAGAACCTCCCCCGTAAGGATGAAGTCGGCCTGAACCTCTTCAGCATACTCCTTTGCCTTCTTGAGCATGAAGATCTTGCAGTCAATGCAAGGGTTCAGGTTCTTTCCATAACCGTACTTCGGGTTCTTGACCAACTCGAAATATTCGTCTCCAAGGTCTACGAGTTTGAGTCTGACCCCCAATCTTGACGCTGCCCCAACCGCAGGGCAGTCTTCACGGCCATCACATGTGGAGAAGGGGAACAGGAAACTTATCGCCTCAACCGTTATCCCTTGATCCATTATCAGTTTGACAGCTAGAGTGCTGTCTAATCCCCCAGATAGGAGGGCAACGGCCTTCCTTCTCTTCTTCGAGCGCAATAGACCTCACACCTGAGAGGTGGACAGGGTATCTGGGGTCCCTCAAGCCTAAAAACGTACTTCACGATAAGGGGAGAGGATGTCCTTGGGGAGTGGCCGGGTAAGAGATTCGTTGTGGGCCCGTGAGAGCCGATTGAGCATGAAGAAGACTCTTTAGCAGAACCGGCATACCGTGATAGAGTATCTCCAGAGAGGCATCTCACGTTGGGAGACGCCGAAGAATCGACTCGGCAGAGACGATTGTTACTCTTACTTTACCTGCTTCTCTTCATCTTTGTCGAAACCTCGCTGGACACAGGCATCTCAGGACCAATGCTACCGCTCTACATCATCAGCCTTGGTGCCTCTGTATCAGCCATGAGCACAGCCTTCGCGGCTATGCATATGGTTTCGGCAGCCATCAGAACCCCTGTCGGGCTGCTCTCAGACAGGTTTGACTCGCGAATCTTCCTCACGGGGGGAGTAATACTCTCTGTGGTATCCTTGTTGCTCAGCACTACAAGCCATTTGGGAGAACAGATCCTCTTGGCGATGGTCCTCTCAGGCATAGCCGCAGGCCTATTCTACCCGATTGAAGAGAGGGCAATCGCTGAAAGTACGGGCGTGGAGGGTAGAAGCAGAGCCTTTGCGCTTATGAACCTTACCTGGGGGTTGGTAGGTCTCTCCACTCCGGTAGTCGGAGGATACCTAGTTGAGAATCATGGAATGCGTAGCCCATTCATGGCTGGGTTCATCGCCAGCCTGTTAGGCATTCCCCTTTCTTTGAGGATGAAAGGCAGGACACGAGAAGATTCGATTCGAGACACGTTCATCCCGAGCGACAATGTGGAGATGAGGGAGGCCCTCTCACCGGTAGTGACCCTAGGCGTAAGCCGTTTCGTTCTCACAACTGCGATAGCTCTTCCATGGACACTCACCGCGGTGTACTTGAAGGAGCGTTGCGGATGTGGGTATCTAGAGGTTGGATACTACCTTACGATAATGAGTCTCGGAAGCATCGCAGCGACACCGCTGGCGGCGAGGCTGGGAACACCGAGAGATAGGAGAAGAAGTATACTACTGCTGATGCCTCTCAACGGTCTACTCTTCATCGGTCTTGCGCTCTCCCGATTCCCCTTACAGGTGGCAGCCCTAATCTTCCTCATGAACGCTTTCGGAGGAGTTTGCGCAACGTCAGCCAACACGCTCGCCGGGGACATCGTATCCGTGAGAAGACTCGGGTTCGCATATGGGGTCAACTCAACCGCGCTTCGACTAGGAATCTCAGCAGGCAGCTTCCTCGGAGGATACTTCGCTGATCTCTTAGGCTTCGAGTCTGCATTCCTGATCGGAACCGCCGTTTCCTTCCTTGCAGCGATCCCTACCTTCACTCTTGGAAAGTTCCTGCCCCCAACGGAGAGAAGCTACAAGGCAACATCTACGTGATAGCTTCTACTCATGATCTGAACTCTTTCTCTGCAGTCATGAACCATTTTCAGATCGGCTCTCATCGGTTGACGCCAAGATTATATGGCGTTGGAAGGTTTTTTCTATTACCGGAGGAGGTACGTGTGAAGATAACCGATGTGGAGCCGATCCTTGCAGCGAGAGCTGTATACGTGAGAGTTCATACAGATGAAGGAATAACGGGGCTTGGAGAAGCAGGCTTTCCCCAGAAGGGAAGAACAGTTGAGGCGGCCCTAAGAGAGCTGGGAAGATACCTTAAGGGAAAGGACCCGCTATGCATTGAACATCACTGGCAGTCGATGTACAGCATCCCGTTCTTCAGAGGAGGACCCGTACTGAGCGCTGCCCTCAGTGCCGTGGATATAGCCCTCTGGGACATAGCAGGGAAACATTTCAACACGCCGATATACGGGCTCCTCGGCGGGAAGTGCAGGGACAAGGTCAGGGTATACGTGCACCTAGGAGATCGGAAGCCGGAGGAACTCGCTGAGAATGCGGCGAAGGCGGTGAAGAAAGGCTATACGGCTGTGAGGTTCGGTCCCTTCCTCGAGGACTTCCAGAAGATGCGTTACGGGAAACTCATCGAGACAGCCGTCTCCCAGGTAAAGGCGGTCCGTGAAGCCATAGGAGATGAAGTGGACATCTGCATTGATGCGCATGGAAGGCTGACCCCCTATGAGGCGATAGCGCTTGGGAGAGAGGTAGAGAAGTACAGGATATTCTTCTATGAAGATCCGATCCTTCCCGAGAACATCGACGCGATGGTCGACGTCGTCGCACACACCAATATCCCCGTGGCAACCGGAGAACGGCTCTTCTATATCTGGCAGTTCTGGGAGCTACTCAAGAAAAGAGCGGTGCACATGGTCAGACCTGACCTGTGTCTGGCGGGGGGAATATCCCAATGCAAGAAGATCGCAGCCATGGCTGAAGCAAGCTTCGTGAAGGTCGTCCCACACAATCCTCTCAGCGCTGTCTCCACTGCGGCTTGCGTGCAACTCGACGCATGTATTCCAAACTTCATCTTGCAGGAATTGATACCAGACGACGTCTACACTGGTCCGCCAAGGCAATCCATGGTGAAGAGACCACTGGAGATCGAGAAGGGATACATTAAGGTGCCAACCGAGCCTGGACTCGGTGTGGAGCTGGACGAGGCGAAGCTCGCTAAGTATCCATTCGAGGAACATGACCCACCATGGCTGTTACGCGAGGACGGATCGGTAGCCGACTGGTAGGGGAGAATCAGATCAAAGACATCATCATGAGGACAATTGAAGTACACATTGTTCGAGGAAGATGAGAGAACCCATCGGACACTGTTGCATACTTTTCTGATACGGTAGTCGTCTGTTGGATCGGCGAAGCACAAGCCACAAATCAATAGAGACCAAGACGAGTAATCTAGCGGAAAACGCTCTTCACGGTTGCTTGTCGTGGGCTGGTGAACGAAATGTCTGAGAGCGAAAAAGAGGATCTGATGTCCGAAATCCGCTCTGCAAGGGAGGACGTATCGAACGTTTCTCGGATGCTCCTAGATCTGGAGGGCGAGTTGGGTGAGATCGAGAGTGCTTTGGCAACCCTTCCGAGCACACTTGAAGGCCTACGGCATAGAGGATACGTCTTTCTGAGGTACCTGGATAGAAGCCTAGACTCGCTGTCCTCCAACTGGAGGGATGTAGGCCCTCCGATGAGGGAAGCAGCAAGAAGTCTGAAGGATTCCTTCGAGTCCGATGTGGAGAGTCTTCAAGCGGAGATCGACAGGGCCGAGTCAGAGCTTGAGCGATCACCAGCAGGTGCGACCTCTAGGTATGAACAGGTAGTCGAATCGCTCTCGTCCAGAGCCGAGACACTGGACAGCCGTGCAAGACAAGATGCGGAGCACGTGACGAGTTCTTTGAAGCGGTTCAAGGAGGCGCTCTCATCGATCCAGAGCGACATATCAATCGCTGAGAAGACCCTGCAACTCACTTCCCAAGCCTCTTTCAGGCTGAGGGAGGGAGAGAACCCTCTCCTCGCTTTGAGAGCCAAGTATCTCTTGGGCGAGAAGAACGAGGGAGTCTTCTTCCTAACGGACCAGAGGTTCAGCTTTGAAGGGGAGAGGGATGTAGTCTTGGAGAAGCTCTGGATCTTACCCACAAAGAAGCGAAAGGAGAGGTTTATGGTGGCAGAGGCTCCTATTGGGTCGATCGCGGAGATAGCTAAAGGGCGGGTTGGGCTCCTGGAGTGGACTGGGATCTACGTCAGGTTCAAACCTGAAACAGGCTGGGCAGAGATGCCATTCGACGTCAAGAGCGAGGAAGCGGATACAACCCTGAGGTTTTTCAATTACCTATCAGGCGGAGATGCCGACCTCGACAAAGCAGAACTGCAGGGCACGGCTGCCGAGAGATGGATCTCGACCCCGACCGTTGTGAGATGCGCCTACTGTGGTGCTCCCTACTCAAGGGAGATCTACAGAGGCCAAACCTCACTGAGATGCGAGTACTGTGGCTCCTCGATCTCAATCGGATAGGCACCCAAATGTTCCCGCTTTGACGCCCCTGCAAGCTCTTTATGGAAGGTTATGCTATCCTATCATCGGTGAAACTGCTTTGAAGAATCCACTTAAGGAGAAACTTAAGCAAGGTAGGGTGGTCTTCGGCGTATCACTTGGCATAGGAAGCCCCGAAGTAGCAGACGTCCTGGGAAACATCGGTTTCGACTACATAAACTTTGACACACAACACACGAGTCTAAGCGTAGAGACCGTTCAGAACATGATGGCGGCGATGAGTTACTCGCAATCAACCCCCATCATGCGTGTGGTTTCGAACGACTTGGGACAGATCAACCGGGCACTGGATATTGGTGCCTATGGGGTTATCGTGCCGCTCGTGAACTCGAAGGAGGATGCGCAGAAAGCAGTGTACGCAGCGAGATACTCTCCGAAGGGAGGCAGAAGTTGGGGTCCAAGAAGAGTCTCGCTCAGAGACCCAGAATACACGGAGACCGCAGACAAGGAGGTCATGGTAATACCTCAGATAGAGACTAAGACCGCTCTAGATCACATCGATGAGATACTATCCGTAGATGGGCTCGACGCAATTTTCGTGGGACCATTCGACCTGTCCATGTCGCTCGGTGTCTTCCGAAAATTCGATAGCCCAAGATTCCTGGAGACAGTTGAAACAATAATATCCTCTTGTAGGGCACATGGGATTGCGCCTGGCCTTTTGGCCTCCACAGGACCCGTGGAGGTTAGCATAAAGCAAGGATTCAGGATGATCAATATAGGAGGCGACTCCGGGTTCATGGCTGCAGCTGCCAAGGACGCCCTAGACAAGGCCCGAGCAGTAGTAAAGAAGTAGCGGGTTCGCAGAGATGGACCAGGCGCCCGAACAGACCTGTCGGCATCGTGGCTTGACAGATGTCTCTTGCAGAGAGTTATCTGTCTGGGCTGCTCTGACTGGATCAGCTCTCTAGGGCGAAGCAAACCATGATTCGAGACGAATTCTACGTGGCAGAGAGGGGTGATGAGTCGAGGTTGGCGGCTCCGAGGTAGGTCATCCATATCTAGGTTTGCATATGACCTCGAGTACTCTCAAGTCGAGGAACTTCCTGGGATAGGATGGTTTGATGACTATGGCGGTGTCAGCACCGCTCCCTGTTCCTCCCACAGCTATGACTTCCTGACCGACATCGATTAAGCCCGCATCGGCAGCCATTAGGACTATCTCCACGCAGACTTTCATTCCTTGCGAAAAGAGATATAGAGTTCTTGCGACGACTTCCGCGAAGCTCTTTCCCCCATGTTTTTCTGTGAACGCACTGTTGACGTCATCGCCGAGTGCATGCAGACAGGTAAGGACCTTGATCCCTGCGCTTTCAAGTTTCTCCCGTTCTTTCCGGGTCATCGCCCAGCCTTCCTTCTTGTAGCCCTCACATATAGTAACCGCGATTATTTTCACATCGAGACCTTCCAAAGCCTTGGCAGCCACCAGACCCGTGTAGCCATGGGTTGAGGCGACAATGACATTCTTGATTTCAAGCTCCTGAACGCGCTTCCTCACGAGTTGAAGCGTCTCCTCTGTATTCTTCTTCCCTTTCTCTTCGAAATAACGGATCTCTTTCATCCTATCAGTCTCCTTAGAATGATGGTTGGAAGTTCTCGTTATTTAGTTCCTTCGGGTCTTGGGATCCTTGAACAAGCTGAGTTGCTTCACAGCTTCTCTATCGTGTACTTCTTGAGTGTACCTTCATCTATCTCCACTCCCAGTCCTGGCTTGTCAGGTATCTTGACGTAGCCTTCTCTGTCCACTATCAATGGCTCCGTGAGCCCGGTATCTCTCACTTCTTCCACTACTATAGGTGGCTCGTAAAGCATTTCTACATAGGGAGAGTTTGGACTTGCCCCAACCACTTGAAGACTTGCAGCGATATTCAAGCCCCAACCCGAGTGCGGGACTAGGAGTCTCCCCCAAGCTTCTGCGAGTATGGCGAGCTTCCTCACATTCCATATTCCCGAACCGATGACATCCGGCTGAATAATGTCGAAGGCTCCTTGAGCAAGCATCTTGTTCATGATCTGCAGAGATGGCTCGTTACACTCAGCTCCAGCTATATACATGTCACATTCTTCGCAGAGCTTGCGGAGACCGTCCCAATTGTCCTTGTCAAGCGGTTCCTCCAGCCACACCACGTCTAGCCTATCCAGAGCTCTAGCCATCTTCAGCGCCGTCCTGAAGGACCAACGGGGAGGCATGAAATCCAGTCTGGCTTGGTTTGCATCAACCATGATCTCCATCTCATCGCCGATAGCGTCACGAACAGCCTTAACCGTTTGTAGGTCCTCTTCGGGGTTCATTCGGTGCGCTCGGAGCTTTATGGCTCTCCAACCCTTCTCCAGGGCGTTCACCGCATCCCTCGCATGATCCTCAGGCTTCTTGATTTCGATAGTTGATAGGTACGCCTTCACCTTGTCCTTGTAGCCGCCGAGCAACTTGTAGACCGGTTGTCTTGCAGCCTTCCCGATTAGATCCCACAACGCGATCTCGACCCCGCTCCAGCAGTCAGGACCACCCCAAGGGTGGCAGATCTTGTCGAAAACCCTGTGGAAGAGGGGTTCTATCCTGAATGGGGAGGCGATCTCCTCGGCTAGAAGAATTCTTGCTTGAGGCCCAGGATAGCTGCCCATCCCATATCCTATCAGCCCTTCCCCCGTCGTTATCTTGACGAGGGTGAAGTCGATGCTCTTCCTCCGTTCCCAGAGATGAGGCCATTTAAAGCCAGGAGGCTTTAGCGGGATGGATACTCGCCTTGCCTCGACATCGTCGATTCTCAACTGGTCCATCGGAAACCATCTCAAGAAAGAGTCATATATCTAGTGCTCACGTGGTGACCACATCACTGAACGACGAGGACCTTTATTGAGCCAGATGTCTTGTCACCAGCGGTCTGGAACGCCTCACCGACCTTATCCAGTGGGAATCTATGAGTAACAATCGCAGTTGGATCAACTCTGCCTGAGGCGATAAGGTCGATGGCCGAATCGAAGTCCTTTCGCGAGCCGGTGTAACCGTAACAAATCGAGCCCCGAATGTTGAGCTCATTGTTTACGGCATATCTCAAAGGCGCTTCCACCGCTTTGGTATATCCCCCAACAAGAACGATCGTCCCGCCCCGCCTCACAGTTTCCAAGGCGTCTTGCAGACTCTTTGCTGAGGCGACAGTGTCAATGACAACATCAAACCCTAGCCTACCGGTTAATGAGGACGCCCATCCGCTGATACCTTTGTCCGATACTCGAAGAACGTGGTCCGCACCCAACCTCTCAGCTATCGCCGCTTGATGGTCGTACTTAACGAGAATCGCCTTCTCTGGAACACCAGCGGCCTTAGCTGCAGCTAGACAGAGCAGACCGATCGTTCCACCACCGATCACCGCAACACTACTCTTATAGTCGGATCCCGATCGCCAGAAGGCCCGGTAAGAGACAGACAGCGGCTCAACAAGCACGCCATGCTCGAAGCTGAAGCTCTGAGGTAGCTTGAAGAGCGATGAAGCATGCAAAAGAGAGTACTCGGCGAACCCCACGGCATCCTTCCCGGAGACATATACACGGTTCTCGCACAGGTTGTATAGACCAAGTTCGCAGAACCTGCATCGCCCGCAATGAGAGAAACACTCAGCACATACCCTGTCCCCAACCTCGACGTTGTCCACAGCTTCCCCTAACTCTGCGACAACCCCACTGATTTCGTGGCCTGAGGCAAACTCGGTCTGACTCCAATCCCCAAAGTACCTGTGAAGATCGCTACCGCAGATCCCGGTCACCTTCGTATCCACGAGAACAAATCCCCTAGGAACTGGAGGTATCTCCACCTCACGCAGTTCCACCTTTCCAATCCCACCATACACAGCAGCTTTCATCGTTCTCGGCGACAAGAGAACCCCATCCATGATCAAGGTATCATACGCTCACCATATAAGTTGATCAATGATGAAGCACCACCCAGGATCGTCCAGAAACGATTGACAAAGCCATGAGATTCTCAGCGAATGCCCCTGTCTGACAGTGGACACTCAACGATAAGGTGCGATGTAGTATGGGATTGGGTCTGACCAAGATCAGTCTTCACATTCCCCAGGGTGGAAATGGGATCAACACCGCTAGCTTCGGTGCCAAGAGTTTTCGGATCAATGATAGTTCCTGAGTCTCTACCTTCACGGACATCTCCACCACATTCTCCTTTCTACAAGAAGCTCGTCAGTCTACGCCAGGGAAGAGAAGATACTATCTGGTGCCGCATCCTATCGACAGGGGATAATCGTACAAGAGTATGTTTGATCCTCTCTGCCGATGCGATTCTGAGTACATTTCTCGGCAGATTCTATTTTCTCTGATTTGCTCTCTGAGAGGAGCGCCTCAAAAGCCACATTCGCTCTTGACAGGCCCAACTCTCAACCCGTCCAAGTCGAAAAGATCACAATACTTTTCTAATCACAAGAGAGCAGTCTGTTATGACGGTGGATAGAATGGGAAAGCATGGACGAGAGATAGTAGAGGTCAACGTGGACCAGCTTCTGGAGGAACTGAACAAGGCACGTGCAGACGAGTGGATAGCTTACTACTACTATAAGTGGGCTGCCGATATTGCATGCGGAATCAACTTCAAGCCCGTCGCTGACACGCTTGATGAGATCGCGAAGGATGAGCTAGAGCACTTTGATGAGTTGACCGAGAGAATCATAGAACTCGGAGGAGAGCCGGAGAGAGATTTCGAGGATCTCGTCAAGATCGCTAATGCACCCAAGATCACCCTTCCCAAGGACTGCCATGCCCTAGAGGGCATCCTTAAGGCTGTGATCGAGCAGGGAGAGCGGGGAGCGATCGATGTGTACAACAAGATTCTGAAGTCGCTAGGCTCCTGCTTTGACAAGGACGCCAGAACTTTCCATCTGATACAGCACATACTGACTGAAGAGATTCAACACGAAGAAGCATTCGAGAACTTCCTCTAGTGGCAACACAACAGGAACAGTACACGAGTGGGGGATTCAAGGGAAGTCATCCTTCCCTACGTATTTCATGTTCCTCAAGCTAGGGATCACTGCCAGCCACCTTTGCATAATGGCGATGCGGAATCAGAGTTTGAGTTGCCAAGCGTTTTCTGAAACGCCGAGCGATCGTTTCAGTTCAAACAGTCTCTCTGAACCTTCCCCGAGAAAACTGACCACTGGTATCCGGCAAATCTTCGGTCGCCAAGCCAAAAGTTAAGATCCGAACTGAATAATCTACGGCAGGGAGTCTCTTCCCATTGAAGAATAAGATCTCCAACATCTGGTTTACAGGGTGTGGAGGTTGCACACATACCTTTCTAGATCTCGGCGAGGGACTGTTCTCCCTGATGGATAAAGGCGTCGAATTCGTCTACTATCCCCTGCTAATCGACAAGAGAGAGTTCGAGGAGATCGACATCGCCTTCGTGGAGGGAGGAATCCGTAGAAAGGACGAGGAGAGAACCCTCAGGAAACTGAGAAAGAAAGCAACTACTCTGGTGGCTTGCGGCATGTGCGCGGTCGATGGCGGCGTGTCCAGCCTAGGCAACCTATACTCCATCAAAGAGTTGTACGATACAATAATGGGCAGAGTGGAAGCGGTAGGAAAGCTTCCTTCCCTCGAGAAACCGATGTTCGAGCTAACCGAACTCGTCGAGCCTATCGACTACTATGTGGATGTAGACTACTATATTCGAGGTTGTCCACCCCCACAACCAGTCTTGGGAAATGTCCTCTCCTCTTTAACCGAGGAGAGAGAACCCCACCGGTTCACATCTATCGTCTGCCACCAGTGCAGCCGAAAGATAATCGGCAGGAAGACCCTACTATCGAGAGGCCTTGGAAGAGCCCCCGATCCCGGAGTCTGTCTACTGGACCAAGGATACCTGTGCTTAGGCTCGATAACCCGCAACGGCTGCGGAGCCGTATGTACCTTATCAGGCATGCCATGCATCGGCTGCCGAGGTCCATCCGACTACCTCTACAAGAGAGACGACCTCTCAAGCACTGTGGTGAGGATCCTCTCCGCGAGAATGGGGCAGGCGGAGAAGAGGGTTGAGGAGGTACTAGGAGACGTAATCTTCGCCTTCTACTCCTCAATCTTCCGAGGAGAGATCTCGAGAACACGGGAGATATCAAGGTTCATCTAAGAAGGGAGCAGGCTTGGTAAGCGGAGAGAGAGAAATCCTGATCTCGCCAACCACGAGAGTGGAAGGCGCAACAAGAGTCAGGATCATGCTCGACGAGTTTGGCGAAGTCTCAGAGGCACACCTTGAGATTACAAGCCTAAGAGGATTCGAGCGGTTCTTAGTGGGGGCACAAGTTGAAGAGGCACCGATAATCTGCAATCGAATCTGCGGGATATGCGCCGTCTCTCATCACCTTGCCTCGGTTAAGGCCGCTGAAGACGCTCTAGGGATAGAGCCCCCGGAGACCGCGGTGAAACTCAGGAGACTGCTACACTCCGGTCAAATTATTCAGAGCCATGCCGCAAGCTTCTTCTTCCTGACCCTCCCCGACTTCATCTACACAGAGGATTCAACTCGGAAACCGAGAAGCGCATTTGACATCTACAAGACAGACCCAGAAACAATCAGGAAAGCCATAGAACTACGCGAGATAGGGACCGAGATCTCAACCATCCTCGGTAGAAGACACATCCAACCCGTCGCCGCAGTCCCAGGTGGGATGCTGAACCCACTTGAGGACCCTGAACGCCAGAGACTGCTGACAAGAGCCAAACGGGGATTGGAACTCTCCAAAGAGGCGCTGGCTCTCGGTCAAGCCCTATTCGAGAGACACGAGGACTACATTCGCAGTGCCAAGGTTTTTCCCGCAAACAACATGGCGCTCCAAGGAGAAGACTGCATCGAGTTTTACGACGGAGACATCACGATCACAAACCCCTCAGGAGAGCGATTAGCCCGTTTTGCACCTCGTGAGTTCCGCGAGAACATAGGGGAAGCATCATTCGAATGGACGCTCGCAAGATTCCCCTACTACAAGCCACTGGGCTGGCCCGCAGGAATCCTCAGGGTTAACTCACTAGCTCGAGTAAACATGTGCAAAGAACTGGGAACCGACGAGGCTAAAAGAGCAGTCAACGAACTCCGCACCAAATGGGGATACCCTACCCACAACAGCCTCCTTTTCGACTACGCCCGTCTTATCGAACTCGTCCACGTATCAGAACGGGTCATTCAACTCCTTGAAGACGAAACCGTTACTCAGAAGAACGTCCGCGTACCCCTGACGGTTAAGGCTGGGAAGGGAGCTGGATCAGTCGAGGCACCAAGAGGAACACTCGTCCACAGCTACGAGGTAGACGAGAACGCAAAACTGTCCTACGTAGATATAGTAGTCCCAACAGAATCGAACAATGCAGCAATCAATATGGCGATAAAGGATGTCGCCCAGCAATGCATAAATGCCGGCAGGATCCGACCCGATCTCTATCAGCGCATAGAGACCACCGTGAGGGCATTTGATCCCTGCATCTCATGTGCGCATCACACCATCGAGATCGAGAGAATGAGCAGAGAAAGAAAACGAAGAGCATAACCCGCGGGCATATGGCAACCCCAGTGTAACCCAAGATGACCCCTGAGCCGACAAGCATCCCCCACTTGATCACACACCTAGAGTATTCAGTCGATGGAAACAATAATAGAATAGACCTGACCTCACTTACAAGCTAACGTGCGTTCCAAGGTGAGTGTGTGAAGATTCCTCCATACTTCTTTATAGTTCTGAACATTCTTGGGTTCGGTCTGTGGGGATTCATCGGCAAGATCGGAGTGTCCACGATAGGGAAGTACCGATACCTAGTCGTCTCCTATCTAGCGGTTACAGTGATCATGGCGTTTCTTCTCTTCACCTCGAACGAGAAGGGGACACTTCTCCGCAACGACTATTTGTACCCTGTCCTCGGCGGGATATGTACCGGGATCGCTGTAGCTTCCTACTTCAATGCTCTAGAAGAAATACCACTCAGCGTGGTCTCCTCCCTATCGTCACTCTACCCTGTAATCACGGTTCTACTTTCGATAGTCTTCCTCCACGAGAAACCGACGGTTAGCCAAGGATTAGGCATAATTCTCGCTCTGGCCGCGAGTTTCCTCCTCAGCCACTAGTAAAGCGGCGCCCACGCTCCGGAGAACTGGAGAACACTCAAGACTTAAGGCTAAGCAGAGCAGTCAAACCAACGCTACCAAGGCGTTGAATCTAAAAGATGAGACTCAGATTCAGCGTCAAACGTGCCCGGGTATAGAGGGTAGTATTGCATGTGTGAAGCACATACTTCTCGAGAACTAGGACAGGACCTAAGCTTACTCTCCGTCCTAGCCGGCATTGACCGAAGCATTGAAGAGGCAGGATTCACAGCCAACTAGTATCTCGCAGAAATCCAAGGATCATCCAAGCGACTGTAAGGGATAACTTGTCCGGTGAATGTGCAAGAATGAAGACAGATTTCCTTGTCATAGGCTCAGGCGTATCCGGACTCAACTATGCGTTGAAAGCTGCTGAGTATGGTGAAGTCGGCATAGTCACAAAGAAGAAGGTTATGGAGTCAAACACCAACCTTGCTCAAGGAGGAATCGCTGCAGCAATAGATGCAGCCGATAGTTTTGAGCAACATATACAAGATACTCTGGTGGCTGGCGACGGACTCTGCAATGAGGAAGTGGTAAGACTAGTCGTCGAGGAGGCCCCGAAGAAGATCGAAGAACTCACCAACCTAGGCGTCGGCTTCAACAGAGAAGGAGGAAGACTATCATTAGGCAGGGAAGGCGGGCATTCTGCGAGGAGAGTGGTCTTTGTCGGGGACAAGACTGGACAAGCAGTCGAACAATCCCTCGTTTCAAACCTGAGGAATCATCCGAGAATCCACATCTTCGAAGGCTACTTCGCCGTTGATCTGATCACAGGTCAGGATCAATGCTATGGTGCCTACTGCCTGAACGACCATGAGAACGAGTTTGAGGCCTTCTACGCCAAGGTTACAGTGTTAGCGACCGGAGGGCTAGGACAAGTCTATGAGGTAACCTCCAATCCTGACATCGCAACCGGGGATGGCATTGGCATGGCTTATAGAGCTTACTCAGAGATAGAAGACATGGAGTTTATACAGTTTCATCCCACCACCTTCGACAAGGGGGGAGCGGAACATTTCCTAGTATCAGAGGCCGTCCGGGGTGAAGAAGGAATCCTCAGGAACCACAAGGGAGAAGCCTTCATGGAGAAATACCACAAGATGAAAGACCTAGCACCTCGAGACGTGGTCACGAGAGCCCTTGTCGCCGAGCTTGAGAAGGGACCCGTATTCATCGACCTGAGAACTAAGAGTAGGAGATTCTTGGAAGAGAGGTTCCCCACAATATACAGTCGGTTACTGGAATATGGAATCGCGATGGAGAAAGACCTGATACCTGTGACGCCTGCCGCCCACTACGCCTGTGGAGGAGTGAAGACCGACATAGATGGAAGAACCAACATCAACGGTCTTTATGCGATAGGCGAAGTCTCTTGCACCGGTCTCGACGGGGCCAACCGCCTGGCAAGCAACTCTCTCCTCGGATGCCTTGTCTTCAGTTCAAGGGCGGTGGAGGCATCTGCGAAAGACGTCCTGAAAAGGAAGATCGTGGGCAAGGAAAGACCGCAGTTAAAACGCTCGGAAAACGGAGAACTGGAAGAGGAGCTTAGGAGAAGGCTGCGAAGCCTCATGTGGAGAAGAGTGGGAATAATTAGAGAAGGAGAGGGACTACAAGAAGCACTTGCAGAACTCCGGCAGATAAACAGCGAGACCGAGAGACTGGCGAGAAGCGGGCTAAATGAACGAAGCATAGAACTGAGAAATATGGTCACCGTAGGTGAACTGATAGCGAGGGCAGCCTTCACTAGAAAGGAGAGCAGAGGAACCCACTATAGAAGAGACTACCCAAGAAGAGACGATTTGAATTGGAGGAGGCATATCATTCTAAGAAGGGACTTCTCCGACATGGTTGCAGTCACCAGAACAGATGTACCGCTAGGCAGGCGTAAAGCAGGAAATTAGGTCCAGACACCCAGGTGGCGCTGCTTCATCCCTGGGGACAACTCCCCATGTTGGGCAGAACCAGTATGGCGACCATAATCTTCTTTAGCCCTACGGATTGTCTTTAGGCAACACTTATCGAGCAAAGATAGAAGGAAAGATGATTTGACCGAGACGATGAAAGCTGCGTTACTATATGGACCATCAGATGTCCGAGTGGTAGATACTCCGAAGCCGAAGGTAGGGTCCGGCATGGTCCTCGTCAAAGTGGAACTCTGCATGACTGCAGGTACAACCGTGAAACAGTACGTCAGAGGTTACCCGGGCTGGGCTTATCCCCACGGTTTCGGATACGAGTGGGCAGGAGAGATCGAAGAAGTTGGAGAGAACGTAGATAAGTCGCTTATCGGCAAGAACGTTATAGGTGACTATTCGAAGCGAAGTTGCAGCTGTTTCTTCTGCGTACGAGGAAAGCCCAACCTGTGCGCAAACTGGGCTAGAAGACGGGATGAGCCAGAAGCCGACGACCCAAAGATCGGAAAGATCTCGGGCATGTACGTGGAGTATGCTGCGGTACCCCAAACAAACGTCAGGATACTTCCCAAGCACCTATCTCCAGAAGACGCATGCATGGTACCTACGGTAACCGTTGCACAGCACGGAAACAACAACGTGAAGATCGAACAAGGCGATACAGTGGCCGTGATAGGAGCAGGCGCCATAGGACTCGCTCACATGACGCTCTCACACCTGAGGGGGGCCCAGACAATAGCAATCGACATGAACAAGTCAAGGCTTGACCTCGCCAAGAAGATTGGAGCAGCCGACCACACCATCCAAACCGGAGACACGAAAGAGGCACAGAAGAGAATTGAAGAACTGAACATTAACGAAGGCTGGGGACCAGACGTAACCATAGAAGCAGTCGGCCTTCCACAAACATGGGAGATGGCATTCGACCTAGTCAGGAGAGGGGGGCAGGTTCTAGAGTATGGAGGCTGCGAGCCAGGAACAACTGTCACCTTCGATACATACAAACTGCACTACCATGAAATCACCGTTGTCAGCTCAACCGCAGCCTCACCGATAGACTCCATCCGAGCATACAACCTAGTCGAACGGGGAATGATCAGGCCAAGCCTCTTCATAACCGATAGGATACCGATGTCAAGAATCAAAGAAGCCCTTGAACTACATAGAGCCGGAAAAGGATTGAAGTACGCAGTCGTTCCATGACTAATCGAACGAGGCTCATCTCACCCTTGACTCTCTCTGGAGCTGAATATGCCTTCGTCGCCGCCAGTGCTATCGCGTGACAGGCGCAGGCGCCCATCCTACCTGGCTCCAAGTTCCACCTATGTTCACCTCGCCACCACGAATCACCGTCGTGGGAACCAGCCACTTGGAGCCGGTCATCGACTCTCCCAACACATCTCTGAAAAAGAACTTCCCCTGCAGCACCTTGAAGATGACGATGTCGGCCTCAGCCCCCTCGCTGAGTCTCCCAAGACCCTTATCAATGCCGAGGACCCTGGCAGGGGCAAGAGTAGCCTTCTCAATCACCTCGTCAAACGGGAGACCAAGTATCATCAACTTGGATAGGGTTGTCCCAAGGTCGAACATGGGACCCCTAAAACTGATGGCATGCATATCGCTGCTGATTGTGTGTGGCTTGAATCCCTGGGCGAGAGCTTTCCTGGCAGTCTGGAAGGAAAAGCTGCCAGCACCATGACCTACGTCGAATATCACGCCCCGGCTCGCGGCTCTGCAAGCCTCATCTGAAACGTTTCCCTCCGCATCGAGGATGGAGGATGAGGGGGCATAGGTGTGAGTCAAGATGTCTCCTCTCCTCAGCCGTGAGATCACGTCCGCCCCTGTCACGTCTCTCGAATATTTCTCATCCCCCCTTATCCCATGCACCATTAGGGGAAGCCCAGACCTCTCAGCGGCCTCAAGTGCAAGATCCAAAGCGTCTAGAGGGTTCACGGAGACAACTGCATTCCTCGTCAGCCGGACCTTAACACCCCGGATTAGATCTGGGTAGGCCTCACAGATCTCAGCCGTTCTAGATGCGTCAGCGTTCGAGAGGCGATCAAGCTCAGGCTCTCTGGCTAATCCGTCGGTGACGATATGAACGAAGGCATACAGGCGTGTCCTTGACTTATCAAGAACATAGCGCTTGAAGCCCACGAAGGTCTCCGCCCCTGTCGTTCCCGCATCCAGCGCGGTTGTAACCCCTGTAGGCAGACAGGAGATATCGGCATCAAGCCCATATCTTCCAACACCACCATAGGCATGCACGTGCAGATCGATGAGCCCTGGGGTAACAATCTTGCCGTCGGCGTTCACGACAAGCTTAGCATCATCAACCCTAAGCTCATCCTCGACCGCGGCGATCCTTCCCTTAGAGACGGCGATATCCTTCACATCATGTAGTTTCTGAGCCGGATCGACGACGACCCCGGCCTTCACTATAAGGTCGTACATGATGACCCCTGCAGACGATTTGGGTTCTGAGACCGTGCAGCCTTAATTAGTTTTGAGAAAAACTTGCGAACACGGTGGTTCTTCCTTTGGCGCAGTACTTCGGGGAGAGAAAGATCGTGTAACGGAAGAGGTTAGGTCAATGGTCTTAGGAACTCGTAGAAGTTGACGAAAACTACCTGCGCCAGGAATGCAGAGCGGAACTGAAAGCTTAGGAATAGCAGGGCATAGGATTTGGTGACGACCTATACTAGACTAGTCCAGGTGCATAGTTGCACCTGGTCCTTCCTACTTCAAACGCCTCTGAAATGCAATCGTACACTGGCGGGCTGTCGGCTTGAGCCTCCGGTCAGCAATGAAAGCTTTTCTTGTAACCAGCATAACATTATGAGGGGGAACTTGAATGCCTCAGAAATCTACTGGAACCTACCCCTCATTCCAAGAGTATGCGGAGAGGACATTGGAGGAAGTGAAGCAGACCGTATCCAAGATAGATCCCAGCGAGGCCACCGCCTTCTGCGATGCCATCAGAGGCAAATCGGGAAGGAAGATATACGTTATCGGTGAGGGGCGGTCGGGGCTTGCAGGGAAGATGTTCGCCCAGAGGCTGAGTCATCTAGGTTTCGAGAAGGTGTACGCGTACGGCGATACCGTGATCCCGGCGATATCAGCTGAGGATCTTGTCATCTCGATCTCGGGCTCCGGGGAGACAGATAATACCTGCAATATGGCGAGCAAGGCGAGAGAGATAGGTGCCTACGTTGTCGCCGTGACCTCATTCCCGAAATCAACCCTGGGAAGGACCGCTCAGCTGGTTGTCTGCATACCAGGCAGAACGAAGATATCCAGAGGTCTAAGCTACGATGCAAGACAACTTGCTGGCGAACATGAACCCCTTAACCCCTTGGGAACGATCTTCGAGCTGGCTGTACACCTGTTCTTGGATCAAATCGTCAATATGATAGCTGTCGCGGAGAAATTGACAGAGGAGGAGGTACTGAGTCACCATATCCAAGACTGGAAGACATAAGATATGTGTGCGACGCGTACTACCTTTTCTGCTAGGGAAGCGGTCTCATCTGGAAGAAGTGTGATGGGTATTGGAAGATGTACTTAAGGTTGCGCTGGACGAGGCTTTGGCTCTCGGGGCAGCCTACGCCGAGGCAAGATTTCAGTCAGATGTCTCCGAATCGGTTCTCCTGAAGAACGGGGTACCAGAAGTCTCCAGGTATTCTCAGGTCCGTGGAGTATCTGTCAGGGTCATCCTCGGGCGTTCCCTCGGGTTTTCCGTGACAAACCTTCTGACCAGGCGTGCAGTGCGTAGGGCTGCAGGGAAGGCTGTCGCGATCGCCCGCGCGGCTTCAAGGCTGACCGCTCAAGGGGTCTCGATGGATGACAGCGAGGTCTATCGGGGACGGTTTGAGGTGAAGCCTCGAGTGCGATTCGAAGACGTCGACCCCACATCGAAGATTGAGTTGCTGAGGGACGGGTACAAGGCTGCGAAAGACTCCTCGGAGAAGGCTGGTGTGAAGCTCTCGGGGTCCATTCTCGGTCTTAGCGCGTTGAAGACCGAGAAGCAGATTCTTAACAGTGATGGCGGCGAGGTCCGAAGCTCCGTCCCGAGAGCAGCCCTAAGCATCTTCCTCTCTCTACTGGATCAGGAAAGGGGTACTGTCCAAAGGTTCTTCGACAGGGGAGAAGCTGCTGGCTGGGAGGCGGTGGAGAGATGGAACCTACCCCTTCTCTTGGGAGAGGAGGCCGGCACACTTGCGAGAACCCTTCTGGAAGCCAAGAAGGCTCCTGTAGGAGGGATGGACCTTGTCCTTGGCCCTGAGGTCGTCGGGCTGGTCTGCCACGAGTCCTGCGGGCATCCCTCCGAGGCGGACAGGATACTCGGGAGAGAGGCGGCGCAGGCAGGTGAGACCTATCTCGCGCCTGACTCGATCGGGAGACGGATAGGGTCATCCTTGGTCTCCGTCGTGGACGACCCAACCATACCAGGCTCATTCGGGTTCTACCTGTACGACGAGGAGGGAGTGAAAGGGAGGAAGCGCTACCTGATGAGGGAGGGGGTTGTTGAGGAGTTCCTGCAGAACCGGGAGACGGCACCCTCCTTCGGCGTGAAGAGCAATGGCTCATCGAGGGCCACAGCGCACAGCTTTGAGCCGATCATTAGGATGGCTAACACGTTCCTTGAGCCGGGCAACCACAATAAAGAGGAGCTCATCGAGGACGTGAAGGAAGGAGTCTACATCAAGAACTTCATGGAGTGGAACATAGACGACCGGAGGTATCACCAACGCTACGTGGGCCTCGAAGCCTACCAGATAGAGGACGGAGACCTAGGTGAGAGGGTGAGGAACCCTATACTGGAGATAACGACTGAGGGGTTCTGGCGCTCGGTCGATGCCGTCGGTAACGACCTGGAATTCCAAGCCGCCTACTGCGGGAAGGGAGACCCGATGCAAGGGATCCCAGTCTGGACAGGCGGCCCCCACGTGAGGCTCCGAGGCGTGAGAGTTGGAGGTGCAGCTACTTGAGGGCGGAGGAGATTCCACCGTTCCTGATATCGCTCGGTGAGAGGGAGGGGGCCACAGACGTGGCGGTGAAGCTTGGGGAGAGCCATGACACGATGATACGATTCTCCAACAACGAGATCACCGTCGGGAAGCACTGGCACGAGTTGGAGGCAGAGATCTTCGTTATGGTCGAGAAGGGGAGGGCTGGAACCACGACAGGTCTACTCACAACACAGAACCTGGGAAGCCTGATGAGGAGGCTCGTCAACATGGCGAAGACAAGCCCTCCCGCCGAGGTCTACGCTCCACTACCAAACGGCCCCTTTATGTACGATTACTCCCTACTAGAGCCTTCCAGAGCACCCCCTACTCCTGAGAAGCTGGTCGGATACGTGGAAGAAGCGATCAACGCTGCCCGAGAGGCTGGCGCACAGAGGGTCGCTGGCTCCCTGATCTCCTCAAACTCCAAGGTTACGATCCAGACCTCGGGGGGAGCCTGCGTGGAGGAGA
>CAZBVH010000005.1:0-38543 GCA_964495315.1 uncultured Candidatus Bathyarchaeia archaeon | reverse complement strand
CCTGTATCAAGAAGAAAGATCAGAGATAAGTCTCAGCAGGAATATGCCGCTGGTTCGAACTAGCGACGGTCACCTTCTGCCCTGGGACAAGGAAGCTATAGTCAATCAGCTGACGAAGGAGACGGTAATCGCAGACGTATTCTTCGACATACCAGCGATCAGCAGACACGAGGCTGAGGAGATAGCGATAAAGACTGAGCAGAGAATCCGGCTGATGGAACTGAAGTTTGTAAGCGGCCCACTGATACGGGAGATAGTCAACATAATACTCCTCGAGGAGAGTATCAGCAATCCTCAGTACAAGATCTACAGGAACATCTTAACAAGGGTCGGATGTCCTATCTACGACGCCTTCGAGATAGACATAGGGGATGGATTCGAGGCAAAGGAGAACGCGAATCTCCAGCCCAACTCCGAGACGGCGCACAAGAAGAAGGCTGACCGCGCCTCCCAGGAAGAATATCTTCTGCTCCTGCCGCCTGACTTGACTGATGCTCATCTCTCAGGCGATTTTCACGTTCATGATCTGGACTACTTCGGCACGAGGCCTTTCTGTCAGGACTGGGATCTGCGATACTTCCTATACTACGGGTTTATGCCTGATGGGTTGGGAACCAGAACCTCTGTGGCTGGACCGGCAAAGCGCGCCGAGGTTGCGGTACTCCACTCGGTGAAGGTTCTGGCGGCGGCGCAGACGAACTTCTCAGGCGGGGAGGGGTTCTACAACTATCTGGTGTTCTTGGCTCCCTATATGTCTGGCCTGTCCTACGAGCAGATCAGTCAACTCATGCAGATGATGTTCTTCGAACTGACGCAGATGTATGTTGCCAGAGGTGGTCAGCCGGTTTTCAGCAACATCCAAGTCACCCCCGGAGTCCCAGAAATCTGGAAAGACAAGCCGGCAGTGTACAGAGGTAGAGTTGGACCTGAAACCTACGGGGAGTTCGAAGACGAGGTCAGGCTGTTATTTAGGGCGATCAACGAGGCAGCCCTAGAAGGAGACTACTGGGGCAAACCATTCAACTTCCCGAAACTGGAGAACGGTCTGGAGCCAGACCTATTCAAACCCGAGTATGACGAGGACTGGCTGCTCGTGCACAAGGTCGCCGCCAAACATGGAAGTCCATACTTCGACAACATGATACCTGCATACAGGGGATACGGGAAGGGAGTCTCCTGCTACCAGTGCTGCGCATACTGCTTTGTGGAAACCCCGGAGAGCGACTCCGAATTCGAAGAGAAGATGCATTTCGTCGACGGGAAACACTTCAGCATGGGTTCTTGGCAGGTAGTCTCACTGAACCTGCCTAGGGCTGCCTACAAAGCCGAGGGGGACGACCAGAAGCTCTTCGAGGAACTCTGGAGACTCCTCGATCTGAGTGTCCGCGTCTTCAAGGTCAAGAGAAACTGGATGGATCTGATGCTCGAGAATAAGCGGATACCCTTTGCAACCCAGACACCGAGAGACCCGGTGACCGGACACCCAGGTGCGACCGCGGTAGACTTCGATGAGCTGGTCTATACAATAGGCTTGGTTGGGGCTAATGAGATGGCCCAGTATCACACCGGGACCCAGCTTCATGAGAGCCCGGAATCAGTGAAGATCACGATCAGGGCACTGCTTGAGATGAAGCGGTACCTCAAAGAACTCCAAGAGAAGCATGGGATCAAGCTTGCCTTGGCTAGGACCCCGGCAGAATCCTGTGCGCAGAGGCTTGCTGTGTCCGACATGACCAGTCCCGAGTTCAGGGATAGGAGCAAACAGGTGGTTAAAGGAGACAGAGATACTTCTGAGGTCATGATGCGGAGGGGCTTGAGGGATGTCCCAATCTACTACAGCAATGGCACCCACACCTATGTAGGAGCTCAGATCTCACTGGGAGAAAAGGTGAATATCGAACACAAGTTCTTCCCAGTTCTGAGTGGGGGGAACATGTTCCATGTCTGGTTAGGTGAAGAAAACCCTGATGCGGAAGCCCTCTACAGATTAACCAAGAAGATCGCAGCTGGAACCCAGATTGGGTATTTCGCATACACAAAGGATCTGACGCTCTGCGTGACTTGCCGGTCGGTCTCTGGTGGGCTGAAAGACAAGTGTGGCAATTGTGGTTCTTCAAACGTCGAGTGGTGGTCCAGAATAACAGGGTATTACCAGAATGTGAGTGGATGGAACAAAGCGAAGCGAAGAGAACTCATAGATCGGTATCGGACAAGGGTGTCCTGGTAGATCGAGGAATGGTTGCAGCCTCCTCCACAGTTCATAAGGTGAGTTTCCTATCTTCTCGGTACTCTAGAATAAGGAACCCCGGTAGTACCTAGTGCTGGGGCACCCTGGACACATTCCCTCCAGGAACCTGCCACACTTCCTGCATTCCGTACCGCACGGGGTCTTCCTCTTCATCTTCTTTCCTGTGATTCTAATCGGCAGGAACTTTGGGTACTTTGGGGGGTTGCCTATCTCCACCGAGGAGTTCCTCACGCCTTCTCTTGTGCGCAGATAGCATGTTCCTAGGACACTCTCTAGCGTGGACAGATCCTCACCTACCAGGATCGATAGTATCTTCGATCCTCCGATGGAGGAGAGATGGATCGTTCGCGGGCAGCTCTCAAACTGTTCGAGCAGCCCGCTCAGCCGGTCGTAGTTCTCTATCTCCGCGGTTACGGTCGCAAGTTTCAGATCGAGTTTCTCGCCGTTCAACCCTGCGGAGATACTCACCCAGCCGTTCTTCTCCAGCTTGTCAAGTCGTCTCTTGATAGCAACATGCGAGACCCCTACATTCTCCGATATTCGAGAGAGGGCGACTCTTCCCTTCCGCTGGACATTCTCGATTATCTTCTTGTCTAGTTCATCCAGCACCAAAGCATCTCACAAACAGCAGTTAGGGACTCTTCACCCACTATGTTGCGGTTCTTCTCTTGAAGTCTTCGGTAAACGGAGACCTCATGGGCTTCTGGGTCGTCATCCCGCCGTCGCTTTTCCTCATAGTCGGCCTCGAGGGCCTTGATTCACTTGAAGGAGTTCGTTATCCGTGAGAGTAGTGATCTCCTTGTTCAAGTCCTGAAACTCTGATGGATGCAGCTCCAGTGAGCTCTGAATTCTTCTTAAGACCTGGTCTCTCAACCCTATCCTCAATTCACGTCCTCCTGACCTGAATCTGGCACTAGGTCTTCCAAGATCTTCGATTCCTATTTTCCCGTTGCCTACCGTGCATCCGGTCGACCATTGAATGCCGTCAATTATACATGAGATTGGGGGTTTTGTCCCGGTCTCCGCCACAACAGAGAGGGATTCCGTATCATCGTAGAAGGGTTCGATCTCAAACCTCTCCAAGGCAAGCCGTCCCATCCTGACTCCAACTATGAGAAAGGGACCTAGGTGACCATGGAATCCGGCAGCTTTTGCCAGCGCGTCTCCTATCCCTTCTCTTCTGGGGGTGAGATCGGTCTCCGAATCAGACCTAATTGAGGAAAGAGTCATGGTTTCGGAGGCTACCTCGATCTCCTGTATGTGGCAATTCTTGAATACCCTTCTACTTCCCAGTATGTCCTTGAGAATCACGCCATTCCTCATGGCTTTCGCGTATATGGCTTCTTCAAAAACCTTCTCTCTGTTCAAGAAGACCTTAAACTCGCACATTCCTTGGCTGACCTCCGAAACCCAATCTTCAATGGCAATATCTTTGGGTACGTTGGTATTACCGTATTGGTCTTCTGGAATACGTTATTCTTGACTCTTGCTGAAGACTACCCTAAACGTCTTTCAGCTTTCAGATCTAGGAATCAGACCGGCTCCTGATGAAGGGTGTCCTGATGGGGGTGAAGCGTGATCTCCATAGAGGACGACCCGTAGTTGAAAACCACATGTCTCGCCAGAGGATGTCCCCATTGGAGAATAACCATGCACTATCCAGTAAGTAAGCGTCTAGATGCTGCCCATACAAACAAGACAGAGAATGATGTTGCCTGAGTCGGAGACATTGCTTCCTCTTCACTCAAAGTGGCTTGTGATGTGTTCATCGAATTCTGCTCGATCGATGAACCGTTTTCCACAGTTTGGACATTTCCACATGTTCTTTATCCAGTCTGCAGGGCTGACAGCGTTCGAATCAGTCACTCCAAATCACCAAGCGAATTCTTACGATTGTAGCGCTGGTCTATATGAACTTTTTCGTAGGATAAGTTCGGGGAGAACCGGAAAAGGTTATATAGCCTACTTTTGCTTCTCTCTTGAAGCACTTCGATTTTGGGCTTCTCCTGTTTACAAAGAAGACGGCTGTGGTCACTTGGAAATTTCGGTACTGGAGAGAAATGCGAACTTTGGGCGATTCCTGATACGTGGAGTCTCTGTTCCTTTCATGAACTCTTTACGGAGGACGATCATCTCCGAAGTTCCAGTCATGGCTATCGACGACGTGATCATGGTCGAAAACTCCTCAGCCATGAGCGATGAGATGCTGGCCCACCGCCTAGG
The DNA here is from genome assembly GCA_964495315.1 of uncultured Candidatus Bathyarchaeia archaeon. Lineage (GTDB taxonomy): Archaea > Thermoproteota > Bathyarchaeia > RBG-16-48-13. Next base: position 34,072 of record CAZBVH010000005.1, on the reverse strand, counting down.
CTTGATGCCCCTAATCACCGACTTGGACAGGTATGTCCTGCCTGAAGATTGTACATGTCAGAGCGAGTTCGGCTGCAACAAATGCAGGGTTGTGCTGAGCCTGGACGTTGAACCGAGGGAGTCCACGGTCACCGTGTACTCTGGAGACATCAGGTCCGAGGATCCGAATGTCAGACCTGTTCAGGAGAAGATTCCTTTGATTAAGCTTGTGCCTGGTCAACGGATCCGGCTTGAGGCTTATGCTCGTCTCGGTAAAGGAAAGAAGCATGCGAGGTGGCAACCGGTCTCAGCCTGCTTTTACAGGTACGTGCCTGAGGTGAAGATAAGCTCAAGAAACTGCAATCTCTGTGGCAAGTGCGTCAAGTCCTGCCCCAGAAAAGTATTATCCGTCGAGAATGGATCGCTTGTAGCGAAGAACTTGATGGACTGTACGCTCTGTGAGGACTGTGTGCGGGCCTGCCCTCTCACTCCTCCGGCAATCAAGGTCGCATCAGACAAGGATTCCTTCATGTTCGAGGTTGAGTCTACGGGTGCCCTGCCTGTGGATCGCTTAATCTTTGAGGCAGCCGAGATCTTGGCAGATAAGACTAGAACCCTCATGAAAGAACTGTAGTGGAACATGGATTAGGAGCGAGGATATTGAGAGCCACAAATGAAGAGTTAATCGAGCTGATCCGTCTCCTGAAGAGGAAACATGCCGAGGGCGATGGCAGACTCTGGAGAGCCGTTGCTGATAAACTCGAGAGAGCTAGGAGTCAACGGATAGAAGTTAACATCAATAATATAGCGCGCTCGACTTCCGCGAACGATACAGTTCTTGTTCCCGGGAAAGTCCTGGGATATGGAACGATCAGTCACCCCGTTAAGGTCGCTGCCTTCAAGTTCTCGGCCTCAGCTGAGAAAGCCATCGCCGAGGCTGGAGGCGAATGCCTCACAATAACACGGCTAATGGAGGCCAACCCCAAGGGATCACGGGTCAAGATGCTAGGGTGAAGAGGCGATGGCTGAGCCAAACGATAACAGGATCATCTTTAACGCGGAAGGTTTAATCCTTGGAAGGGTGGCAAACGCGGTAGCACGCAGACTTCTAATCGGAGGAACGGTCTACGTTGTCAACGCGGAGAAAGCGGTAGTTTCGGGTAAGAGGTCGAGCCTTGTCCGGCAATGGAAAGACTTCTTGAAAGTCAAATCGGTAGCCAACCCCAAGTACGGTCCATTCCACTCTAGGCGACCTGACAGAATACTCCATGATGCCGTATGCGGGATGCTACCGATGGACAAGGCAAGCGGAAGATTCTGCTTGAGACGGCTGAGGGTATACGTTGGGATTCCTGAGACTCTCAAGGAATCAGCCATGGAGACGATTCCTGAGGCCGGCTCGGAGAGACTTAAAGGCAGATATGTCCTTCTAGGTGAATTGGCAGCCGAGATAGGCTGGAAGAGACAAGGGGCTGATTAGATTGTCCTCAGCAAGGAAAAGAGTCTTACTAACTAGTGGCAAAAGGAAGACAGCCATAGCAAGAGCAACAGTCAGACCAGGAAAGGGAAGAATACGTATCAATAATATCCCTCTACCTGTCTATCAACCCGCGATCGCACAAGAGAAGATTTGGGAGCCTCTTCGACTCGCAGGTAACGAAGCATGGGGAGAGATCGATGTAGATATCCATGTGAAGGGCGGCGGATTCATGGGTCAAGAAGAAGCGACTCGCATGGCCCTTGCCAGAGCCCTAGTCCAGTGGAATAGAGGAAGCGAGATTAGGCGTAGGCTGATCGAATACGATCGGACAATGCTGGTCGGTGACCAGAGAAGAACCGAACCGAAGAAGTTCGGCGGGCCCTCTGCCCGAACTCGAAAACAGAAGAGCTATCGATAGAGTGTGGCGAAATCTCAGGTCCCTTCGACTCAAGATCGGTTACCGATGTAATGGTTATATATCGAAGATAGCCCAAGTAAGGCGAGCTACTCATAGGTCGCATCAAATGCTTCTTGGTGGTCCAACATGATGATTCCTGTCCGCTGTTTCACCTGCGGTACAGTGGTTGGCGACAAGTGGGAGGAGTTTGCCAAAGGAGTTGACAAGGGCGAGAATCCCGGAAAGGTTCTTGACAGACTCGGCGTGAAGAGGTACTGCTGCCGTAGGATGCTCCTTTCGCATGTCGATATACTTGAAGAGATCCTGAAGTTCTACGAGACGTCGAAGGAGAACGCTTCGCAGAGTGGAGGATTGAGCTGAGTTTGAGCATAGAGACCATAATCGATGAGATTCACGCGAGAAGGATATTTGACAGCAGGGGCTTGGACACGATAGAAGTGGAGGTCTCCACCTACGGAGGATTTGGAAGTGCTGGTGCTCCAGCAGGCAAGAGCACAGGAAAGTTTGAGGTAGTCTCTTATCCTGATGGGGGGGTTTCGAAGGCGGTCAAACTCGTCTCCAGGCTTGTTCCCCCGAAGCTCATCGGTATGAACGCAGACGAGCAGGAGGCAATCGACCAGCTGCTGTGTAAGATCGATGGAAGCGCCAATCTTTCAAAGATTGGCGGAAACACCTCAATCGCGATATCTCTGGCTGTTGCGGAAGCCGCGGCTTCATCGCACGGAATACCACTTTTCCAACATCTCGGCGGAGTCGCAGCGACAGAGCTGCCACACCCGCTAGGAAATGTTCTGGGTGGTGGCAAACATGCTGGCGGAAAGGCTCCTGATATTCAAGAGTTCTTGGCTATTCCTGTCAAGGCTGGGTCGTTCACACAGGCGGCAGAGTCAAATATACTTGTTCATCGCTCTGTACGGGAGAGAATAGAGAAGGTTGATGGAACCTTCACTGGCGGCAAGGGTGATGAGGGGGCTTGGGCACCAAACTTGGGTAACGAGGAAGCCCTAGAAATCGTATGCTCCTCCTGTGAAGATGTCTCGCGTGAACTTGGAGTTGAAGTTAGAGCAGCCCTTGATGTGGCGTCATCTTCCCTGTGGGATGCCAAGGCCGAGAAGTATGTCTATCCCCGTGACGGGGTCAGCCGAGATCAGGGTGAACAGATCGAGTACATCCGTGGACTTGTCGAGCAGTACGACCTAGCATATGTTGAGGATCCGCTCCACGAGGAGGATTTTGAGGGCTTCGCGGAGTTGTGCCGAGGGGTCAAGAACTGCTTGATATGCGGCGATGACCTCTTCACCACTAACATAGAGCGGCTCTCAAAAGGCATAAGCCTGGGGTCTGCAAACTCGATCATAATCAAACCGAACCAGATCGGAACTTTAACAGGTGCTCTAAAAGCCGTTAGGCTCGCGAAGAGTGTGGGATACATCCCGGTTTTGTCACACCGGTCAGGTGAGACGGTAGACGTGCATCCCGCTCATCTCGCAGTGGGTCTTCGATGCCCAATCATAAAGACCGGGGTAATCGGAGGAGAGCGGTTAGCGAAGATCAATGAGCTGATTCGAATCGAGGAGACCCTCGGCTCTGCTGCAAGGCTGGCTGAGCTGAAGGCCTAGTAGGAGGGTAAGATACGTCGCTGGAAGGAGAAGAGAAAGTCTCTGCAAAGACGGTCGAGGAGGAAGCGCTAGAGGCTGCTGGAGAAGCAGAGCTACTGCTGCCTATCACCACCCTGCTGTCCGCCGGAATCCACATTGGAACTAGGATCAAGACCGGTGAGATGGAGCCCTTCATCTTTCGAGTAAGACCTGACGGGTTATTCGTGCTCGACGTCAAGAAGACAGACGATCGGATAAGAACTGCAGCTAAGTTTCTCAGTCAGTTCGAGCCCTCCAAGATCGTCGCGGTCTCAGCTAGGCTTTACGGCAGAACCCCCATCACAAAGTTCTGCGAGGTCGCCGGTGCTATCCCCGTGGTAGGGAGATTCATGCCAGGCTTCCTATCCAACCCATCATACAAGGGTCATATAGAGCCCGAAGTAGTAATTGTATCAGACCCTAAGGCTGATGAACAGACCATCAACGAAGCGACCGCGATTGGGATGCCCGTGGTTGCCTTATGCGACACAGACAACAGCACATCACAGGTCGACTTCATCATACCGACCAACAATAAGGGTCGTCGTGCTCTAGCCACGGTCTACTGGCTTCTTGCTCGACAGCTCTTACGCGAGAGAGGCGAACTATCCGAAACAGAAGATCTGGCGGTAACGATAGACGACTTTGAGACCAAACTAACCGAAGTAGCTATAGGTGTCTCAGAGGAATAGCGTTTCAGGGATGAAGGTCAGGTATCCGAGCCAGGCAGGCGCTTTCTACGCTGGATCAGCGGCAAGCCTTCGATCTGAGATAGAGAACTGCTTCAAGCACAAATATGGTCCCGGGAAGATTCCTGAAGTTCGAAGCGGTAAGCCCCAAAAGGTCACCGGAATCATCGTTCCGCATGCTGGATATATGTACTCCGGACACGTAGCCGCGCATTCTTATCTGGAGCTGGGAACCGATGGCACCCCGGAGACGGCGGTCATTCTTGGTCCCAATCATACTGGTCTGGGTAGTGGGGTCTCAATGATGACCGAAGGCGTCTGGCGCACACCACTCGGGGACACAGCCATAGACAGAGAGTTGGCGAACCAGATCTGGCGAGCTTCAGGGCTTATTGACGTCGATGAGTCCGCCCACCGCTATGAACACTCGATCGAGGTCCAACTTCCATTTCTTCAATACATGTATGGTGGCTCTTTCAGATTCGTTCCTATCTCCTTGATGATGCAGGATCTAAAGACCTGTAGAGAGATCGGCAAAACGATAGCCTCTGTGGGGAAGGATCGGGGACTGGTGATAGTCGCCTCAACCGATCTAACCCATTACGAGTCTCAGCAGGAAGCTGAGCGAAAGGACTCAATGGTCGTTGAGGCTATCCGGGAACTCGACGAGGAAAGGCTGAACGACGTTGTCCTTTCCCACCATATCTCGATGTGTGGATACGGTCCTGTGATGACAACCATCGTTGCCGCGAAGAAGCTAGGCTCGAAGACTGCACGCCTGCTGAGCTACAGAACCAGCGGGGACATCACGGGCGACATGGACGCGGTTGTAGGATACGCCTCTATGTCTCTCGAAGTCTAGTATCAGAAAGCTTTTCCGAGATACTGTGGTTCTTCTCCAGTGTATCTCGTCTTATCTCGGGAGATACCGATATTGAAGGCATCTGCTTCGGCACCGGGCAAAGTGATCCTCTTCGGAGAACACTTCGTCGTCTATGATGAACCTGCAGTAGTGATGGCTGTAAATCTCCGAGCAGGTGTCTCTGTGGGAGAAGCCCCGGAACCTGGAGTGCGGGTGGAGTCTCAGGATCTCTCGCTGTCAGGTACCTTCTCCGGCGATTCCTTCACCCCTAAGGTTGGAGGGATGGAAGCAAGGAAGGTGCTGGAGCCCATCTATCTGGCTGTAAGGTCCGTCTCCGAGGAACATGGGTTCAAGGGTGGGCTCAGTGTTAGAGTAGAGTCGGAGATCCCTATTGCGGCCGGGATGGGCTCTTCTGCCGCCGTTGCGGTGGCAACCGTCGCCGCGGTCGCGAGGTTCATCAAGCTTGATCTTTCGAGAGAGGAGATCTCGCAACTTGCATACCGTGCCGAAGAGTATGTCCACGGCAGGCCCTCCGGAATCGACCAGACTATCAGTACTTTTGGAGGCGTGATCATGTATAGGCGTACCTGCGGCTTCGACCCCCTCAAGGTATCTACCCCAATCCCGCTTGTGATAGGTGACACTGGTCAAAAACGGTCGACAGGGAAACTCGTTGCCATGGTACGAGAGCGGAGAGAGGAGTTCCCCAAGGTAATGGACCTGATCATTCACGCAGGCGGGAACATAGCTGCCTCGGCTGCTGAGGCGCTGCGTAAGGGTGACCTTCGAAGCCTCGGAGAACTGATGAACCTGAATCACGGTCTCCTCTCAGCCATTGGGGTTTCAAACGATGTGCTGGATAAGCTTGTGAATGCGGCGAGAGGAGCGGGTGCCTTGGGATCGAAGCTTACCGGGGCGGGTGGGGGTGGATGCATGATTGCTCTCGCGGATCAGAGCAAGATCGATGAGGTCGCTAGGGCGATAGAAACAGCGGGAGGACGGACTATCCGCGTACACGAGTCTAAGGAGGGCGTGAAGGCTTGCCTCCTCTGAAAGGCTTCACGTCACTAAAGCTTGGAGGAAGCGTTATTACAGACAAGGACTCGTATCTGAAAGCAGATCGCCCTGCGATTCGTAGGCTTGCCAAGGAGATCGCGGAAGCGCGTCTCCCTCAGGTGTTGATCGTGCATGGTGGTGGCTCTTTCGGCCACCCCTTAGCGGAAAAGCATCGCATAAGGGAAGGCTTCGAGCGGGAGGAGCAGCTACTCGGTTTCTGTGAAGTTCGCATGGCAATGATCGAGCTGAACCGTCTCATAGTTGATGCATTGCTAAGAAGACGTGTTCCCGCAGTGCCTCTATTCCCCTGTTCGTATATCACCACGTTTAGGGGGCGTATCGAGAGCGTTGAGCTTACACCCCTCCGTGAGCTGCTTAGGAGAGGTTTCGCACCCGTGACTTGCGGTGATGCAGTCTCGGATCGTGCCTTGGGATTCACGATCCTGTCCGGAGATCAACTCATCTCGAGACTCTCAGTCAGCCTGAACGCGAATAGACTTGTCGTCGGAGTGGACGTTGATGGAATATTCACCTCAGATCCTAATCTTAACTCGAATGCCGAGTTGATAGAGCGCCTATCGCTCCGAGAGGCGAAGAGACTGGTCTCTTCTCTCGGGAGGTCCACTTCGACCGATGTAACTGGTGGCATGTTCGGGAAGATCAGTGAACTTATCACAGCCGTTGAGAATGGGATTGAGGTTGTCGTAGTGAATGCATCCAGGCCGGGTAGGCTGCTCGCAGCACTCGAAGGACAAGACTTTGTTGGAACAAGAATTTTCGCTGGTGAGTAGACATGACGGATGAGACTGAAAAACGAAAGGGAAGCCATCTGAGAGTGTGCCTAGATAAGGATGTTCAAGCCCAATATGTCCGTTCAGGTTTTGGAGATCTCACTCTGGTCCATCGGGCTCTACCCGAGATGAACAGGAATGATATCGATCTCTCCACGGTCTTTCTAAAGAAGCGGATGAAAGCCCCGATCGTCATATCAGCCATGACGGGCGGTGTCAGAGAAGCCGAGAAGATAAATATCGTCTTTGCAGAGGTCGCGGAGAGAATGGGCTTGGCGATGGGGGTTGGAAGCCAGCGAGCTGCCATCGAGGACGGCAGTCTCGCGAGGACTTTTCGAGCTGTGAGAGACGCAGCTCCAAGTATTCCCCTGATGGCGAATCTGGGTGCCCCCCAACTGGGAGCCGGATGGGGTATCAAGGAGGCTTCGGAAGCGGTCAACATGATTGAGGCGGATGGTCTGGCTATCCATCTGAATTCCCTTCAGGAAGCCGCGCAGCCAGAGGGTGAGCCGCAATATCGAGGGGTTTTGGACAAGATACGGGAGATTAGGAAGGCGCTTGGTGTTCCGTTGATAGTAAAGGAGACGGGTGCCGGGGTATCATCTGAAGATGCGAAGCGGCTGGAAGACGCCGGGGTTAGTATCCTGGATGTTGCGGGTGCGGGAGGGACGAGTTGGGCTGCTGTGGAGTATTACCGAGCAAGAGATCTGGGCGACGATGTAGGCATCAGGCTGGGTAAGACCTTCTGGGACTGGGGTATTCCGACCGCTGTGAGCATAGTGGAATGTGCACGATCGACTTCTCTTCCTCTGATCGCCTCGGGAGGCATTCGTTCTGGTCTCGATGCCGCCAAATCGATAGCTCTAGGCGCGGATCTAGTTGGTGTCGCCTTGCCTTTCCTTAAGGCTGCGGCTAGGGGCAGAAGGGAACTCCAATGGGAGATTGAGATGGTCTTGAACGAGTTGAGCTGCGCAATGTTTCTTACGGGTGCTGAAGACTTGGAGGAACTGGGACAGGTTCCAATCGTTGCGACCGGGTCCTTGGCTGACTGGCTCTTCTCAAGAGGATATTCTACGATAGATCTGGCTAGGAGATCTGCCAATGTTTGAAGAGTTGATGGTTGAAATAACTGAGAAGATGGTGCTCGTAGATGAGAAGATCGGTAGGATAGTCCCTGTTGAGAAAGAGCCCAGGATCCTCTACGAGGCGTCGAACCACATCATAAGGGCGGGAGGAAAACGGGTTCGTCCCTTCATCGTCATGAAGTCCTGTGAGATGTGCGGGGGATCAGAAACCATCGCCCTTTCCACCGCGGCCGCGGTTGAGTTGCTTCACACATTCACACTGGTCCACGATGACATAATGGATCGGTCCGCTACGCGTAGGGGCGTGAGAACGGTTCATGAAGTCTGGGGTATTCCAATCGCGATTGCTGCCGGCGACTGCCTCTTCGCCAAAGTCTACGAGGCCTTAGTAAAACATACTCCCCCAGGGGACGTATCCTCGGATCGTCTCCTTCAGGTGGTAGATGCACTTACGTCGGTCACGATCGAGATCTGTGAAGGTCAAGCACTGGATCTCTCCTATGAGTCCAGGAGATCAATAAGCGAATCCGAATGCCTCACTATGATTCAGAAGAAGACTGCCGCGCTTTTCGAAGCGTCCGCGAAGTCCGGCGGAATCATTGGGGGCGCGAACCCTTCAGAGATCGAAAAGATGGGTTCATTTGGGTTGAGAAGTGGGATAGCGTTCCAGATCACCGACGATATTCTGGGGCTAACCGCCAGCGAGGACACTCTAGGAAAGCCTGTAGGGGACGATCTCCGGGAAGGTAAGAAGACGCTCATCGTTGTCCACGCGCTTCAGAAAGCGGAGGAGAAGCAGAGAAAGATCATCTTGGATGTTCTTGGAAGGGCCGAAGCCTCAGATGAGCAGATTCATGAGGCAATCGATGTAATCAAGGACATGGGATCGATTGAGTACTCTCGAGTCAGGGCTGAGGAACTTGTTAGTCTAGCAAAAAAAGAGTTGGATCCGTTTCCCGATTCTCGTGCAAAAAAGGCTCTCACGGAGCTTGCCGACTTCTTTGTTGCCAGAAGCTTCTGACGTATCGTTGATCTGTAGTCTATGCCAGTCTGCCGCTTCCAGCCCTGGCAAGGTTTTATTAGTTCTCTCCCTTCTTCTCTAGGCTTGCCAGCCATGAGCTCTCTATTCGGTGGATGAGTAGTGTCCAGCGAGATCACTGATCTGATTCGAAAATACGTGCTGATCAATGCAATTCGTCACAAAGGTCGAGCAGAAGTAGGATCGGTTCTCGGCAGAGTTCTGGCAGACCGTAGCGAACTCAGATCACATGCAGATGAGGTTGGAATACAGGTCCGGAGGATAGTCGATGAGATCAACTCGATGTCTCTCTCCGTGCAGAGAGAGATTGTGGCGAAGTATTGGCCTGATCTTCTGGAAGAGAGAAGGGTGGAGCGTGAGGAGAAAGGTCTTCTCCCACTTCCACGTGCCGAGCGATACGATCAAGTTGTGACACGTTTCTCCCCGAACCCCGACTGTGTTCTCCACCTCGGTTCCGCAAGAGCTGTAATTCTGAGTCATGACTACGCAGAAAAGTATTCCGGGAAGTTTCTTCTCAGGTTCGAGGATACGGATCCTAAGGGGAAACCTCCTCTGCCCGAGTTCTATGTGGCGATTAGAGAAGACCTCTCTTGGCTGGGATGCGATCCGGATGAAGAGTTCATCCAGAGTGACAGGCTTCCAATCTACTATGATCTAGCTCGTAAAGTCTTGACTCTCGGGTACGCCTATGTCTGTGAGTGTCTCCCCGAGGATTTTCGGGCTCGGATGTCCGCGAAAGAGCCCTGTCCTTGTAGATCTAGGTCGCCGGAGCAGAATGTGGAAAGATGGGACAGGATGCTCGGGAAACAGTATGCGGAGGGCGAAGCAGTAGTAAGGATAAAGACGGATTTTAACCACCCAAATCCCGCCGTCCGTGATTGGCCTGCCCTTAGAATCATCGATACCGAGACACATCCCCATCCACGCACCGGGAATACCTACCAAGTCTGGCCGCTCTACAACTTCGCTTGTGGCATAGATGACCACCTTATGCAGATAACTCACATTATCAGAGGCAAAGAACACTTGACGAATGAGACCCGTCAACGTTACCTCTACGGGCACCTCGGGTGGGAGTATCCTGAGACAGTCCATTACGGCAGACTAAGAATCGTCGGTTCTGTGCTGAGCAAATCCAAAGTTCTTGCTGGCGTTAGGACTGGTGAGTACGATGGCTGGGATGATCCTCGGCTGGCAACATTGATTGCTCTCAGAAAGAGAGGGATAACCGCTGAAGCAATCCGCAGAATGATTCATGAGGTTGGTCTCAATCCTGTGGACGCCACTCTGAGCTGGAAGACCCTCTACGCCCATAACCGCAAGATAGTCGATGGTTTGGCCGATCGATATTTCTTTGTCTCAAGCCCACTTGAGATGACCGTGTCGGGAATCCCAAACGGTTTCACAGCCAAGATCCCTGTCCACCCGGAACACCAAGAGAGAGGATACAGAACTTTTGAAGTGATCCCGAAGAACGGGGTCTACACGTTTTACATCTCAGGGAACGACAGGAAACACCTTTCCGAGGGAAAGACGGTAAGGTTGATCGGTCTCTTTAATGTCAGAACCATCAGCAGCAACGGAAGGATCGATGCAGATTTTGTCAGCGAGTCCTACGAGGAGGCCCGAAGATTAGGCGCTCAGCTCATACACTGGATTCCTGGTGACGATTGGGTAGATACAAAGGTGCTGATGCCTGACAACTCAGTGAATATTGGGTTTTCCGAGCGTTCCGTACTTAGCCTGAAACCGAGTCAGATTATCCAATTTGAGCGGTATGGCTTTGTATGTGTAGACACAGTAGACGAGACCCTGATGGTCCGTTTTGCCCACACTTAGCCCCCTGCTGGTTTGTTAGGGCGAGTGCCGGCTTCGCAGAGCTGGCATACAAGTAGGCAACGCTACGGGTTGGCTACGTCTTGGCTGTCTTCGTGCGAATCAAGCGACAGATGTCCGCCGATGAGATTTGGTTGCTTCCTTCACAGTTGAGATTCTCTGCCATCGAAAGGGGAAAGCTTCTTAAATACCAGCGTTGTCATAGTTTGAGCCAATTCATCTATCTCTAGAGCTTCTGAACGAGGTGAAAGCCGATGACTAAGCCCTTTTACGTTAAGTTCGAGGTTCCGAAGGGGCTCTCAGATGCTGCTTATGAGGCAGTTCAGATAGCTCGGGACACAGGGAGTATCAGAAGGGGGACGAACGAGGCCACAAAGTCCATAGAGCGGGGGATAGCAAAACTGATCTTGATCGCTGAAGATGTGGAACCCCCTGAGGTCGTAGCTCACTTACCCCTCTTGTGTGAGGAGAGAAAGGTCTCATACATATTCGTTCCGAGCAAGAACCAGCTGGGCTCGTCCTCCGGTATCGATGTTCCTTCGGCAGCAGTCTCTATTGTGGATCCTGGAAACTCGATCGACCTGGTGAAGGATATCGTCAAGAAGGTTGAAGAACTTAAGAAACAATGACTCACAGGTTGATCTGTATTGAGTTCACGTCCAAGAGAGGTCGAAGCCCCCTCACCGGCCGAGGTCATCCAGATCGTGGGCAGGACAGGTGTGACTGGTGAGGTTATGCAGGTCCGCGTGCGGATACTTGAAGGGAAGGACAAGGGCAGAATTCTCAGCAGGAATGTGAAGGGGCCTGTTCGAATAGGCGACGTTCTCATGCTTCGAGAGACGGAACGTGAGGCTAGAAAGATCAAGTAGGATTCTGGTGGTTCTCGATGCCGAGGTTGCATAGGTGCTCTTTCTGCGGCGAGGAGTTTCCTTCTGGGACGGGAAGTATGTATGTGAAAGTCGATGGAACGATCTACTGGTTCTGCTCCAGCAAATGTAAGAAGAATGTGTTGAAGCTTGGCAGGGATCCTCGGAAGTTGAAATGGACTCAGCACTACGGTAAGGAGGAGAGACGGATCTGAGTGAACGCACGTTCATCATGCTGAAACCTGAAGCACTAATGAGATCGCTAGTGGGTGAGCTTCTTTCTAGGCTGGAGAGAAAGGGCTTGAAGATTGTCGGTCTGAAGTTGGTGAGGCTGTCTCCGGATAGTGCAAGCGAACTCTATAAGGCGCATCGAGGAAAGCCTTTCTACAATCCTCTAATCGAACACGTAACCTCAGGTCCTATTGTTGCGGTCGTGGTTGAGGGTCCAAACGCTGTACATGTGGTTAGGGGAATGATTGGCGCCACCAATCCCCTGGAAGCTACGCCGGGGACTATCCGTGGCGATCTCGCCCTCACAACGCGCAAGAATGTCATCCACGCTGCGGACAGTTTGGAAAGTGCGAAACGAGAGATGCGCATACTCTTCTCTGAAGAGGAACTTGTCGAGTATGATAAGCCGAGTGACGCAGGTTTCCTGCTCTAGCCTTAAGAATCAGATGTAAGAATGACGATAGCATAGACTGAAGCGTATAGACTTGGATGATCTCGATGAAGCTGAATATAATATCTGATATCGAGAATGTCTTGCTTGGGCGTAGGGAGATCGTCTTCTCGATCTCGCATCCATCTGCTGGGACTCCAACCCGGGCAGAGGTCAACCGCCAGATTGCGGCTAGGTTCAATGTCGATTTAAACCAGGTATACATCGTGAAAATGATCTCAAGGACAGGGGGCAACTCAACGGAAGGAGAGGCGCAGGTATACAGTTCAATTGAGAGAGCCAAACTAGTCGGGCGAGACTATCTTCTCAAGAGAAGCGCTCCACCTGAGGAGAAGCCTGTTGAGGAGAAGCCTGTTGAGGAGAAGCCTGTTGAGGAGAAGCCTGTTGAGGAGAAGCCTGTTGAGAAGAAGCCTCCATCGAAGTCGGAGTAGGATGGTGAGATGAGCTTTGGCAGAGGATTCTGAGAAAAAAGCCTCCCGCCCTCGGTATCTGATTGAGGGGGGTGCACTTGTGCGGCGGCTTAAGGAGTGTCCTAGGTGCGGTTCTCTGATGGCTGCCCACCCGGACCGTTTCGCATGTGGCAAGTGCGGCTACGCTGAATTCTTGAAGAAAAGCGGTTAGTCTCGTTCCATCTTGTCCACGATCTCTCCGATCATGATCTTCTTCTTCCTCGTTACCTCTACTACTACAACTCCTTCCTGAGGTTGACCGTACATGACTAGGGATCCTACCGGAGAGAAAAGGATGGCTGGAAGCGTTAACAGGTCTTCCTCGCCGTCTACCAGTATCTCTGTCTTCTTGCTTGATTTCATTGCTTCCTTGACTGCTTTCCAAGCCTCTTCGGTTATCGTGCTGGCTGGGTTTCTCACTCGGATTGTCTGTTCTTGAGCTGTTGCGAGGGGTGCAATATTCTTCCGCATAGTCTTATTGTCGAGGACGATTACATTGGCGCTTAACCTGTTCTCGAGAATCCTTTTTGCTGTGTAGTCTCCCACTACAACGGTTTTTCCTGTCCTGTGCTCCTCCAGAATCCGTTTGAGCCGTCCGGCTGTCTGTTCATCTTTCTCGGGTAAGAGGAGCCCTAGGGGTTTCTTTAGTTCTCTCCTGACTTCCTCGGTCAGCTTCCTGGCGGGCAAGATTATCGAACTCTGATCGCGTATCGCCCCGGTTTCTTTACGTCCATCTTTTGTGCAATCAGTGATTTCTCAGGGTTGATGATTATCGCGATTCCTGTCCAATCGTCGGAGAGATTCGTTGACTTGCAGTTTGGACATATGTATCCGGATGCGATGAAATGGCAGTTTCTGCAAGCTTTTTCGGGCATCAGGCTCTTCCTTCTTTCTTGGTTTCGGAGGCAGGTCCCCTTGCCTTCTTGACGTCTTCCGCTATCCAGTCAAGCTTCCCTAGGAAGGGCTGTCGACATGTGAGTCCGATCTTCCCGCTTGCTCCTCCTTTGCTCAGGCTCACTGCTGTGATTCTTGCTCGAACCAGGTCCCCTTGAGTCAGCCTCCTCTGGGTCTCCTTTCCTAGGAGTATCGCTTGTCTATCGTCGTAGGACATGAAGTCGTCCATTATCTGGGACACGTGTAGGAGCGCGTCTATCGGGCCGATTCTGACAAATGCTCCGAAGTCCTCTGTCTCAACTACTTCCCCCTCCACGACCTCTTGGATCTCTGGGTGGAAGGTCAACAGTGTGAATGTGGCACGGTGGTAGGTAGCGCCGTCTCCTGGAATGATCTTTCCTATGGGTTCGACTTCCATGTCCGTTACAAGGATTATATATCCCAGATCTTCCGTCACTATCCCTTCGTATCTTGCCTTGAGTACCCCATATGCGATCTCTTCAAAGGGATCCCCGAATCTCTCTGGGGGTATCCGGATCAGATCTTGGCATTGAACAAGTTTGAACATAGCCTCGTGGGGACCTTCTTCAGTTGGTTTCGGGCTGAGTATCAGCTCGTGATGCTCCTAATAATCTTTAGGGAATGCTTCCCCAGCTCAGTCTATTACCCCGTGAAGCTCTAATCGTTTCTTCCCTCTCATACTCAAAACCGGTATTCCCAGGGATCTCAGCCTCCTCCTCAAGACTTGATCGTTCGTCGCAACAGGACTTTTCCATTCCTGGGCGAGTCTGACTATTGCGTCGTCAACCTTCTCATCTTCGCTCTTCTTCATGTCTAGGACCTTACACTTCTTGATCAGAGTCAGCGCAAGAGAATCTCTTCTTCCAGATCGGAGCGAGATCCGCTCGATCTCCTTGTAGACTTCGGAGGGTACGACAGGTCTTACGCTTCTACCCAAAATTCTCGGAATCTCCTGTAATATGTCAATGTGGTATTCTGCTGGGGTGATCAGAAAGTTCGAGTCGAGGATCACCCTCAGAGGTCTTCTCTTCTCGGGGTGCGTCCCCCTTCCGCCTCTACTGGACTCCTTTGACAACGCCGTATCCGATCAGCCGCCATCTGTCTTCTATTCTCCGGCTTATTGCAACCCTGTCCGATTGGTCGACGCAGATCGGTCTTCGCAGGCTGAACTCGCTTATGTCTCCTCTAGTTCCTGCCACGGCTCCGACTGTTACCGCGGTTCCTCCGTTCAGGACCAGCGTCTCTCTTGGTTTGATCTTATCCACCCTTGCCATCTCTTTTGTTCCTATGGCATGTTCGAAGAGGTGGGTTTCAAGTTCAAGGTATTCAGCGACGGAAGGTAGTGTTCCAGGTCGACCGACAGCGTTCCCAACGAGGCCGTCAGCCTTTGTCAGCGACGGGTCAAGCGTAGTCTCTATGCCTATGAGTCCCCCGCATGTGGCGTCTTCCACTCTTCGCCCTCCTGCGTGCAGGGTCACGACCTCGGAGAAGAGCGGTTCATACTCTGTCTTCCCCTTTGATTCTGATCTGATCCCAGGTCTGATCTCCAGCTCGTCACCTACTCTGAGCACTCCTTGCTGGAGCGACCCTCCTAGGACGCCGCCCACGATCTTCTCCGCCGGTGTCCCTGGCTTGTTCACGTCGAATGATCTTACCAGGTACATTCTTGGCGGCTTTGAAGGATCTCTCTTAGGAGTAGGGATTCTCGTTTCGATCATCTCGAGGAGCACGTCGATGTTGGCTCCGTGAAGCGCTGAGATGGGGATAACTGGGGCGTCTTCTGCTATTGTCCCCTCGATGAACTTGAGGATCTGCTTGTGATTCTCGAGAACTTGGTCTTTCGGCACCAGTTCGATCTTGTTCTGAACCACTATGATCTTCTCTATACCTATCACTCCTAGTGCTGCTAGATGCTCCCTTGTCTGCGGTTGGGGAACCTTCTCGTCTGCCGCTATGACTAGGAGCGCTCCGTCCATTATGGCTGCTCCTGATAGCATTGTTGTCATGAGAACCTCATGTCCAGGGCAGTCTACGAAGCTGACCATTCTCTGGAGTTCCGCAGGTCCGCCGCACTTAAGGCATGTCTCCTTGACGGTGTAGCGTCCGAGTGAAGGACATTTCGGACACTTGTAGATCGCCGCGTCGGCGTAGCCGACTTTGATCGTGATGCCGCGTCTTAGCTCTTCGGAGTGTTTTGATGCCCATGACCCCGTCAGTGCCTGGATTAATGTTGTCTTTCCATGGTCTACATGACCTGCGGTTCCAATGTTTACCTCGGCTTGTCCGCCAGCTTCCTTCTTTCCCAAATGTTTCCCCACAAGTACTTCTGCAACTTCCGCTTCTCACTTGGGCGGTTTCAGGCTTTCTCGGACTCCGCTTTCTTTCGCTTGGGTTTCTTCTCCTCTTTCGGAGTCACGAGGGCCTTTATGTTGATCTGTGCGATCTCCTCCGTGACAGTATCGCCTCTGATCATCTTACGTTTTCTCTCTCCCCGACCTCTCGGGTGGAATCCTGGACCGTCGGATAAGACTGCGTTTACGCGGATTCCTCCGCGTATACTCCTCCTCATAGGGAACCCGTCCTTATCGGATCCTCCCGTGATCTGGAGCTTAGTTCCCTTCATATCGATTATTGACCCGTCTATCGTCTCGCCGATTCTCCTTCCAATCATGGATTGAGCCTTGGCATCCTCGATTTCAAGGGTCTCCGACTTCCCAGTATCGGTATGCGAGACTATGAGCTTAAACTTGGGCAATGTAAACCCCTCTAGCGTGTGAGCTATAGCGAGGGATAGAACGCTTATTAACATTTCCAAGCTGTGACTGGTCTTTTCGACTGCGGGCTTGTCCTTGAGGCTAGGTTCCCCAGAAAGGAATCGTCCTTCTCATTATCTCTGTGTATTCGTGGAGGGTCTCCCTCTCTCCCGGATCAAGCTCTTGCTCGAATCTGCTGAGAAGTACTCTCGCATGGTCCTCGGGCATTCCCACGTAAAGCGTATCGCCTTCGTGGATGTGTCTGCCGACGGTCGGGCCCTTTAATGATACTGCGACCTTCATACCCATTGTGGCCTCCGCCAGGTTCTCGCCTCGGTCTTGTATCTGGGACACCTGTCCTACTTCCCGTCCTTCAGTGTTGGTGACCGTGACCTTCGTTCTCAGCCTACCCGCCAAGACCTCTACTCCTACTATCGCAGGTCTACTCTTGCGGAATACGTAATCTGGCAGGATCCTGATCTTGCCTGGTAGGACTAGGTTCCCTAGTTCTTTCTCAACTTTCTTCGCTCTTTCTTTGTTAGCCCAGGCCAGGTAGTCATCTATCAGATGGTAGATCACGTCGTTTTGAAACACCCTGATACCCCTATCCTGCGCTTCTTCCTTTGCATCGGCAAGGAGTTTCACGTTGAACCCAAGGACCACTCCGCGAATCTCGTCTCTCTGTCCAACCGATTCCGCCTCGACTACATCTCTCCTCGATATGTCTCCTACGTCAGCCAGCCTTATCGCTACACCACTGTTCTTAAGCTCCGCTGTGAGCGCTTCGAGGGAGCCAAGGGTATCTGTCTTAAGGACGATCCCGATCTTGTCCGTCAATATTCTAAGCCTCTCTATCTCGTCGGCTACCTGATTCACGCACTTACCGATGTTTTCATCACTTGAGGCTGCGTAAAGGGGCGACCCTGCCAGTGCACCCTCAAGGTGTGGAGCAGCTATCTTCACACCAGCCGCGGCGGTCACCTCGTCGACTGAGGTAAACTTGTCCCTCGGGTCTTTCATCTCGTCCAAGGGCTTGGGAAGTAAAATAGCTCGGACCTTCGTCGTGATTATCTCGTCTTTGCCGCCGAGCACGATGGGGTCTCCCTGCCTTAGGGTTCCGTCGTAGATGACAACGTTTACAGTGGTTCCGAGTCCCGTCTCCTCGGTCACTTCCAGTACTGAACCTCGTGCAGCTCCTTCAGTCACCGTGAGCCTTTCATGCATATACTGCTGGGTCAACCCTATCAGGATGGACAAGAGTTCGGAGATGCCTTCTCCTGTCTTGGCGCTTGTGGGGACTATTGCGACGGTCTTCGTGAAATCGAAGACCTTGTTGTACTGTTCTCCTTTGAATCCTAGCGTAGACAGGCTTCCCATCATGGCGTATGTCCTGCCTTCGAATTCTCTCCTGACGTATTCGTCCTGTTTCTTCGCGTTCTCGACAAAGATGCCATTAGGTGAGGACTTCCAGCCCTTGATCAGATCCAGCTTGGTTGCAGCTATAATGAATGGGGTCTTGAAGGTCTTGAGAAGATCGATGCACTCGTAGGTCTGGGTCTTGAACCCCTCAATCAGGTCTACGACGAGGATGGCAATGTCCGCTATTGAGCCTCCTCTCCTCCTCAGATTGACGAATGAGCTGTGTCCTGGTGTGTCGATGAGAAGGAGACCCGGTATGTTTATGCTGACCCCTAGCTCAGTCAGTACTGGTCCACAGATCCTCTTCAACGTGTCAAGAGGAAAGTGGCTTGCCCCTATGTGCTGAGTTTGAACTCGCTGAAAGAGTTGCTTCCAGCAATCATTTCCCCAGGTTCTCTAAGGGCAACCGCTGTCCCTCTCATCTTGTCGAGTAGAGTGGTCTTACCATGATCTACTTGGTCGGTCTATGCTCCATGCATTGACCTATGACCTAGAACGACCACTATGGGCTGTCTGGTCGGCATTCGCCTCACTTCCTCTGATTTTTGGTTTAACTTGGTGGCAGCTCCATAATAACCCTTCACTCTGCAAGGAGGGTTGCTAGCTCCGCCACGGGACCGGCACATCGTCGAGCCTCCATTTCGGCATCACGTAGCTGGTGTCGATATCGATTCTGACTCCTGACCTGTATGCGAGTATAGCGGTCCAAGAGATCTGTGCGCCACAGTCCCCGCTGTACTGGTCTGGGGCGGATGAGAACTTTGCTCCCTGCTCCTCTGATATGAGCGCGACCATCTCACGGAGGCGCCTGTTTGCCGCCACACCTCCGACCAACAAGACCTCCTTCTTCTCTGTGTGCGCCAGAGCCCGCTCCGAAGCCTCAACTAGAGCAGAGAAAGCGACTTCCTGGAGGGAATAGCAGATGTCTTCAAGTCTTTCTCTGTTGAGCACTCGTTTTGCGGCGGTCAGCAGACCCGAGTACGAGACATCGTTTCCTTTCTGCACGTATGGTAGGCTAACGAGTCTGCTTCCTCTCGTCGCCATATCCTCTATGGCAGTGCCTCCTGGAGAAGGCAGTCCCACTTTCCTGGCGAACATGTCTAGGAGATTGCCGAGCGTTATGTCTTCTGTCTCGCCGAAGATCCTCCACCTTCCATCTGAGAAAGCGGTTATGCACGTGTGACCACCTGAGACAAGTACTACTAGCGGATCACCGAAGCCTGAGGCCTTTACAGCTATCTCTATGTGTCCGATGGCATGATGAACCGGAACTAGTGGTATCGAGAGGTGCTTGGCGATCGATCGTGCCACCGTGGCTCCTGTGCGCAGGCACGACCCTAGGCCGGGCCCTCTTGAGAAGCCCACTAGGTCTATCTTGGCTGGGTGATCCTCCAGGGTTAATGCCTCTTTGATCACTCTGGCTGCCACTGAAGCATGATGTTGGGCGGCTTCTCTCGGATGTATCCCTTTCCCTGGCGGAGAGATGTAGCTGCGTTTGGAATCTGTGAGTATCCCTCTGGTCGAGGATGCTATACTCGCACCGAAGGTGTGCGCCGTACTCTCTATCCCGAGAGCCAGGATCTCTCTTTCAATAGTCTTCACGTCTAAGCACCAAGATAGAGTATAAACCTATCAATGTGAATGCGGTGACCCAGGTCAGTCCTCCCCAGACGAATCCTTTACTCCAGCCATACAGTAGGCCGGCGAAACCGATAAGGACGAACGCTATCCCTATCCATGTGTTTTCTTTCCAGGATGTCTTGGTGTGATTCTTCGTGTCGTGTCTTGAACCCTTGCCCAACTTTCCCTCATTCCCGGGCACTCTTATTCTTAGGACAAGAGATAGATCCTAGTATAAATAACCTAATCAACGGAATGATGAAGGGTAAGAGATGACTGGATGAGTCTCGGTCAATCATCGCTTGGTCGTGCAGTTTCCCTTGAGGGACTTCCTTCAGGAGGCCAACTGTTGCGGAGAGGGGCAGAAGCGATCCTCTACCGTCGAAAGTGGCATGATCTTGATGTTGTCGTCAAAACGAGGGTTGTGAAACGCTATCGCATCCCGAGTCTCGATCTCAAGATACGTCAGTTTCGTACCATCCATGAGTCGAGTCTTCTGCATGAAGCAAAGCAAGCAGGGGTGATGACGCCTTTGGTCTACTCTATTGACTTGGGGTCCGCCTCGATAATAATGGAGTTTGTTTCAGGTGATCGCCTTAAAGATGTCCTAAAGGGCTTGGAGCCTTTAAAGCTCGATGAGTTAGTGGAGACGTTAGGTGTCTTGATAGGGCGTCTTCATAGGGCTGGCATTGTGCACGGGGATCTGACCACCTCGAACATGATACTCACCCTTAATGGGGAAATATGTCTTCTCGACTTTGGCCTTGGTGAACGTTCGACTGACTTGGAGGCAAGAGGGGTGGATCTGCACATACTCAAGACGATCCTGTTCAGCACCCACTACTCGATCGCAGAACGCTGTTTTCGATCAGCGGTTAACGGCTACAAGAAAGCGGTGGAGAGGGAGGAAGCTGAGGCGGTTCTGAGACGAACAGATCAGATTGGGAAGAGGGGAAGATATGTTTCAGTCAGATGAACACATAATCCTTGCTACGAGTAACCTTCACAAGTATCGAGAGATCTCCGGCATACTCTCGAAATACCGCATCAACATTGACCACAGAGACATCAAGCGTCTGGAAATCCAGTCTGACAGCCTTGAAGAGATAGTAACAGCTAGCATCAACCAGGTCGCATGCCTCCAAAATGATGCTGTTCTTGTTGAGGACTCCGGTCTCTTCATATACGCACTGAATGGTTTCCCTGGGCCCTACTCCTCCTATATATATAGAACCTTGGGCAACCTAGGTGTCTTGCGATTGATGAATGGTATCGAGTCCAGAAGGGCTTGCTTCAAGTCTGTGCTGGCCTTTCTCCGCCCAAGTAGTGAGCCGGACTTGTTCCAAGGGATTGCTCTGGGAAGAATCTCCGAGGCTGCGATCGGGTCCGAGGGCTTCGGCTTCGATCCAATATTCATTCCCGACGAGGGTGACGGCAGAACCTTCGGACAGATGCGTAGAAACGAAAAGAATGAGCTGTCGCATAGGGCAAAGGCAGCACGAGGATTTGCAGTCTGGTACTCTTCAATGAGGCAATCCCGGCCATCTTCAGCAAGGTGCCAGGAATCCGGCAATACTTAAATACGGCTAATCTTCTCGATAGAAAGAAGTTTCTGGTGCAGTTCCTTGGCAAGGATACATACCCACAAGAGAGGAAAGTCCCAGTCAAATCACCCTGTCTCAAAGAGACCGCCTTACTGGTGCAACTATCGAGCTGAAGAGGTCCAGGCTCTCGCCGTAAAGCTTGCCAAGGAAGGAAGATCCGCATCTAAGATCGGAGAAATCCTTCGAGATCAACATGGGATTCCCCTGGTAAAACCTATAGTTGGAAAGAGAATCTCACAGATATTGAAAGAGGAGAATCTTGGACCTGCACTTCCTGAAGATCTCAGCAACCTCATCAGGCAAGCAGCCCGGATGAGGAGACATCTCGAGAAGAGTGGTGTGGATGCTTACAATAGGCGTAGTCTGCAGATGATAGAGTCAAAGATCCACCGTCTATCGAAGTACTACCGGCGGACTGGCGTCTTGCCTGCAGACTATAAGTACTCCTACAGTAGGTATGTCCCACCTTAGCATCCACTGGGATGGAGTATGCAGCCTGTCAACGACAAGCAGTTAGAACCCCTCTTGAAGTCAGTCGATAAGGCTGCATCCACAATCAAGACATTCGTCGAGAATGGCCTCCATATTCGCGTCTTCTGTCACCTAGACGCCGACGGCATTGCTGCAGGCGGAATCATCGGACGGGCGCTCGACCGTCTGGGCGCAGACTTCAGGATCAGGGTTGAGAGACAGCTCAGTGATCCACTTGTAAAGAGTATCGGTCTGGAAGGCTCCTCCCCGTGCATCTTCACCGATTTCGGCAGCGGCTATCTCGATCTCCTTAGGGAACACATGTCAGGCACAGAGATCATTGTTCTGGATCATCATGAACCCGTAGGAGAATCTTTCACCGGAATGGAACATGCAAACCCTCATCTCTTTGGTTTCGATGGTGCCCGTGAGGTCAGCGGCTCAGGGATGGCTTACTTCGCGGTAAAAAACCTCGATCCTAAGAACGTTGATCTGGCACCTATCGCTGTGGTGGGTGCCCTAGGGGACCTCCAGGACAAGAATGATGAACACGAGTTGAGAGGGCTGAACGCCCTGATAGTTGAAGATGGGATAAAGGCTGATGTTCTCCAGGTTGAGAAGGACCTTCTCTTCTTCGGGCGTGAAACCAGACCGGTGCACAAGGCGCTATCTCTAACCACCGATCCTTTCATTCCAGGTCTAAGCGGTCACGAGGACAAGTGTCTCGGCTTCTTGGTGAACCTTGGCTTACAATTAAAGGATGGGAGCCGGTGGAGACCTCTATCGGAACTCAGTAAGGACGAGAAGCAGCTTCTATTCTCGAAGCTGACTGAGTACATGATTAGCTCCGGATCGTCTGGATCTTCGGCTCTCAGACTGATAGGGAACGTCTATATTCTCCTTCAAGAAGACAAATCAACTTTCCTCAGGGATGCGCGGGAGTTCTCCTCCATCCTCAATGCATGTGCCCGGACCAAGAAGACCGGTCTTGCCCTTGCAATCTCTATTGGGGATCGATTGTCAACCCTTCCCGAAGCGGAAACCGCTTCGAATGAGTACCGCAGAACATTGGCAGAGTACTTGGACAAGGTCACCACTGAGAAAGGAAGAATTATGGAGACAGAGTCATGCTACATACTGAGAGGCGACGGCGTAATAGACGAGAGGATGCTCGGCTCGGTGTCCTCGATTCTTGTAACGTCAGGGATCTTGAGTCCCTCGAAGCCACTCATCTCCCTTGCTTTGACCGAGGAGGGAATGGTAAAAGTCTCGGCGCGCGCCGATGACTCTCTTCTAGTGAAGAATCTCAACCTAGGAAACATCATGCAGAAGGCGGCCGAGTCTGTAGACGGAATGGGTGGAGGACACGATGTGGCTGCAGGAGCTCTTCTTCAGAGAGGGCGTGAGGACGCGTTTCTCAACGCAGCCAGGCAGCTTCTCAAGGAGGTCTTGGATTGATGAGCCGAATCCAGGAAGCTCACGTCATACTGGAATATGGCGGAGAAGAGGAGGCTGACGGCATCGCATCATCAGTATCACCAGATAACCTGATCCCTGGCAAGGATCTAGTTGTGGAGACCTGGAGCACTGCGAAAGAAGTGCACTGTACGGTCAAGTGTAAGAGAGGTTTAGGATCTCTACTATCAACACTGGACGATCTTCTATCAGCTATCGGAGTCGCCGAAGAGACTCTGCAGGCGATGCGGGAAAACTCTGCAAATCTATCGTAGTGAATGGCCCCTCAAGCAACCCATATATCAAGCCGAAGACCATGAGGCTTCTTCGATGACGCATAGGTTTTTTAGATGTGTGACTGAAGACTGAAAGGTATAGAGGTGCACAGTAACGCCGCAGGACAGCTTTCGAATGGTGTTGGACGGCGTATTCTCTCTGAGCCGCTCAGACCCTAGGGCAAAAGACTTGGTTGCTCGATTCGTGGATGAGGCTAACCGCTCAATCCTTGTTAAGGGGGTTTCCGAGGATAGGCTGAAAGAGGCTGCCCAGGTTACTTACTGGGAGATTGAGGCCGACGTGCTTCGCCTAACAGTTGAGTCCGGGAGACTGGTAAGGGCAACCTCTGGGCTTCTGCGTCTGAGGAAAGCACTAGCTCCTCTGCTTGGAAGGGAATTGGGAATCGGAATCCGGGGCGTATCGGCCACCGCCCTTCGAGTATTCCTACCCCTTGAGGTGAAGTCGAATGGGGAAAAAATTAAGAGAGTTCAGCTGCTCCCCAGGGTCTCTCACGTTAGGGAAGAGAAGGATGGGTTCTCGATCGAGTTTGAGTTCCTTACTGAAGAAGTGATTCAGAGGGGAATCCCCGAAAGAACTATCCAACTTGCAGAGGAGGTTCTTGCCGAGGCAAGACGCGAAGAAGAACACGTTCCACAAGAGATACCCGTTGTTCGGCGAGGCAGCGTGAAGCCGATACGTTTTCGTGAGGACCCACTGGAGGTTGCGGTAAGGAAGGGGTGGGTGAAGGAGTTTCCCGGCCGAGGTCAATGGATCTATACTCCTCCTTACGTCAGGCTACTTGAGGTCTTGGAGAGGATTCTGATCGATGAGGTTGTTGACAAACTGGGATTCCAACCATTCATGGTGCCGAAACTGATCCCGTTCGAGGTCATGAAGCTAATGCCCGGATACTTCGACAGTATCCCTGAGGGAATGTACTATGTCTGCCCTCCCCCAAGGGACCCCATTGCCTTCGACAGATTCAAGAATCTCTTCAAGACAACCCGTGAAGTTTCCCAGGAAGAACTTGGAAAGGTGGTAAAGGAGCCTAACTATGTTCTCGACCCATCCCAGTGCACCCCACTGTGGTATTTCCTGAGCCGGGAGACCATAGATCTCTCCGTTCTCCCGTTCAAGTTCTACGACAGGTCCGGATGGACCTACAGATGGGAGGGTGGCGGTGTAGAAGGTTTGGTCCGTGTCCAAGAGTTCAGACGCATAGAGCTCGTATACATTGCCAACCCCGAGGAGACCGTCAGGATCCGTGACTCTGTCCTCGAAGAGTCCGTGAGAGTCGTCGATGAGATTCTGGATATGGAGTGGAGAGTAGTGGCAGCTACCCCGTTCTTCATCCGTAAGGAAGAGACCCCCCGTGTTAAGGTTGGGGAGAGTAGGGATGTAGCAGCGTACGACTTGGAGGTCTACGTTCCCTACCGTGGTCCGAGTGAATCTTCTGAGTGGCTTGAGATAACCTCATGCTTTGTCCACAAGAAGAAGTTCACAGACTCATTCAAGATCAGGGAAGTCAAGGGCAGAGAGGTCTGGTCCGGGTGCAGTGGTTTCGGCGTCAGCCGATGGGTTGCCGCTTTTCTGGCCACCTATGGATTCGATCCCTCCTCTTGGCCAGAGAGAGTTAGGTCTGAGTATGGTGAGTCTACTCCGCCGCCAAAGACGCTCGAATGGCCGAGCGAACGGTAAACCTTTTTAAATCGGCACTCAGTGGTAATTCTTCCTCTATTGGTGGTTGATGCTTGTCGGCTGAGACTAGAAGAGTCCGTGACCGGTGGCGGGAGAAGTCTTGGTGCAGCGTCGTCTCACCCCCTTACTTCGGGGGTGTCGAAGTCGGATCAGTTCCGTGCAACGATCCATCAGAGATGGAAGGTCGAGTTGTTGAGACCACCCTATACGGCATCACGGGAGACTTCTCCCAAAGCAATCTCAAACTCTACTTTCAGGTATCCGGCGTGAAAGGAGCCCGAGCAGACACAGTCTTCAAGGGTCATGAATACTCTAGGGACTATCTTCGAAGCCTAGTCAGGCGAGGAAGTTCTCGGGTAGACGGCATCTTCGACGCAACAACCAAGGATGGTTACACCCTCAGAGTATCCATAGTCATCTTTCCTGTTGCCCGTGTAAGATCCTCACAGCGAATTCTCTTGAGGCAATTGATGCAGAACAAGGTACAGGAGAAGGTTGAACGGCTCAACTTCGATCAGCTCGTCCAAGAGATGGTCCTAGACAAGATAGCTTCAGAGATCTACAACGAAGGTAAGAAGATCTGTCCGCTGAGACACGTCGGGGTACGTAAGTCCAAGTTACTCCTCCTCCCGAAAGAGGGAGAGCCACGGGAGAAAGAAGTGAAGCCTGTCCCTGAAGAAGGCGAGGATACCGCTGAGCCATCAGAAAGAGAACAATGAGACAATGAGCATTGTCTCGTGTGATCTGGGGCTTACTCAACACTCGGAGAGGATTCCTTTGAAGCCGAGTACTAAAAAGATGGTCGCTCACGAGGCCGCTCTCCTACTCTACTACGGTCTGGAAAAAGAATATCTGCAGGCGAAAAGGCGCGCCACCCGTTCTCTCAATGTTAAGGTCCTCCCAAGCAACCGTGAGGTGGCGCAGGAACTCGATTCCATCGCTGAAGATCTTGAGGGTCAGGAACGGCAGCGTCGACTCATTGGGCTGAGGACAGACGCACTAGGACTGATGCAGTCTCTCAGACAATTCAACCCGAGGCTCATTGGAAGCGTCTGGAGAGGAACGGCGACAAGGAACAGCGACATCGATATCCGAGTTTCCTCCGAGGACCACAGACTAGTGGAGAAAGCACTCTTAGACTCAGGCTACCTCATTCAGCGAAAGGTAAAGCGCTTGAAACAAGACCGGATCAGTGGTAAAGCAAACGCGTACTATCACATATACCTCAAGCTTTCCAGCGGCGTCGAGGGAGAAATCGTGGTTCATAGATACACTGATCCTAAGGAAGTAGGTATATGTGCAATCTACGGCGACTTAGTCACTGGGCTTGGGATAGAGGAACTCAACAGGGTGATATTGGAGGATCCTCTCAGAAAGTTTACTCCCAGCAACTGATGAACCGCGTGCAGATGCAACCTCTGAGTATTCCTTCCCTCTTTGACGCCTGCAAGACAATTAATAGAAGCCCGGAATCAATATTGAAGGTCTAGGGAGTGTGGAAGGATGAAGGCTGTTATTCTCGCTGCAGGAAAGGGCACGCGTCTCAGTCCACTGTCAGACACCAGACCGAAGCCCATGATTCCAGTGGGCGGAAAACCCATTCTTGAGCATCTTCTCCTCTCTCTGAAAGAAAATGGGATACGCGATGTGCTTTTGGTCGTCAGCTATCTCGGGGACCTTATCAAGAGCTATTTCGAAGACGGGTCACATCTGGGGATTCGTATCAAGTATGTAAGACAGGAAAAGCCCTTAGGAACAGCTGATGCGCTGGCTGCATCGACTGTTTCTATTGGAGAAGATGATTTCCTCGTAATATACGGGGACCTTTTTGTCTCGCCAGACGCCATAAGTCTCCTTCTCGAACCCGAGTACACTCACGAGAACGTCCTGGCTGTTGTTGAGGTTGATGAGGTCGAGAACTACGGGGTTGTCCATCTGACTCAAAACCGAGTCGATGGGATAGTTGAGAAGCCGATCGATGCGCGGAGGGGTAGATCATTGGTGAATGCCGGGATATACCGGATGAACAAGAGCGTCTTTGACAGCCTCAAGCAGGTTTCTTACTCTCCGCGCGGAGACCTAGAGCTGACGGATGCGATTCGCATGATGATTGGCTCGGACAGAGGGGTCTTGGCAGCACGGATCGACTCGGATGATTGGATGGATATAGGTAGACCTTGGGATCTTCTCCAAGCCAATGAGCGAGCGTTGAAGAGTCTAAAGCGGAAGATCGAAGGAACCGTAGAGGAGGGGGCGCACGTGCACGGTGATGTGTGCCTCGGTCGGGGAGCTAGAATAAGATCTGGGGCATATATTGAGGGTCCAGTCTTTATCGGCGAGGGCTGCGACATAGGGCCTAACTGTTTCATCCGCCCTTGCACGTCCCTGGACCGTGAAGTCAGAATTGGAACCGCCTGCGAGATTAAGAACAGTATAATACTTAGCCGAACCCATGTAGGACACCTTTCCTATGTCGGAGACAGCATTCTAGGTGAAGGCTGCAACTTGGGAGCGGGCACCATGACCGCGAACTTAAGATTCGACGAGGCAAACGTCAAAGTCAAGGTCAAATCTCAGTTACTTGACAGTGGCATAAGAAAGTTCGGCGTCATCATGGGGGACCGTGTCAAGACTGGCGTTCATGTAAGTACGATGCCTGGTGTCAAGATAGGTCCAAACTCTTGGATCGGACCGAACCTAATGTTGACCCGAGACGTAGGGCCAGACATGCTCGTATTCCATAGGACTCGACATAGGACCCGAAGCATCAAGTGATCCTTATTGCAGACTCGTTACCCTCCTGAAGCGAACGCCATACGCAAGGATTGGAGGAGGGTGGATCTCCGTGTGGCATTGTGTTACCCGAGCCACTACCGGGTAGGCATGACCGGGCTGACTGTGCAGCTCCTTTACGCCATGCTCAACGCCAGGGAGGACACTGTATGTGAACGGGTCTTCATGGAAGGGCGAGGATACCCCTTTAGCCTTGAATCCCGGCAACCTCTCTCAAGATTCGATGTCCTTGCCTTCTCCCTCCAATACGAACTCGACTACCTGAATGCGCTAATCATGTTGCGTGATGCAGGGATACCCCTGAGAAGAGGCTCTCGTAATGCTGAGACGCCCGTTCTTATGGCTGGAGGGCCTGCAGTCACCGCCAACCCGACCGTTCTCTCCCAGTTCTTCGACCTATTCATCATAGGTGAATGGGAGCCAATCTCAGCAAGGGTGGTCGACTACTTGAAAGAGGCTGCTTCATGTAGGGAGAGATTGACGTCCCTGAGAGATGTGCAAGGCGTGTACCTGCCTGCTCTAAACCAGTCTGTGATCCAGCGGTCTTGGGTCAAGGACTTGGACAGTTGTCCCCATCCTACGGCACAGGTGATTCCGAAGCTAGAGGAGGGTGATGCGATGTCTCCGATCTTCGGGATATGCTTCTCCATGGAGGTTCTGAGGTCATGCGACAGGGGATGCCGTTTCTGTTTGGCTTCTTGGATCGGAAGACCCAAGAGGGAGCGGAGCCTCCGAAAACTGGATGAGATCCTTGAGGATGCTCGAAGACATACTCCTGTGTCTAAGGTTTCCCTGATAGGGGCAGGTATCTCTGATCACTCAAGACTGAAAGAGATCCCTTCGCTGGTCCATTCCAAGGGATTCCAAATGTCCATCCCCTCTCTTCGGATAGAGTCCATAGACGAAGATATGGCACGTGCGATTGTTGAGGGAGGGCAGCGTACGGTCTCTCTTGCCCCCGAGGCGGGGGCTCCTGAACTAAGAGCTACTATTGGGAAGGAGCTTGACGATGACAGACTTCTTTCGGTCTTCCAGATTCTGCATGACTCAGGCGTTACTAGACTCAAGCTGTACTTCATGATCGGGCTTCCAGGTGAAGAGGAGAGAGACATCACCTCAATACCAATCCTAGCCGAACGTGTTCTAAAGATTGGCTTCTCTGAGGTAGCCCTAAGCATCAATCCCTTCATTCCGAAACCTCACACTCCCTTCCAGAGAGAACCGTTCGCAGATCTGGACTACCTGAAAAGGGTCCTGAGAATGATATCGTCATCGAAGAAGACTGGGCGGATCAGAGTTGAAGGGACTGACCCGAGATATGCTCAGATACAAGCAGTGCTCTCGCTGGGAGATTCCGAGGTCGGCAATGTTGTGGAGTTGGCCTCTCTTCATGGGTCGGGTCTAGGGGCATGGCGCAGAGCGTTCAGAGACTTCGGTCGTTCCCCGCGAGAAATACTGGACTCTCAGGCCTCAAAAGCAGACATATTGCCTTGGGATTTTATTGATGTGTCTGCCATGTAGGTGGCTTGCTTATCGCCTCGCCCCTCCAAAAACTTAAAACGAGATGTCCTGCATCTCAATCCGCGGATCCAACGCCATGAGGATAAGTCGGCGGAAGTTTCGAGAGATATTTCCCTCTCTTGCCAGGGAACTTGAGACCGCGGCCAATCTCATTAGAGTGACCTCTCTTCGCTCCGATACAAGAGTCGGTGAGGCTGCTGCCTCTGTGAAGTTCCATGGCTATTCGCCTGATGTGATAGACTTCTTGAGAAGATGCGATAGGGAAGAGGAGGGGTTGGAGATCATCGGTTATTTGGAGAAGAGGTCAGAGATCGATGGTGAATATGCGGAGGGGCTCAGGAAACAGTTAAGAACGAAAGGTATACGGAGCTTCGGGCCGAAGAAAGGGGAAGACTATTACCTCAAAGAGTCGGGCTACGGTTAGCCCCTTGCCTTTGCTGCAACTATCTTCAACACATCCCGATCCCTGATCTGGTAGTTCTCCCCAACTCTCATCTTGGATCGAGCCTCTATCGCGAATAGGAAGCTATCGCCTAGGTCGGAGTGGATCTTGTACGCTAATTCTTTAGCTGTAGTTCCTCTCTTGACTAGGTATACGTCCGGCAGCACTCTGCCTCTGTGGTCGGACATCGTTTCCACGTCTTCTACAGGATAGACGGTTATCATATCGAGGGCATCTAGGAAGGCTGTGTTAAGTGTTTTCTGTACTCCTGTTGATCCCCACTTGTCTAGAACTTTTTTCTTGACCGCCTCAAGGGCCCTCCTCTGTTCCTCGGTCAGTCTGTCGCTCACCAACTTGAAGTTGCTGTCTCCTGGCACATACTCGATCAGTCCCTTCTCGACTGCTCTCCTCAAAACCAACTCCGCCTCAGCAGAACACGGGAAAACCGGAAGGCCTAACTCTTTCATGCGGTTGTAGTTCTCCTCTCCCTCCTTGAGGTCGACTTTGTTGGCCGCTATGAGCATCATTTTCGCGATCTTCCTTGTCTCGCTCATCATGCGAAGTAGGTCTTCATCGGTCCAACGGGTCGGCTTCTCAAGGTCGAGTCCTAGCCTCTTTGCCGCTTCTGAAAGGTGTGACTTCTCTATTGAGAGCCCGCTCAACCTATCCTGCATCAGATCTATTATCAAGCCTCTCTTCCCTTCAGCGCTCCTCGCAATCCTCTCCCAGTCCTTCCTCAGTATCCCCCGCATCCACATCGCGATCTCATATTCGAGAAAACGTAGATCCTCAATGGGATCGCGGGTTCCAGGCTCGCACACCCTTCCCTCTTCGTCCGTCCCACCTGAGGCATCCACAACATGAATCAGTGCATCCGCTCGCCTAATCTCGTCCAGGAACTGGTTTCCCAGCCCTCTCCCTTGCCAAGCTCCCGGAACCAGACCAGCGCAATCAATCAGTTCTACCGGTATGAGCCTTACCCCATTTACACAAGCAGAGTTGACTGGGTTGTCTTCTATTCCCAGGGCCCTGCAGACACAAGGGGATCTTACATACGCTATTCCTCGATTCGGCTTTATTGTTGTGAAGGGATAGTTTGCGATCGGCACCAGCACCATGGTTGCGGCACTAAAGAACGTACTCTTCCCAACGTTCGGTTTGCCAACCAGTCCGACCATCACTGCTTTCTAGTCTCCTGTCTCATCCCTTCTCTCTTTCACATCGTTCAATTGAGCCTTCTTATTGGTAAAAAGGATTCGAAAAGGGCGGGTCTGATCTAAGCATTTATTAGGAAGTGAGCCAACACACGGGTCTGTCTCGGTTCAGGGGCGTCACACCTGAAGAAGTGGACCCTTATGGCAACACGTAGATACCTTCGCCAAGCCTGGAAGAAGCCTGAGGGATCTTTCATTGGTTCCTTGATGAAAGATCGGGTTGCTCAGTGGCGCAGTCAACCATCAGTGCTTCGAATCGACGTTCCAACAAGGCTTGACCGCGCAGAATCATTCGGCTACAAGTCGAAGGAGGGATTCGTCGTAGCCCGAGTCAAGGTTAGGAGAGGTGGGTCCAGAAAGCGCAGACCCGTTCGGGGAAGGCGTCAAAAGAGGCTGGGTGTTACTAGGTTCTCTCCCGGAAACAGCCTCAAGCATATCGCTGAAGAGAGAGTCTCACAGAGATTTCCGAACCTTGAGGTATTGAACTCGTACGCTGTGTGGGAGGATGGGGCGCACAAGTGGTTCGAGGTTGTGCTTGTGGATCCCCATTCCAAATCCGCCCAATGAAGCAGGATTCAACCTAATATTGAGTGGACTATCCCGCGCGAGGTTTCAGTAGCCAACCTGGGACGGCGATGGTCTCTTGAGTTGAGAGATTATGTCGGTCGTATACTTCCTCTTCGACATCAGTTGTATCTAAGGTTGGATCTGCCCTGAATCATCAAACTCAGAATCACAGCCATAAGGCATAGGTACTAATAATGAGTCTGCCCTACTTCGAGGATGCAAAGGAAGCCGCAGCCCCATGATGGGTATCGTATCGAAGATCGAGTTGCAGGCTTTAGTTCACTCTACGGAAGATCCAAACAAGGTAAGAACAGCTCTGTTAAACCTCGTCGCTCCCTCAGACCGTGAATCCATTGGTGTCTCGAGTGACCAGCTTTGGGGACATTACAGGAACCCGATCGCTCTGCTGAAAGTGAAGATACAAGAGCCGCGACTCTTAACCAGAACAATCGAACACTTATCTTCAACGTTGCCTGATATGGAGAAGAAGCGTATTGCCTCAGCTCTCGGTCTTATGTCTGACGAGTCTGGCGCCCTTTATTTGAGAATCGACAAACAGGTAGCTTACATGGGAGATATTCGACTGGGACAGTACGACTCTATACGAGCAAAGATCAAGTTTTCACCACGATGGGTTCGATCCAAAGGCATCTACTCGCTCTGCAAGGAGATCCGGATCGTGCCATGAGGAGATACATCGACCTAGGCATCGACTCGCGCGTTCAGGGTTTGGGAGGTCTCGAAGGCATAATAGAGATAGCATGCTCAATGGGTTTCGCGGTTCTAGGAGTGAAGCTGGACCCTCAGACCGGCTCACAAGGTCTTGAGTTACTCAGGGGTCTCTCCAAGAAGTATGGGGTGGGTCTTGTGCCAAGGGTTGACCTGATGCCCCGAAGTAGGACTTATCTACTCAGAGATCTGGCAAAATACCGGGATACCTATGAGGTCATTGCAGTTCGGACAGCATCGGAACGCCTATGCAAGTTTGCTGTTCAGGACGATCGTGTTGACCTCATCTCTCTAGCTTCCAAAGCTTCTGCGGGAGCCTTCAGTCCATCTGTCGCCAAGATCATCGCGCCGAATAGTAAGGCCCTGGAGATAGAGCTAGGCAGCCTCATACTCTCAAAGGGCCAGAACAGAGTGGAATTGCTTTATGAGATTAGTAGACGTATATCCCTGGCCAGAAGATTTCAGGCAAACCTGGTTATATCTAGCGGCGCTGTAGACAAGTATCTGCTTCGTTCACCCTTGGATTTAGTGTCCGTCGCCTGTCTCCTGTCTATGAAGTTCACAGAGGCTCTGGACTCCCTCTCGAGGATCCCCGAATCGATTGTTGATAGGAACCAGGCGAGGCTCGATCCGCGGCACATCTCTCCTGGGGTAGACTTGATGGAGGTTTGAGAGGATGCCTGTCCACCTTGCTAAGAGAAGATACCTGGTCTTTCAGGTACTCTCAGACCAGATTCCGGCTGGAAGAGCGGTCCTTGAAGCGGTAACGGACTCCATAAGTACGTTATTTGGGGAGATTGGTGTAAGTCGGCTTCATTTCACTCCAATCCTCTACGATGAAGCAAGGGGCGAGGGTGTTATACGCTGTGATCATGAGAATGTTCAGGACCTCCGCGCGGCAATGGCCTTTGTCGATCATGTCGATTCCCAGCGGGCCTCAATAATCGTGAGGGGTGTCTCAGGCACTCTGAGGGCGATTGACGCCAAGTTCTTCTCCGAAACCCGCGCTTAGCGTTAGCCAATCAAGAGGGATGGTGCGGCACCGTACCTCGGGAAGATGCGTTCCCCTCCACTCAACAGGGTGTATTCCGAGACGCCCCGGGTCCACGAAAGGCGTCGCCCTTTCTCGGTTCGCTAGGGTGATACACTCTGCGTGAACTCGCGGAGAGGAGTTCAGACCCCAAGTGAACCAAACGTTTTTGTAGTAGAGTTTTCGAACAAATGAACAAGACCGACTATTCGAATTCTTCAGGTGTTGGTACAAATGTTTGCAGCCCCAAGCGGTTACGATCGCGCGATAACTGTGTTCTCCCCAGATGGCCGGATTTTCCAGGTTGAATATGCTCTTGAGACTGTTAGGCGCGGTACCACCGCACTCGGAATCTCCTGTTCTGAGGGCGCGGTTCTTGCCGTTGAAGAGAGGCCTACCTCAAAGCTTCAGGACCCGCATTTTGTGCAGAAGCTCTTCCAGATCGATGATCACCTGGGTGCGGCAATAGCTGGTCTAAGTGCCGATGCGCGCATTCTTGTCGACCAAGCCCGAGTCTACGCTCAGAGCAATCGG
The DNA here is from genome assembly GCA_964495315.1 of uncultured Candidatus Bathyarchaeia archaeon. Taxonomy (GTDB): domain Archaea; phylum Thermoproteota; class Bathyarchaeia; order RBG-16-48-13. The sequence goes on along the minus strand of CAZBVH010000005.1, from coordinate 162 downwards.
CTACTATATGATGAGTCGATAGGAGTGGAGGTTCTCGCCAAGCGGGTCTGTGACATAGAACAGATGTACACTCAACATGCTGGAGTTAGGCCGTTCGGGGTATCAATGATCTTCACGGGGATAGATGATTCTGGCAGCAAGCTCTTTGTTACAGACCCTAGT
>CAZBVH010000004.1:18198-39101 GCA_964495315.1 uncultured Candidatus Bathyarchaeia archaeon | reverse complement strand
TAGATCTCATGGAGATTCTTCTTCTGCCATCTCGCCCAACCCAGAAGTATCCCATTTGTGCTGTGAACGGCAGTAAGGGAGGGTTTCAGTCTGGACCTTGGACCTGTGGCAACTCTCTCTGTGGCAAAGATGGGAAATGTGACCAATCCGGCAACTTCTTTCGCCGTGAGCTGGTTGGTTCCTGGGATGGCTCTTGAGGGAATAAAAAACCACATATGGTCTTCAGAAGACTGATTCCTTGAAGTTGTGTCACCTCCATCTCCGGGAATATAGTGTCCAGAGAGAGTGTTAGAGATCTCGTCAGGTCCTCTATCTTCTTCCTCCCTTGCTCGATAGAAGCCTCCTCCGCATCCACCCATAGGGCCATCAAAACGACTCCTCTGTAGCAGTGTCCGAGTTTGTCCTCCTTCAGTCTCTCAATCTCCCGTAGGGTCTTTACACCTCCTACAGCCTTCTCAGCTTCACTCATCTTGGCATGTTCGTCCTCTAAGCCTCGGATCTTCCGGTCCATGTTCCATCGGTTCGACTCGAATGGAAGCAGAGAGGTCAGATAGGCAAAATGCATCCCGTGTGCCCTCAAAGCAAGAAACAGGTCGGTCAGCCTGTTGAACAAGTTCTCGTAGAGATACAGGTTTCTTCCCATAGACTCTTCTCCGGTTGGGACGATTGGGTTTCCCGATAGGCTCAGGACAGACACTATTCTGAACCTCCCTTCTCTTCGGAGTTCGATGAACCTGTTCCTGAAGACTCTCAGCGAGTCCACCCCTAGGACACCGCGTAAGTCGAGTTCTTGATCTAGGACAGTCTTCGCGTATGGTAGTGCGGTGGATAGCGTCTCACCAACTCTGTCTCTAAACAAGATCAGCGAGATCGCGCATATCGTAAGGATCACCATAACTGCTTCCTTGAGGACTGGTTCCTCGAGTCGCAGAAGATCACTTCTGAAGACCCATCTCACGTTGAGAAATGCCACAAGAGTGCAGGCTGCAATAAAGGCTAACATTGAGGCGGGGATTCTTCGGCGCTTGTCACCACGACCCTGAGCTAGATTACAAGTATCCAATCGAATAGTCCCCGGGCCATCGTCTCCAAGCCGTTCCAAGCCTGAGAAAACAGCTCCCCCATCATGGTGGTAACGCTCTGCGCTACGCCGAGCACAATTGTCAACAGGAAGAGTGAGACGCAGATTAGCAACCCTTCTTCTACGAGTTGAGCGCCTCTCCTGTCACGATAAAATCTAATCAGTAGGTTCACGATCTTCCTTCTCATTTTGGACCTGAATGTTCCTAGTGAACTGCATATTTAACCGCCGCACTTTGAGAGGGTTCAATGCACAAGCTTAGACGCCGTTAGGAAGACTGCCCAGAAGATCATGAATGAAGAGATACCATATGAGAGTGGTCGTCTTGCGAGGGCTACGTTTGCGGCAGAGTAGGAGGAAATTCCTGAGGTCAAGGAGAGCACTATGGCAGCAGCCCAGGGAGAATCTTGTGTAGGGCTCATTGTTCGAGGCCAGTCGCTGATGTTCATCCACTGTAGCACTGGCAGGAGGGCGACAATTAATGCCAAGGTCATGGAGCAGGTGACCGATAGTACTTTGACCCTGAAGAGCAGGCTCCTGATCTTGACGGTCCTCTCGGTCATCAGTTCCCTATTCCTCTGCATCCTCTCCAGTGATCTGAGCAAGGTTTGTCCTGCCTTCTTGGAATCCTTGTTCAAGGCATCTGACATGAAGGAGAGGATTCTCCTCTCCCCCTCGCTCCCGATCTTTGCCGCCAGCGAGCGGAAAACTTCTGAAAGAGGCTGCCCATTCTCGATGCCCCTCCGCATCTGACGTGATATCTGTGGGCTTCCTGCCTCATGGCAGGAACTCATGTCAAGCGCGCCTTCAGGTGAGAGTCCCTCCCGAAGTTCTCGTGAGAGCTGATATAGTACTGGTTCAATGGTAGCCCTACTCTTGTTGTCCACTTCTTGAGATCTTGGTTTGGCAAACAATGACTTGACGAATACGAATGAGATCAGTGAGGCTGTGAGCGGCATCAACAACGGTGTTTCTGTAACGTGAGATACGGCAATCCCTATCAAGGATGCTACAGCTATCCTCTTTACGATCTCCATTCTCCTTTGTGGATTACCGTCTACCAAAGTAGATCTGTCCCCCGCTCAACAATCTTGGTTTGGGCGAAGTCGATCAAGCATAAGTGGAAGGGTATGAGTAGGAAGATCAGTGGAGATTGGGCGAATCCCAGCATGGATGCGCTGATCATTGTCACAGTAGGGACAAAGAAGTCGACTGCAAATATCACCGCAATTCTGCTTTCCATCTGAGAGGTGTAACTCTCGAAATATCTTCTCGCCTCACGCTCAGTGGCATCTATGATCTCTTGTGAAGACGATGCCTTGCCCCGTCCTCTGTTTATCATTCTCTTGATTGCCATACTCAAGGTCTTAGAGGGCACCGATTCTGAGAACTCAAGAATCAGAGCTTCAGGATCTTCTCCATTCTCAATTCTCTTTGCTATCCTCCTGAACTTTGGAGAGATCTTTGGGATTCCTTGGTTGCCTACGGAGATTACAGCCTTGAGACTTGACTCCGTGGATCCCAACGTGCTGGAGAACGTTTCGAGGAAGACTGCGCCATATCTCTCGACTTCTTGCCTTTCCCTCTCAAGTCTCTTCGGGTAGCTTCCAAGCAGCGTATAAAGGGTGGCAAGAAATGAGGCTGCCCCCAGAGTGATTCCTAGGGGAGGATTTAAGACAAGAACCGAGCACCCAGTCGTGAGCCCGATGATTAGGGATTTATTGATGCTGTTTCGGATGATCCTGTTCTTGTCAACCCCGAAGTATCTTGCTGCTTCTGACAGAGATCCTCCTGTGAAGATGTCTTCGATCTTGCCGGTGAGTCCAATCGGACTTTGTCTGTCCACGATATCACCCTCTCATCGTGTCTCTCTCACGCTGGGTTCTCTATTATCTTGTGCAGCATCTCCAAGCTTTGGAATCTGAGTAACGCACTCCTCTCTCTAAGCAGGTTGACTAGATGGAAGACCTCGACGTTCTTCTCAATATCGAAGATCTCTCTCTCGCTGAGGTATTCTAGTATCCCCTTGTAAGTCTCGACCTCGGCCTCGAAGGATTTCTTGTCGATCTTCTCGTAGTGCCTGATTTTCTGGACTGTGCGTGAACTCCAAGGATCGCCCATTAGCATGAGTCTCTGTTCGTCGGGGTTCCACGCGAAGATGTTGCGAATCGAGATCTCACGGAGGGGAAGAGCCTCCTCGCTCTTCTCCAGAGATCTTGCGGGGTTGACCTCTGCCTCACATATCTGGACAACTCTCCTGGGATTCTCCTTCTTGAAGTTCAACTTCTTGATGTGGACAATCACATCCAGATCGTTTAGGCAGACCGGCGGTATGTCGTGATGTGCAATCCATCTGTGCACCGCCTCTTCTGGGGATGCGGCATGCGTGGTTTGGAGACCGCGTAGACCCGCAGAAAAGGCGTGAAACATGGCTTTTGTGTGTTCAGGGGTTTGAATTTCTCCTAAGTATATCCAGTCTGGTGCTCGGTGAAGAAGCTTAACTATCTCGCTGCCCTTGGTCCTTAGGTGTTCAGTCCTGGACTCAAAGGGGTGTACTTTGAATCTCGTTTGATGTTTTCCGTATTGCGTCTGATCGACGCTCTCAATTGTATCTTCTATCGTTATCTTTCTCCAACTCTTAGGTGTCATCAGGTCGAGCGAGTTTATCAACGTCGTTTTTCCGGAGCCTGGTTCCCCGATTACGGTGATGTTTCGCCGTCTTGAAAGTAGGAAGAAGAGGTAGGCGGCAGCGACCGAGGGCAGTGTCTCGTTCTTTATGAGTTCTGGGAGGGTAAACTCTCTTCTTCGCAGCTTTCTTATGTCTAAGGAGAATCCTCCTTCTGCCAAGGGTGATACGTCGATTGAGAACCTTGTCCGGAAGTCTCTGGTGATAAGGTCGGTCTTGATTGATGGACTCGATTGATCGAGTCTTAATCCGCTCTCCGCTCTCACCCTTGTCTCTAGGGTCTTGATCTCACTTTCTGTCAGCTTCGTCGGTGTGATGCATCTGCCCCATCTCCTGTGATCTATGAAGAACTCGGTTCCTTGAGCATCCATGAAGATCTCTTCGACCTCGTCGTCCAGTAGGTACGGTAGCACCTTGAGCATGTTCAGTGAGTTGTAGGTTGAGATCAAGGCGATTCTGGCTTTCGTGCTCTCAGGCACTCCGAGCTCATATCGCTCAATCTCGATGTTTGCGATGCGAACTCTCTCTTCCACGAGTTCTGAGAAACCTTTTGCATCTCTTCCGCCTTCGCCGCATCTCAGTCTCCCCGAGATCTCTTCTACAAGATCGAGTTCCAGTCCATTCAGAGCCTTCACCGGGAAGTAGATGTTCTCTTCGCAAGGTTGGATCGGCTCAAGTATCTCGATCCTATGGGTGGGAATCTCGTAGGCGTCAAGTAGCCTGCCTGAAAGGCCTCCGTCTATGAGTTGTATGGGCGATGGAGCAGATTCCTCAAATACGGGATCTGGACTACTTCTTGTGTTCCCCTGCGGTAAAGGTTGGGTGGGTCCTGCCCAAGTAGTTCCTGACCTAGAATCATCGGTTCTTGACAGAATCTTCTCCAACTCCTGCTCCAGTTTTGATACTTTGGACTCACATTGCTCACATCCTGCTTGAGCATACTTGCTTTCGGTTCTGCCTTTCTCGCTCAAACAGAGTCTGCCGCGAAACGGGGACTCAGCTGTGTAGGCAGGTCCCAAATCTGGATCCACAGAAAAGAGCTCTTCAACGGTCTGCCACAGTCGATGTAGACACCTCTCTCCACTCTGACACGAACGGTTCATACAGGAGTCGAGATGTGTTACGAGGTGCGACTTGCACTTCTCCACTGCATGAAAACGATCCTTGAATATCTCTACTTGGTCCCTCGAGTAACCTAGCGTCTTCTCCCTTGTTCTTACAGTGATCGTTTTAGCCTCTTCGTGAATTCCAAGCAGTAGAACGCAGAGGGCAAAACATCTTCTGTTCTCAAAGGAATCGCCCCAGTGCTTTCGACAGGGCTTGCCGGTCCTACAAGTAATGAGGATTCCCTTCTTCCCCTCATTCTCATCTGGTTCTAATGCTCGAATCTCAGCCCCGCAACTTGGGCTTAAGACTTTGAACAGCCTTATGTTCTTGCTCTTCGTCACCTTCAGTATCGTTTCACCCTTCGTTTCAATCTCTTCAACGCGGTTGAGGTCTCCGGTGGATCTCTTCTTTCAATAAAGTAACACTCGAATAGAGTCGACTTAGGTCCAACCGCAGTCTACTGAGTTCCTCCTCGACACCCATCACTTTCTTGAGATAATAGCAGGTATTGCAGGGTGAGTTCTCAAGACTCTCCTCGTCAGCTTGGCTCGGTCTGTCGGTATACTCAGCCTTCCTTTGACCCTGCACAACTTGTACACCCTCTTCTGAATCAACAAATTGGCGAATGCTCTGGGGTTGGAATCCCAGAATCCTAAGTGTTCTAGCGATCTTCGTGAGTTCTATCTCGCTTTGACACATCGCGTCGGTCAACGCCTTCAGCGTCTTGGTAATCCTCATCTTGGCAGACCCTCTGTCCAGCGTACCAGTTCAAACCTTTGTGCAGGGGAGAATGAGGCTGCTGTTTCTGAGCCTGCTTTTAGTCTTGAGTTCCTGTCTTTGGCATCACAGGTCATACAAACCTCTTACAAACGTCTTCCATGCGTCAGTGGGGCGATGCAGAGTTCACATCTACCTCCGACGTTGACTTCTTAGAGGGGCTTAAATGTACCCCTAAAACTTGTCTTTCGGTTCGATTTGCTAGGCATAGACTCGGCACTCTTTTTTCTCGTGGTCGCGTTCTCCGCGTATTCCTCCTACATTGACTGGAGAACCCTCACCTACCCTCCGATTCTAGCTCTAGCCATGCTTTGGCTGGGATTGGTATCGACCACGTTGAGATCCTTTCTAGCTCTAAGATCCCATAGCCCCCTTCTCCTGCTTCCCCCAGACCTGTCATTGGCGTTGACCGCCTCCCTTTTCCTTAACAGGTTAGACGTAGTCGCCGAAGGCGACGTATGGTACTTCTTCTCATTATGCTTGTGTTTTCCGAGATACCCATACAAACTTGCTTACCTCATCTCGCAATATCTCCGCATTGTACCGAAGGTGTCCTCTAATACATCCCTGGCAATGGTGCTCCTTACGAACACATGCATTCTGACTCCTTGCCTACTCGCTATGAGCATCGTTGTCAAAAGCGATGTATCTCACTGCTCAAAGGCACTCTATCTTTCCTCGATTGCTCTAGGCATCATATCCATGAACCCGGTGTTGCTGCTGCTTGTACCACTACTGCTCATCTCTCGATTACATGGAAGAGCATCGAAATATGCCCGGGTTTTCCCCATGATTCCCTGTCTCTTCCTATCTCTAATCATGTCTCTCACGTTTGGAGATCTGCTCATGGTGCTTTCGTAGGTGAGATCTTTGACTGAGCTACTTGAGAAGTACCTGGCTATGACGGTGAGTATGATGATTTTAGTCTCGCTGGCAAGTCCACTTCTGAATGATGGAGGAGCGCTTATGGCTGATTGCTGCCGTTTGGTCCTTGCAAAGATCATTCTTGACGAGATCGACTTCGGGATCGCCAAGTCTCTCAGAACTGGTAGGTCATATGAAAACGTGGTTCTGGTTCCATCGAAGCTAAGCCTCGGAGGCGAGGGATCCCAGCTAACCGTATCATTCCTAGCCTTCGAGAGAGAGATTGTTCTCTCGCGGAGCTACCCTAAGCCCATCTCTCTTCGGCCGCCGATCACCGAGGGCAGTTACCTTCTCCGCATTACGAGTACCGACGAGATCATCATGGTTTCCTTCAGGTTGATCTGATTGCCGAGTGAGCTTCTCGATCTTGCTGGGGAAATACTGGTATGGTTGATCCTAGGTGCGGTCCTGTTTGCACAGATCTCTGAACTGGGCTTGCAGACATTCCATGTCTCATCTCAGGCGACTGTCGCCACGATTGCGAGATATGTTTCTACGATGATCAACATTGTGGGATCACGGGGGGTTGAGGTCTGTGTGGATCTCCCCAACACAAGCCTCACTGGAGGTTACGTCGTCGTCATCTCTGGCAGGACAGTGCTCGTGCGGTCAAGCCGGGACTCTTTTTCCTATCAAGCCCTCTATCCTTGCGCTTGCACGACCCTTGAATCTGGTCACCGTTACCTTCTCCGTTCCTCCGCTGGAGTGATTGTCTTCGAGGAAGGTTGAGATAGTATGAAGGCAGGAATCCTAGATCTCTCTTTCTCCATCCCAGTGCTGATAGTCGTTGTCTTGTTCACATCGATTGCTTTCAATCTCTGTTTCAGGTCCAATCGGAACGTTGAAATCTTGATTGAGGAGGGAGAGACAGTTGATCGATTCCAGTTTCTGGTAGAAAGGTTCGGGTACGTCGACCCTTGTTCAGGTAACATCTATCCTATTGTCACTTGCTCTCCTGCATCCGAAAACATTCTGCCCGTCCACGTCACTACTTGGAATTGTTATGAAGACGACTACCTCTACGTATTCCCCGTACTCATCTTCTCGAACGGTAGGTTCGAGTTAGCCTTCTTAGGGATAGGAGAACAAAATGCGTGCCTTCTTGTCTGTCGTTGACTCAATTGTGGCGTTCGGATTTGCATTTCTGCTTTTCTTTGCCTTATGTACGCGGATGCCGCAAGAGGAGCAACTCCGTCTTGAGACTAAGGTGGCATATTACAGGAAGGTTGCTGATCAGATCCTTCTCTCCTCGGCCATGAACGGATACATCACAAGCCTAGTCGACTCCTTTGAACTTGGGGAATCCTTGGGGCCGGTCTTGGAGAGAATCGTAGCGCTCTGCCCGGGAAGACTTTCCTGCCGTGTAGAGGTCCAAGATTCTCAAGGTTCAGTTCTCTGCTCAAGAGGCAAGGATCCGACTCCCCCCTTCGGAGAGAGCAACTATTTCGTTACTTCCCGTTCAGGTTTGCTGAGAATAGTGTGTAGAGTTGGTTCTAAGTGAAGAGAAACGCCTTCCTTTGGTCAGGTGCAGTCATATACCTCTGCCTTATCCTCTTGGTTCTCTCACTTGTACAGTATGGAATGCTTGGCATAATCGATGAGTCCGCTAACACTCGTGCATCCGCTGACCATCTCTACAAGACAGCCTACAACGTGTTCCTCGATTTCAATCTCCACCTATCCCGTGAAATCGGAAGGGCGGCGAGTCGGATCTGTGAGCGTGGAAGCGACCCGGAAGAACTCGGGTCTTGCCTTGATCTACAAAATTGGCTAAAGCTTACCCGTTCTTGGTTGGATGAAGAAGGGCTCTCATCCAACCTCTCAGTTCGCGAGATCAAACTCTACCGTCACAGAGATGGGGATCCTCGCGATCTCGTTCAGCTATATCAGCTTGGACTCCCAAGGGAATATGCGTACTATGAGGGTTCCATAAACCTTGACGCGGTACTACTGATCTCCCTAAGAGACACTCGAACAGGCGTCTTACACGAGACAGAGTTCCGCATTCGCTCATTATGTCCTATCAGGATCTTTCTTCTGCACGATCTCTCCTACTCGTTTATCACCCGGGTCACTGAGAACCTTGAGACTTGGATGAAGGGAAGAGATGCTCAAGACCTCGCAGAGAACATTTCCAGAGGCATCGTCAACCATGCGAAGGGTTTCCTCTGGGATGTGCGGCAGGACCTCGTCAGGGGGAGATGTGAGTATCATGTTTGGGCCAGTCGAATCGGGGCTTCACTCTTTGAGGTTTCCATCTCGCTGAACTTGGTGGAGTTCACTGACGTGGGCGAGTTTTCGTTTGTCATATCTAATTCCCAGCTTCTCCGTGTCTCTTTCCGTCTCCGAGATATCAGGGCTGTCTTTAGATGTAGGTTGAGGTCTCCTTCTGATGGACCTGACTCTGGTGAGTGCGAGGGTACGGTCTGCTCGTAGTCTTGGAGATCCCTTGAATGCCTCTTGAGGATTGAGCAGAAATGTTCTCGGATGCTGTACTCCGCGACTTCCGCTATCTCCGCGATAGTCTTCTGTGTGAATAGTTGTCTCCGACCTGTCTGCTTCGCTAGGCTTACTTCCGCAGCGTAGAGTGTCGAGGCTGCAAAGACATACGGATTCCTCCCTCCCCGCTCGGCAGCATTGATTCTCCCAAGTAACTTGGCTAGGACCGGTGTGATGCTCCGCCTGTACTCGAAGGGTTTCGTCGAAAGCCTTTTCAGTTCTTCAAGGACGCGTTTGTCGGATACTACTCGGTCTAGAATTCTTCCTAGGTAGTCCTCGCTTCGCGTAGGTCTTTGTCCCGGGGTGAGCAGGTCTCGATACTCGGAGCCGACCCTCACTATCGACTTTGACGTGACTCTGTGACCAATCTTCTGGAAGGCCGTTGCGATCTCCTTTATCCTCGACGGTGCTGTCCTATCGAATTCCCTGATTGCAAGCAGTATACAGTAGCCTATCAACACCAGGCTAGTCTCGCCCTCAGCCACTCTCCGGTTTGCTATCGCTTTCCTGAACAAGTACGCAGCCCTTCGTCGGATCATCTTGGGCAACTTAAGGATTTCAGCCACCCTATTCAATGCGCAGAAGCAGCGGTACGTCGTCTCGTACCCTCTGAATCTGTTCTGCCCATCATATGCTGCCTTAAGATGTGCGAAGAGGTGTTGGCTCTCTGCAGGTAGCGGCTTTCCCCTCCTATCTTTGAAAAAGAACGATCTGTTAAAGCCGATGTAGGCTCCAAGTCCTCCTACAAAGTAGGGCTGCGATCCTATCTCGGTCTGGTCCCAGACCCTTGAGAAAGCAGGTGAATGCTTTTGGTTGCATGGCGGATCCACGTCAAAGGTGACGGACTCTGAGAGAACCAAACCACAATTCGTACACACAACCTCCCCGTTCGAGTGGATTGTATCGCCGCCACACTCCTTGCATCGTGCTAGCTCCATCATCTGATTCTACCCCCTGAATGGATGCCTGTCCGAGGTGGTGATCAAATCAAAGAATCCTGAGACACGCTATTGACCTCTAGCTACATGCTCCTCGCTTTGCCCAGATCTCTTGATGGCTCTGAGTCAGAGAGGAGAACGAAACTGTTCCCCAAATTCAGTTCTTGCCGACAGAGATCTTCTTTAGGCGGACTCGAAAACCGACAAAGCTTTTATCTTTCGATCATAACGTGTTGTTCACGCGGACTTGCCGGAAACCCGAGTGACCCCTACAGGGATGCCTACGAGGACCCATATCAGGGTCCTATGGTGAACACGGGGTTCAACGTCACTCCGATCGACGGAGCAATGAAGTAGGAACATGTCCGCTAGACAAGTGTTCCACTTCTGGTCAACTCCGTGTCTCAATCGGGTGGATGAGCAAGAAAGAGCAGGAGGAAGAAATCTTGTCTTCTGTCCCTAAACGCCGTTTCTTCGAGGAGTACTCAAGGATGCTGCAAAAGCCTGTGACCGTTAGGGTGTCGTCCGACAGGAGCTACAACGGCACTCTGCTCGGTTTTGACTCAGACTCCCTGAGTATTTGTCTCGGCGATGTCAAGGACGAGAAGGGCAATATCCTGCACAGGATTTTTCTGAACGGGAACATAATCGAATACGTTGCCACCACAGAGAAACCTTTCGATCTCCAAGGTCTTGCCAGCCGACTTGAGAAGGTCTTTCCCCACCTCGTCAAAGTACACGAAGATGCGGGAGTAATTGTGGTTATGGACAAGATACGAGTCTCCGAAGAAGGTATGATAGAAGGATCTGGACCTGCTGCAGATAGGGTACGTCGTGTTCTCGATGAGTTTTTCCGTGAGGCAAGGGGATAGTTCTCTGCTTTCCTATGACATGGCTCCCGTTTGCCTACCACTTATCTACACATTCGCGAGTCGTTTTGGACTTCTTCCAATCTGGAAGGCTTTTGGGAATCTGACCCAACCAGGGTGTCGGACTTTAACGCGCGATTATGGATCCATGGGTGCATTAGATGATAAGGGAGTTTAGTCCTACGGACTACGAACAAGTCTCGATGCTCTGGAAGAGCCAAGGGGGGTTTCATGAAGAACTAGATGGGCGATCGTTGATACTCAGAGCATTGAAGAGGAATCCCTCCCTCCTCCTTGTGGCTGAAGAAGGGGGTAAGATCATCGGCACGGCATTCGCTAGCTTTGACGGTCGCCTTGGTCTTATCTATCGTATGGTAGTTCATCCGGATCATCGACGTAAGGGTATTGCCTCGGCACTGATGGCAGAGATCGAAAAACGACTGAGCGGCTTGGGTTGTCAAATCACAGGGTTGCTGGTTCTCCACGACAACACGGTTGCGATCAACATGTACAAGAGGAGAGGGTACACTCTTCTACCGAAAGTGAGTTACATGTACAAGGAATTCACCGGTCAAAGGATGTCTAAAGGGGGACCGAAGAACCGCTACCGACCTTGAACCAGCAGTTTGTGGCGAAAGAAGAAGTGAACTTGATCATCTCGATGTTCATCTCGGGGTCATCTGGAACTGGGGGATGAGTGAATCTTCCTCCTCTGAAATTAATCGGTTCCGTTTGCTTGAAGAGACAATTGCTCGACCCGAAACCTAATCTTCTTCCTTTAATAAGGACAGAAACGCGGCTGAGAAGCAAGAGGTCAGGAATTTTTGGTCTTCGAGATAAAGAAGCGCGACTTGATGGGTCGGATCGGCAAAATAGAAACAAAGAGTGGCTCAGTTGAGACTCCCCTGCTTCTTCCAGTTGTGAACCCTCCTGTACAAACCATTCCCCCTCGCAAGCTCTGGGAGACATTTAGACTCAAAGCAGTAATGACGAATGCATACTTAGTGAAGAAGAACTTCAGGGATCGAATCAAAGGTCGAACCATACACGAGCTCCTTGATTTTCCCGGGATCGTGATGACCGATTCGGGGGCGTATCAGTTCCTCACCTATGGAGAAGTTGCTGTCACCCCAAGGGAGATTGTTGAATTCCAGGAGGAAATATCCACCGATATCGGGGTCATCCTCGACCAACCTACCAGCTGGAAGGCAAGTTGGACTGAGGCGAAGAAGACAGTCGAAGTTACTCTGGAAAGGGCTGAAGAGGCCCTGAAAATCGCGAGTAAGAAGAACATTCTGTGGACGGGTCCTGTCCAAGGCGGGGTCTATCTGGATCTCGTTGAGCTCTCTGCCAGAAGGATTAGCAAACTTCCCTTCAACTTGTACGCTCTCGGAAGCCCCACGACACTCATGCAGAGCTACTGGTTCGGAGACTTGGTCGACATGATTGCAACTGCGAACTCTCATCTTCCTTCTGGGCGTCCGATGCATCTCTTTGGCGCAGGTCACCCCCTTCTATTCTCATTCGCGGTTGCCCTTGGATGTGACATGTTTGACTCCGCAGCCTATGCCTTGTACGCGCGTCAGGGCAGATACATGACGGATCAAGGGACAGTGAGAATAGATAGGTTAGAGTATTTCCCCTGCTCCTGCCCTGTATGCTCCTCTCTCTCTCCCAGGGAACTGAGAGATCTTCCAGCACGTGCAAGAGAGGTCAAGCTTGCTGAGCACAACATATACTCGTGTACCGCCGAGATCGGTCGGATCAAACAAGCGATCGCAGACGGAAGGCTATGGGAACATCTGGAGCTCAGATCGCGAGGTCATCCGGCTCTGTTAAGCGCCTTCAAACGATTCAAGAAATATGAGCGACTTCTCGAGAGCAGGTCTCCTGTCTCTAAGAGTAGGGGTCTCTTCTACTTTGACTCCACCGGTCTTTGCAGACCTGAGATCGTTCGTCACACTCATAGAATCGCAAGCAACTACAAGCCTATTCTAGATGGGTGGAAAATCCTTCTCCTCGTTTCTCAGCCTCGAAGGAGACCGTTTCACAGGTCTCCCGAGACGAAGAGGATGCTCGAAGAGCTTTCCAGGAGGCTGGGTACGCTGAGTGATCGGGTGCATGTGTGCTTCTTCACGAGTCCCTTCGGCATAGTCCCCATAGAACTGGACGAGGTCTACCCTCTCTCGCAACACGATTCCGCTATCCCCTGCGACAAGGAGACCGTTGGGTTTGTCGAAGATCAGGTTCGGGATTTCATCCTCAGATTTGGAGACCTCTACAGGGGGGTCGTGTTACTGAATGACAAGGGGATGTGGGGAGACGGTTTCAGCCGAAAGTGTCATGCGGCCTGTAAGAAAGCCGGTGTTCCCTTCTTCGATGAGACGAAGGAGAAAATTGAGCTCAGCAAAGAAGAGATAGCGGATCTGTCGAACGTGATCGCTACGGCTCTATCGGATCGATCTCCTAATGCGGGCTGAGGCGGATCCGGGTCAACCTTCCTAGACATACATTCCATTGTATGATTGCTTGGTTCTTATCGTCCTCTCTTCGAGTTCTTTCTCGATGGTTTCAGCGTCTTGTACCAGATCAGAGACATCGATTTTCAGCTGGTATGTGTCACGTATTCTCTTGATAGCCACCGCGGCTGCTCTAGGATCGGGTCTAGCCCTTGAAGCATAGGGCAGGATCGCGACCGCTGGGAAACCGTGGACCTCGAAAGTTGCAAGCATTATCGCTAGAGGACCGGTGACATAGAGGCCTTCCTCCAGCAGCAGATCCTTGATGTTCTGGTTTCTCTCTAGGTACGTCTTTGTTGGAACCATTTTTAGTTCTTCTGGGCCGTTCCTGAAGGTCTCATCCAGTCCTCCGACGAGGACGGCTTCCCTGAATTTTTCTTCGATTGCCCACTGAGCTATTTTCCTTGAAAAGGCGTTCTCCTCGCTCTTGTGTGGTGGAAACTCTGATCGGACAAAGATGAACTTATCCCGCCTGTATATCTCGAATGGGGTCAGTAGCTTGTCTCCATCGACCGAGACGAAGGGTGGAAGTGACTCCGTCTGTATGTAGCCGATTCTCTCTGCTTCTGTTGAGTTGAGTAGATAGCTGATTGCTATGTATCCTGTCATCCCTATTCCATGGAATCCTGCTACCAAGATGCTGTCTTCGAATTTATCCTTAGGAACGATCAGTCTGATGTCTTTTTCCAAGTGTCTCATCTCAGAATCACTACCGATAAAAAGGAGCCCAGAGAAAAATGTTTTCACATCTGTTTGGTGGAAATGATGTCTATTCAACTGAAGTGTCTCGGTGCAACCCAGGAGATCGGTAGATCTGCCTTCTTCGTCGGTACGAAGAGAACAAAGCTGTTGCTTGACTATGGTACCCTGATGAGCGATGAGCCTGGGTTCCCGATGCATGTCCCCCCGAAGGAAGTTGATGCGATCGTTCTTACTCACGCTCACTTAGATCACTCGGGTGGGGTTCCGATCTTTCAGATATATGAGTCGAAGCCTGTGTTCGGTACCGCTCTGACTTTTGAACTCGCGCATCTACTTATCTCCGACTTCATCCATCTCTCCGGCTACTACCTTCCGTTCGAGTACTTGGATCTGGAGAACATGATCCGGAACACGGTTCCTTTGAAGTATGGTAGGGAGGTGAAGATGGGCGATCTGCAGTTCTCCATACTTGACGCTGGGCACCTTCCTGGAAGTGCCCAAGTGCTGGTCAAGAGTGGAAAGAAGAGAATCCTCTACAGCGGAGATATCAACACGATCGACACCCAACTCCTCAAAGGAGCGCCGAACATGTTTGAGGAGGAGTTGGACGCAGTCGTCTTAGAGAGCACGTATGCGCTGCGCGATCACCCAGACCGCGCCTTACTCGAGTCCAGTTTCGTTGAGGAAGCGACACGAGTAGTCGAGGATGGTGGTACCGTTCTTGTCCCGGCCTTCGGTGTCGGTCGATCTCAAGAGATCTTATGCGTGCTTGCAAGCCGTAACTTTCGATACCCTATCTGGGTGGATGGGATGACGCGGAAGGCAAACGAGATGCTCGCTCGCAACTCTGAGTCCCTAAGGGATCCAACATCGTTCAAGGAAGCGGTCGGCAGAGCCAATATGATCCACGGGTGGAGCGACAGAAGAAACGCCGTCAAGAAGCCGGGAGTGATAATCGCTCCTGCCGGGATGTTGAAAGGTGGCACAGCCGTCCTATACATGGAGAAGCTCTACTCAAAGCCTGAACACGCCGTTTTCCTAGTCAGTTTCCAGATCCCTGGCACACCAGGCAGAGAACTGATGGATACAGGACGGTTTCTGGTCAAGGGAAAATCCAAGGATGTCCAGGCAGAAGTGAAACATTTCGACTTCTCCTCCCACAGCGGACGCAAAGAACTGCACGAGATGGTCAAGTCGTTGAAGGGGGATCCCCTGGTCCTGACTGTGCACGGGGATGAAGACAGCTGCAAGACGCTGGCGAACGACATAAAGGAAGAGATTGGACTCTCAGCGGTCTCTCCTCAGGCAGGAGACATCTTCAAGATATGAGCTGATGCAGTATCCACTCTCTCTATGCGTTGCTAGCCCTCGACGAGCTTGCAGGAGATCCGAGGGAGAATGTTCTCTGCTTCTTCAGGTGAGGTCTTCAGCGTGTAGAGTCTCCTAGGTAGTCTTAGCTTGAGTTTTACGATGTTCTCTTTTCTTCTTACTCTACATTCTTCTGCTCTTGTTGAGAGTTCCACAAACTGTTCTAAATCGAAGATTTCCGTTGGCAAAGCGGTTTACCTCCCTGACACTATTTAGAACCAAGATATCAGCGTTTCTAGCCGTTCAAGGTCAGCTCGATCACTCTTCGAGCTACCTTCGATCTGCGTGATGGTCCCATAGAAAAGGTGTCTTCCCGAGAAAACGCAGAAGAGAGACCGGTGACTCTGGAGGTGACTTGGTCAATATTTTCAGAAGGACCTTTTGTTTCTGGCAGGTCTTCAGGCGCAAAGAAATTATCGAAGAAGAGGATAGGACTATGTCAGACTACTGCGGTGGGATCGCCCGTTGCCTGGAGGTGCGAGATTTGGTTATGTGTGGCAAGATACCCCGCTGCATCGGCTGCATCCACTGGTCAAGATTTCCCTTTTCTTCTCGCTCGGAGGCGTGGCAACGGCTTGGATGGATTTTAGGTATTCTCTGGTCATATTATGTTTCTCATTGATCCTTTGGTGGGTTGGGAAGGTCCCCCGCAATCTACTCAAAATCCCTGCTTTCATGGCGTTTGGCACGAGCTGGTTGGGTTTCTTTCTCTTTCTGCCCTTCCAGGCCGTTAGACCAGGTGTATTCAAAGTGCTTCCGAGAGAATATGCCATGACCGTGATACTTGATCTGGGCGTAATCCCGACGATTGGGCGGGCGATGTATACCTACGGTTCTCTATGGCTTTTCGCGAATGGTCTCATCAAGCAGTTTGCTCTCATGTCATTGACAATAGTGATGGCTTATACAACTTCAACTTCTGATATCACCCAGCTATTCCTAAAGCTTGGCATGCCCAACATTATATCGTTCTCTTTTGCAGCGGCTCTTCGTTTCTTTAACGTCATGGCCAAAATGTCTTCAGAAATAGTGAATGCACAGAGGCTGCGGGGATGGAATTCAAAGACATCAAGGAATCCCATAAAGTTTGTGAGGCAGATGACTCCGACAATGCTCGCCATAGGAACACAGTTCATAGGGGCAACAAACATAGTCACAATGTCCGTGGTGAACAGAGGATTTGGAGCCAACCGAATGAGACCTCACCGAGACCTGTCCCTCTCTATGGTTGACATGATCTTCACAGTGCTCCTGCTGTCGGTCTACGGCATCGCATACTACTTATCGATCATGCCCCCATATTTCGGAAACTTGTGATTTATGGGTCAGGATACAAGAAGACTCGGCCCTAAACGCGGATGAATCTTGGTCAAATTCTTTTTGGGGAAAGACCCGCGTCTGTGAAGGTCGACGCGGTCTCCTTGAACGCATAATTGTTCAGTTTTGCCTGTCAATTCCTTGTGGAAACTGTTATGTTAGCTCTCTTTTCTCTTCATCGCCTTGAACTTCCAAACTTTTATATCTGCAGTTGGACGTAAGTCACCTCGATCCAAGCGCGTAGTGAGAGTCCGTTCTATGTCGGTAGAGATCAGCGGCTTGACTATGAGATACTTGCGAGGAGGCGTGGAGATTGGCACAGATGTCCTTAAGAACATCGACCTTCACGTTAAAAAGGGAGAACGATTCGGGATTCTAGGCCCAACGGGGTCCGGTAAGACTTCCCTGATGTTGTGTCTTAACGGTCTAATACCCAGAATACAGCCTGCAATCGTAAAGGGAAAGATTGTAGTGGACGGGATCGACCTTGAATTTGCGCCGATCGAACAAGTGTCTCAACACCTTGGTCTCGTATTCTCAAATCCAAACCTCTCACTAGTAGAGATACTTGTGGAAGACGATGTAGCTTTCGGCCCCTCAAACCTGAACCTCTCGGTTGAGGAGATCCAGAAGAGGGTTCGCTTTGCAATAGAAGCCACTAGACTCCAGGGCTATGAGAGGAGAAGTACCGGCGATCTATCAGGAGGAGAAATGCAGGCTGTCTCCATCTCGGGGATCTTGGCCATGCAGACCCCAATACTGGCCTTCGATGAACCGCTAACAATGCTGGATCCTGTAGGCAAGACAACCGTTCTTAATGTCATCAAGACCCTTAGCAAGGAGCAAGGCCTCACGGTAATCGTGTCGGAGGGAGGCAACGATATGGACTACTTCTCCACGATAGTTGACCGCATAGCCGTTCTGCACGACGGACAAATCTTGAAGGTAGGGACTCCTGGCGAGATCTACTCTGACGGTGAACTCCTGAGGAAGATAGGGATAAGACCCCCGCAGGTGACACGTCTCTTCCAGAGTCTTGGGATATCTGGGAAAGATCCCCCAATTCGAATCGAAGACGGCATAAGAGAACTGAGAAAGCTTCTCGAGGCAAAGAGACTGAGCGTAAGGAAAGTCGCAAGAAAGCCGACGGAAAAAGGCAAGAGTAGGGCTGAGGGAGAGCCAATAATCCACGTGAGGAACCTCCACCATGTCTATCCTGGTGCAGGGGGAGGTATAATTGCGCTTCGAGGCTTAGACTTAGATATCTACCCGGGTGAAAAGATCGGTATCATAGGACAGAACGGTTCTGGGAAATCGACTCTCTCGTACCATCTCATAGGCTTGCTGAGACCCACGAATCCTGACGCGACAGTTGTCGTGGATGGGAGAGACGTCGCAAACCCGAAGACTCCCCTGCAAGAAGTGATCAAGAGCATCAACTATGCTTTCCAAGATCCTGACGCGCAGCTTTGCCAAGAGACTATCTGGGAGGAAATGGTCTACGGACTCCGGCTGAAGGGTTACTCAGAAGAGGAGGTTGGGAGGAGGGCTCTCGAGGCCCTCGACCTCTTTGGAATCAGGGAATCTAGAGATGTTCCGATCCTTCAGGCCAGTTTGGACCTGAAGAGATTCACAACGATCGGTTCCTTGATAGCTCTTGAACCGAAAATTCTGATATGCGACGAACCGACGAATGGTCTAGACTACGAGGGCGGAAAGAAAGTCATGGAGACCCTCATGAAACTAAGTGACGAGCGGGGCATGACAGTAATCGTAATAACCCATAACATGGAACTGGTGGCGGAATACGTAGAACGTACCATAGTCATGAAGGACGGGAGAATAATGCTGGACGGTCCCACCAGAGAAGTCTTCACCAAGCATGAGACGCTAAGGGAGTGCTACCTGAGTTCACCACAGGTCACGCGGATCGCTGAAGAACTTAGAGACTTTGGGGCTTCATCGGACCTCCTGTTCGTTGATGAGGCGGCGAGTGTGTTGAAAAAGTAGGGAATATGATGCGTGGAGAGTGAACAGGTATGTCGACAAAATGGAAGTTTGAATACGAGTGGAAAGACACCCTAATGCACAGAATGCATCCGTTGGCGAAGCTGGTTCTGTTCCTTTCTTTGGGTGGGATCGCCACTGCATGGATGGACTGGAGATACTCCATGGTAGTCCTTCTCCTTTCCATGCTCTTATGGTACAATGCGAAAGCGCCCAGCAGTTGGATTCCGATCCCAATACTCTTTGCTCTCGGATCCTTTTGGTCGGGATTGATGCTAAAGTATCCATTCCAGAGTATGGTTGGCTTGTACAAGGTATTACCGGAAGAGTATGCTTTGACAGTAATTCTTGATATCGGGCAGGTTCCATTCGTTGGACACATGGTCTACAACTATGGTTCCGTGTGGATACTTGCTAATGATCTCCTCAAGTACTTCACCCTCGTTGCTCTATCGATAGTGCTGTACTATACTACGTCCATAGCCGACATTGTCCAAGTCTTCATATCGTTTAGGCTACCGAACATCATAGTGTTCCCCTTCATGGCAGTCTTCCGATTCTTTCCAGTGATGACTAGGCTCTCATCTGATGTGAAGAACGCGCAGATCCTGCGCGGAGCCAAACTAAGCTCTTGGAATCCTGTTACTTTCGTTCGCAGGCTGCTTCCCCTGATGTATCCTATCGGACGCCAATTCGTAAGGACAAACCAGATCGTAACCCTTTCAATTGTGAACAGAGCATTTGGCGCGAACCCAATAAGAATACACAAGCGCCTCAACATGACTGCAATGGACAAGGTGATAACAGTCGTCTCGCCAATCATCTTCGTGGTAGCCTTCTGGCTCTGCATTACACCGCCTTACTACACTGGCAACATCTGAAGAAGACTGAACCCTTTTTCTCGTTCTGTTCCTATTCTCAAAGCTCCAGTTCAAGACCGATTCGGATCCACCTATTCCTTGTCGGTCAATTTATGAGATTCGCAGGCGGCACGATAGTCTTATATTTGAAACTCAACATTGACTCGGTCGGGGAGAAAGGAGAATACCTTGTCAGGCGGAAAGAAAGCTGAAGAACCAAAGAAGGCTACTACGTGGAACAAGCAGAACGCGATCATCCAGATCGTGATAGTTCTCGTTGCTTTCCTCGGCGCCGCGATCTATTGGTATCTAACGAAGTAGGGAGGTTGAGAAGATGGCAATAGGAGTAGTAACACCGGAAGAGGTTGCGGCCGTAAGACGAAACAGGATACTGCTGTTGGGTCTATTCTTCGTGGGTGCGATTGCCGGTTTCGCATACTTCTACGTGGCCGCACCCTGGACTGAGGTGCTCGGGGTATCTAACTCGCCGCAGAGATGGTTGGTTGGGATGATCTACGCTACGATAACGGGTGTACCCGCATGGGTATTCGGCATCTATTACTACAGCACTGAACAGAAATGGCTAGCAGAAGATCTGGGGCTTCCCTACGAAGAAGGCAAGAAGTATCCTTGCTGGACTGCGAAGAGAATCGTCTCCGTGGCATTGGGGATAGCGTTGTTCGGAATGAGTGGAATCGTTCCCGCAACGACCTTCGACCTGCCGCAGTTTGCAGCTACGTTCTTGACAATTCTCTATGGACCGATAGAGGGGGCCATAGGTGTGGGCGTAGGTTTCGCGCTGATCAGGGGACCGCTATTCAGTGGCTGGCTGAGCCCGATCAACCTGCTTGCAGTGATGTGGGCAGACGGAGCGATCTATGCTCTCGGAGGCGTATTCTACAGGAAATACATTTACCCATGGCCCAGCGCTAGAAGATTGACTCTAGGATTACTGCTGTACGTGCTGTTAATCAATTTCCTACACGTGGGATGGTTCATACCTGGGCTCTACTGGGGAATTTTATGGTCTTTCATACTGAGCGGGCCATGGGAAGCATCGATGGCGACCAGGGCGTGGCAAAACGCTTACTGGGTTCCCATTGCTTGGCTACCTAACATCGTACTGTCATACATAGTAGCATCTGCACTTCAGAAATACAAAGTCTAGGCAATCAACTCACTCCTCCCTTTTTTCTGGTTTTTTCTCATTTTTCTCTCGTTTTTGCTTGTTCTAGACTATTTCGAGATT
>CAZBVH010000004.1:12208-18098 GCA_964495315.1 uncultured Candidatus Bathyarchaeia archaeon | reverse complement strand
ACCGAGTCTGCGCGATTCGCGGCTTACACAATAGTCTTATATGTGCAAGCCATCCAACCATGAGTCCGGAGAGATGGAAGATCTTGTCAAGCAAAAAGAAGGCTGACAAAACTGAGGAATCTAGTGCACGTCCAGGGTGGAACAAGCAGAATGCTATGATACAGATTGCTATAGTCCTTGTCGCTTTCATCGGCGCCGCGATCTATTGGTATCTAACAAAGTAGGGAGGTTGAGAAGATGGCAATAGGAGTAGTAACACCTGAAGAAGCTGCAACCGTAAGACGAAACAGGATGCTTCTCCTCGGTCTGTTCTTTGTGGGTCTGATTGTTGGTTTTGGATACCTCTACATGGCAGCACCGTGGAGCGAAGGGCCGGGTGTGTCCGGCACACCGCAGAGATGGTTGATCGCGATGATCTACGCTACGTTAACAGGTGCACCCGCATGGGCATACGGCATCTATTACTACAGCACTGAACAGAAATGGCTAGCAGAAGATCTGGGGCTTCCCTACGAAGAAGGCAAGAAGTATCCTTGCTGGACTGCGAAGAGAATCGTCTCCGTGGCATTGGGGATAGCGTTGTTCGGAATGAGTGGAATCGTTCCCGCAACGACCTTCGACCTGCCGCAGTTTGCAGCTACGTTCTTGACAATTCTCTATGGACCGATAGAGGGGGCCATAGGTGTGGGCGTAGGTTTCGCGCTGATCAGGGGACCGCTATTCAGTGGCTGGCTGAGCCCGATCAACCTGCTTGCAGTGATGTGGGCAGACGGAGCGATCTATGCTCTCGGAGGCGTATTCTACAGGAAATACATCCACCCGTGGCCAACCAATAGGAGACTGACTATAGGGCTACTGTCGTACGTTGTATTCATCAACTTCCTACACGAAGGATGGTTCATACCAGGGGTCTGGTGGGGAGTCCTTTGGTGTTTCATACTGAACGGCCCATGGGAGGCATCAATGGCTTGCAGAGCGTTCGTCAACGCGTATTGGGTTCCCGTCGCTTGGCTGCCTAACATCGTCCTATCATACCTGGTAGCATCTGCACTTCAGAAATACAAGGTGTAGAGGAAGACCCATTACTTCCCCCTTTTTTTCCTTTTTTCGGATTAACCTGCAACCGTAGTCCAGCCGAAAGCATCTCTACAGACCTCTAAAACAGACCGAGCAGACTTCGTTTCTTTCTCCGTCTGAACAATCCTGCTGGCAAGAGTAATTAACCCAGAGCCAGATAAATTCCTAGAGCAATGTTACCACAAACCCTGTAAGAATTGCCGTTTTAACCCCAGTAATGTTACGAAGCATTCTCACCAGCCTTGGTCGCCACGAGTGAGGTACTTCCATCACGGATTTCACGCAGTACCCATCCCTCACATACAAGAGTCCAACTACTATTGACAGTGCTGCGGTCAGCTTATGGAAGAGGAAGGATAGGCTGCTCACGTCGATCAGTAGGGTCAAGCCTAAGCCAACAAGCAAGTAGGCGATGTAACTTGAGAATATAAAGGCGACACTGAGTCTTAGTGCTTTATTCATCTCTTCCGAAGTCAAGGCTGTAGTAAACAGGAATAGTATTGTGCTTATTGCGCAAGGATTAAGCGAGCCCGCAAAAGCGGCTCATGTCACTGCCCAGAACGAAGGTGATCCTGGATCGAGGGCAGTAGCATCTAAGCTGCGGCATTTCTCACATTGTGTTCCAACTGTCCTAGCCATTAGTAGGTAGCCGACGAGATTGGCGAGCAGTATCAATGATATGATCGCAAGCATGTCTTTGGTGTTCTTTTCGGTTTGCAATGATTCCTCCTCTTTTCGATTCTTTCAAACTCCTTTGAGCGGAACAACTACAGTGGGCCCGCCCGGAATCGAACTGGGGCTTCCACCATGTGAGGGTGGTGTCCTGACCACTAGACCACGGGCCCCGTCATTGTTTTTGGGCGCCAAAATAAAAGCGTTCTTCGGAAGACCAGCTTCCAAATGTGACTCCCAATCATGTCCTAAGAATGACAACAAAACGCAGTCGAACTGGAGGGTCGTGTGGGCTCGATGCTCTTCTTCCCCGTTTCATTACTGTAGGCTTATCTCTCAAGCCCTTAACTGTGATTTGCCAAGTTGTCGTTTCAAACAATGGATTAGTGAGTCCCTGCTTTGTGGTCTACTTGGCTCCTAGCTCTCTGTTCTTCCATCTCAAGTTCTTGCCGTGGCATTTTCTGCATTTCTGGGCTGAGGTGGCGTTCTTTGCACCGCACTTGCGGCATATCTTCGCGTAAAGCCTGTGCTCCTGTGCGATTCTCTTCTTCACGGGATCGGTTATGGGCATTTCTTTTCCTTCCCTTTGGGAAAATCAAGGATGGTTCGATCTTTCTTACTCCACCATATGTCCGTGATTTAAGTCTGTCGGGTTTGGGTTCAGGGCTATTTCAAGGCTTCTATGGTAACGTAGGACTTTGTCTCCTTCACCCCATCGATCGATGAAACCGCTCTTAGTACGTCGTCGAGTCTGTCGCGATCGACGATAATCACCAGATCCATGTCGCCTGCGACTCTGTACATGCTTCTTGTGGGCAGTCTCGATATCTCGCGGTATGCGCTCTCTCTCTTCCCTGGGGACACCTTTGTGAAGACAAACTGAGGCTGGCTTGCTCTTCCCAGAAACGATAGTCCCGCTTCAAGGATATCGATGAACCCTCGTCCAGTGCTGATATACCCGCCCTCCCGCAGCTTCTTCAGGTGAATGTTGAGGGCCTGCCTGGTGATGCTAAGTCCCTTTGCTAAATCCGATTGTTTGACCTGCACTCTGAACACTGTTATAGGTTTGCTCCGTTTGTAGAGTATCCTCAGGATTTCCCGTGATCTGGAAGTAATCTCGTCCGAAAGCAGCTCTGTTCCCTTCTCTGCAGATGTGTTTTGCAGTTACAAATGTAAAGAACTATCTTTATGTTTTTCGGGTGCTTAGCCCACCAAAACGCATTTATGGTATACCGATTTCCTAGCTCTAGGAAAAGAGATCGTAAGAGTTCATCGAGATCCTGCTGAAGATTCCGTGATCGAATGTTCAACCGTGGAATCAGCTGATTTCTTGGTTGCTGATTCTCAGGGAGCTCGATTGGATTATAAGGCTAGGTTCGAGATGATCGTCGCCATGAAGCATCTGTTAAGTCTCGAGAATCCGTCAAGACCAAAAGCTTCTCGAGGCCAGAGACATCGAGGGGTTGCGTTTGAAGACGCCGCTATGCAACTTCTGCCTCAAGAGTGGCATATTCTGCTCGAAATGTGAGGCTTTGCTTCGAGATGGCAAAGTCAGCGAACTGGATGTCAATACTGCAAAGATCCTTCTAGATCTGCAGCAGTCCTATCCTATCCTTCAAGATGTCATCTTCCTTAGAGCGGCAGAGAGTGGCTCTGTCCTAGCTGTGGTTGTAGGTCGGGGCGATCTTCAGAAGATCCTCAGTTCCGAAGGGCGGCTCATTCGAGACCTAAGCGAACGTACAGGTAAACGTATCAAGATCTTGGAAGGCGACTCTACTCCTCGAAGGTTTCTGGAGGAACTCTTCGCCCCAGCAAGCATACTTACGATAAACACGGTTTGGCTCCCCGACGGGACCACGGAGACCAAGGTGATACTCTCACGCAGAGATTCGCGTCACTTGCCCTCAAGCGTTGACACTCTAGGCGAGCTTGCTAGGAAGATCCGTGGAATAGTCCTGAGAGTCGAACCTGAAGAGGGGTGATCCGGGCAGATTGGAGACGGACAACCTCGGGAGTTGGCGTCGCACCCATCTGGCAGAAGAGATTCTTCCTGAGCTTGAAGGTTCTACTGTAACCATATTTGGCTGGGTTGAGGGAATAAGGGATCTTGGCGGGATCAGGTTTCTCTCTGTCCGCGACAAGAGTGGGAGGGTACAGGTCACCATTGCCCGAGAGAAGGTTGATGCTGAGATCGCTGAGAAGTCCGAGAAGGTTCAGACACAATACGTTTTAGCGATAAAGGGAATCGTGAAGGCTGAGAAGAGGGCTCCCTCAGGGGCTGAGATACTTCCTACCGGTATCAAGATACTCAACGTATCTATGCCGCAGCTGCCTCTTGATCCTAGCGGTAGGATTCCAATCGACATAGATACTGGACTTGCCTCTAGGGCGCTGGACCTCAGACGACCTATCCCTCAAGCCATCTTTCAGGTTAGGAACGTGCTCGTCAAGAGTATTCGAGACTTCCTTTGGTCAAGGGGATACGTGGAAGTAAGTACCCCAAAGATAATCGCCACCGCGACGGAAGGCGGTGCCGCACTATTCCCGATCGCCTACTATGATAGAGAAGCGTTTCTAGCCCAGAGTCCTCAACTTTACAAAGAGGAGCTTACCCTTGCGTTCGAGAAGGTATTCGAGATCGCCCCATTCTTCAGAGCGGAGGAGTCACGCACGCTGAGGCATCTCAGTGAGTTCACTTCCGTGGACTTGGAGGAGGCTTTCGTCGATGCCTATGATGTATCTCAGACGCTGGAAGAGATGCTCCAGTATTCTGCTCGCTCCATCAGGGAGCAATGTGGTCGACAGCTCAAGACCCTTGGCGTGAATGGTGGCTCATGGGAAGATGAGGTGCCACGCTATACATATGACGAGATCTTGGAAGAGCTGGACCAGAAGCTCAAGATGCCTCTAGAATGGGGAGAAGACATCTCAACCACGCATCTGAAGGCTTTAGGCGATCTTCACACCGGGTTCTACTTCATATCCGATTGGCCTTCAAAGGCAAAGCCCTTTTACTTGAAGCCGAAGGAGGACAGACCGGAAGTGACTGAGTCCTTTGACCTAATGTTCAGTTGGGTTGAGCTGGCTTCGGGCGGGACACGTGTATCGGAGAAAGAGATGCTGGTTAAGAGGTTGAAAGATCAAGGTCTCAACCCTCTCACCTTCGAGTATCACGTTAAAACATACGACTATGGCATGCCTCCACACGCGGGCTGGGGGCTGGGACTTGACAGGTTGCTAATGGTCTTCACCGGCAGAGAGAACATACGGGAGGTCGTTCTCTTCCCGCGAGACCAGACTCACCTGACCCCATAGCCCTACAGTTTCCAAGACTGGTAATCGAAGAGAAGTTTGAACAGCCTAGTTGTGGAGCTCTTTTATATCCACAGTGGAGAGGATAGGCAACTTGGGAGTCGCGCTCTTCAAGACCTGCTTGACGTAATCTACTTCGCTCTTATCGACGCGGACGACCGCGATCTCCTGGTTCTTCCTGACTTCGAGTGCTCTCCCTGATGGTCTCCCGAAGGCTTTCTTCATTCCTGAAGAGATTCTGTCGGCTCCAGCGAATGCAAGCCACTTCTTTCCCCTAACTATGATGTGTGGGTACCGGTTTATCTTGTAGTAGAACTTCGTGGTCTTCGCGCCGAGGGCTCTGTTGACGTGAACTCGAAGCGCCTCCAGCGACCTGTCTGAGAGGACTCCAGTTTCGGCGGCTCGTATCACAAGCTCTGCGCCATACTCAGCCTTCGGGTCTCCCATCTCAAAGATCGTAATCTTGGGTGACGGTGTACCATGAACGTATTCTTTTCTCGTGTAGACCATGGTTGGACTCCCCTCGACTCAAGATTTTCCGGTCAAGAAGCGTCCTTGATAATCGCCGACTTCGATATAACCTTATCTTGACTCACCCGTTCAAAGCTGCCTAACATGTTTTGGATCCAAAGACCCTACTCTCGTCCGAACTTTGGTGCATTCTCAAGTCCATATTCTCATATGCGTGATATCTAGAATAGGAACCCGTGGGTGTCAACCTTTTCATTGCTCTCCTTGGCGAACTCTTCGAGTAGTTCTCTCTGCCTCTTGGAGAGCTTTGTAGGGACACTCACGTTTATCCTAACCAGTTCATCTCCTCTTCTCCCGT
>CAZBVH010000004.1:1651-12192 GCA_964495315.1 uncultured Candidatus Bathyarchaeia archaeon | reverse complement strand
GGAGAGAGGGCATTCCCTTTCCTCTGATGCGGAATATCGTGCCCGGCTGAGTTCCTCGGGGTATCTTCAACTCGGCTTTGCCGTTCAATGTCGGTACTTCGATTCTAGTTCCGAGGGTGACCTGCGCGAACCCGATCTCTCTCTCATACAGAATGTTGTCTCCGCTCCTCTTGAAGTACTGATGCGGCTTGACGTGAACGACCACGTAGAGATCCCCCGCGGCTCCACCTCTTGGGGCGGCTTCGCCTTGACTTGACAGTCTGAGATGAGACTCCGTGTCCACTCCTGCGGGGATCGTCATATCTATCTTCCGTGTCCTGCGGACTGTTCCCGCACCGTTGCATACTGCGCAGGGATTATCGATGATTTTTCCGCTTCCTTTGCATCTGTTGCATGTTGAGATCTGCACAAATCTTGCAAATCCTGTTGATCTAACATTCTGCACCTGCCCGGTTCCACCACAACTGGGGCAAGTCTTCGGCGCTGTTCCCGTCTTAGCCCCTGTCCCCCTGCAAGCATCACATCTCTCAGCCCTAGGGACTTCTATCTGTGTTGACAGTCCCCGGGCGGCCTCTTCCAGTGTTATCTCCAGGTCGTACCTGAGGTCTCTGCCCCTAACCTGTTCTCTCCCACGGGTGGCTCCACCAAAGAACATGTCAAAGATGCTGTCAAATCCTCCGAAACCGAAACCCATATCTCGGAAGATCTCATCAAAGTCCGCCCCTCTGAAGATGTCATCCCGAGTATACCTTCCGTCTATCCCTGCGTGACCGAACTGATCATACTGCCTCCTTTTCTCATCGTCCGAGAGTACTGCATAGGCCTCAGAGATCTCCTTGAACTTCTCTTCTGCCCCCAGCTCTTTGTTTCGGTCGGGGTGGTACTCGAAGGCGAGCTTCCTGTAGGCATTCTTGATCTCAGGCTTTGTCGCGTTCTTGGGAATCCCAAGGGTCTCGTAGTAGTCTCTTCTCTGCACTGGCTTCTATCCGCTCCCCTCGCTCGTCTCCCAATCCCCTGGACACAAATCAAATCTTAAGCTGCCTGTGAACTTAGGCGACTCACCAGTTGATAAATGAGATGGAAGGCGGCATGGTGCCGCCTTCCTCTGAATCGCTTGACAGGCTTCTCTTATCTACTTCTTATCCTCGTCTACAACTTTGTACTCTGCGTCCACAACCTTCTCGCCGGAGGCTGCCTTCTGTGTCTCTTCAGGTTTTGCTTCTGCCTGCGCTTGTGCCTGTGCTTGGGCTGCCTGTTGATATATTGTGGTCCCTATCTCCTGGAGGGTCTTGCCCAATTCCTCGGTCTTCGTCTTTATCCGTTCAGTCTCTTTTCCAGCCAGGGCTTCTCTTAGCTCTTTGATCTTCTCCTCAACCTTACCTTTCATCTCCCCTGATATCTTGTCTCCCAGTTCTTTGACGGTCTTCTCGGCAGTGTAGATCATTGAGTCTGCAGTGTTTCGTGCCTCCGCCTCCTCTCGAGCCTTCTTGTCTTGCTCAGCGAAGCGCTCTGCATCCATGACCATTCTCTCCTTCTCTTGCTCTGAGAGCTTTGTCGATGCGGTTATGGTGATCTTCGCCTCCTTACCTGTCCCGAGGTCCTTAGCCGTAACGTGCAGGAGCCCGTCGGCATCTATGTCAAAGGTTACCTCTACTTGCGGAACGCCGCGTGGGGCAGGAGGGATTCCGGTCAGATTGAACATTCCGAGTGACACATTGTCCTTCGCCATCGCCCTCTCTCCCTGGAGGACATGGATAGTGACTGCCGTCTGGAAGTCGGCTGCTGTGGAAAATATCTGGCTGCGTTTGGTTGGGATCGTCGTATTTCTCTCTATGATCTTTGTGAGCACCTCTCCCAATGTCTCCACTCCCAAAGATAGAGGTGTCACGTCGAGCAGGACTATGCTCGATATCTCTCCCGCGAGGACCGCTCCCTGGATCGCGGCTCCCATCGCTACACACTCCATAGGATCAATCCCAGTCTCCGCCTTCTTACCCACCAAGTCTTCAACAAACTTCCTTACCAGAGGCATCCTTGTTTGACCGCCGATCATGATGATCCTATCGATGTTGCTGGGCTGTAGCTTGGCGTCCGCAATGACCCTTCTTATCGGTTCCTCGATTCTCTCCACAATCGGCAAGGTTATCTGTTCAAGTTTCGATCGAGTCAGTGTGGAGTGCAGATGCTTCGGTCCCTTCTCATCTGATGCTATGAATGGAAGATCGATGTCCGTCTTCAGTAACGTTGAGAGTTCGATCTTCGCCTTCTCGGCGGCCTCTTTCAGCCTGATCATTGCCATCCTGTCTTTCCTTAGGTTTGTGCTCTCCTTGTCTTGGAACTCTTGTGCCAAGTAGTCTACGACCGCGTTGTCAAGGTCGGCTCCTCCGGTCTTGGTATCCCCACTGGTCGCAAGCACTTGGAAGACTCCGCCTCCGAAGTCCATGATTGTTGTGTCGTTCGTGCCTCCTCCGAAGCTGAACACCATTATCTTGAGTTCTTTCTCAAGTTTATCAAGACCATAAGCTAGGGCAGCGGCTGTAGGCTCATTTACGATTCTCGCTACCTTCAATCCGGCTATCTCGCCTGCATCCTTGGTAGCCTGTCTCTGGTTGTCGTTAAAGTGGGCCGGAACTGTGATTACCGCCTTCTCGATCTTTTCACCCAGGAATGTCTCGGTGTCTCTCAGGATCTTTTGAAGTATGAATCCTGATATCTGCTGGGGCGTGTAGGTTTTGCCTCGTACAACCACTTTTTCATCTGATCCCATCTTTCTCTTGATCTCGAAGATCGTTGCTTCGGGGTTTGTTACGGCCTGCCGTTTTGCCGGCTCTCCGACGAGCAGTTGCCCGTCTTCAGTAAAGGCTACGACTGATGGAAACATCTTCCCCGCTATTGTTTGTCCCTCAGCACTGGGAACGATGATCGGTCGCCCCGCTTCCATCATGGCTGCCGCAGAATTGGTTGTTCCTAGATCGATTCCAAGAATTCTCTCTCTTTTCTTCTCAGACTTCTCGCTCATGCGAATATCTCTCCAACAACTATTCCTTGGGTGAGTTCGGCTTCGAGGATGAGACTACTACCGTGCTTTGTCTGATAACCTTTCCTCCAAGCAAGTATCCTTTTCTCAACTCCCTCAGTACCAAGCCTTCATCGCGACCCTCACAGTACTCCTTCGAGATAGCTTGATGCATCGCTGGATCGAATGGCCTATTCTCGCACTCAATGGCTGTAAGCCCCTCTTTAGCGAGGATAGTCTTGAGCTTTTCAAGCGTCATCCGAACCCCAATCCTTACGTCTTCTGAGATGGACTCATCTCTATTCGCAGCAGAGGCAAGTTGCAACTCGTCGAGGATCTCAAGGAGGTTCGTGATCAACCTCTCATTTCCATAATTAGAGATTCTCTCCATCTCTTTCTGCGTCCTCTTCAAGGAGTTCTCGTAGTCAGCTTGCAGGTACTTCATCTGCGTCAAGTAAGCGGCGTTTTTCTCCTCTTCTTCCTTCAGTCTTTCCTTGAGTTGCTCGACTTCTTCCTTCAGCTTCACGAATTCGGCTCTCCTTCCCTTTGGGGATCTCTGTCTAGATCCTTCGATGTTCCCTGCTTCGCCAGACATATGCGTTTCCTCAATCCGTTGAGACGTCTATATTCACGAAACCCTTACAAGCTGCGCTGCAAAGCTACGAAAAAGTCACGGTCTCCTTATCAACGATTGGGTTCGGGGAGTTTCTATTAAACTTTCTTTCACTTGCATAAAGGGGTCTGAGTGTTCCAAGTCGATCCTCGGTTTCCGGCGTCTTCAGATTCGCTGAAGAGCGAGTGGACTCAGTACCCTGCCAAGACTGGGTTTTCTGACTTCATGAACTCTCGGAGGAGTATCGTTGCGTAGCTCCCCTTGGGCAGAGAGAACCTCATCTTCGCCGTGACCATGTTCGCATTCAGTAGGTCCTCGCTGATCCTCGCCCTAGCGAACATACTTACCCTCATCATCGCAGTCCTATGCCCTCCGTAAGCCTTCAGCTCAGGCATCACAGACATCCGATACGCTTTCTCATCTAGCTCCTCTTTCTCGACTATTCTCCGCTCAATCTGACCCTGTACGCCATCCGAGAATGAGGTGTCAAGCCCGATGATGGGTAAGACGATAGCCGTTCTTCCCAGCCTGATCTTCTGGTTTACGTTGTCAAGGTTCCTGCAATCTACCTGCATGGGCTCTCGTTCAAGGTTTCCCAGTAGGCTTAACTCACAGACTCTGTCTCCTAGTTCGGCTTCAACCAGAGACAATCTGGATCTGATCCTTTCGCTTAGAATCTTGTTAAACAAATAGGCTTGGTAGGCGTGGATGAACAGCCTTCTCAGTCTGAGCGGCAGCCTCCTAATCGCACCTATGTGATCATCTGGGCGTCCGTCAAGGTAAGACAGCAGGATACGCTCGTATTCGAGCCGCTTGGGGAAGGTTCTCAAAGCCTTTCCGAAGTCCATCGTTTCAAACAACTTACCACGGATCTCGTTAAGGCTCGAATCCTCTATCATGCTCGGTGCCGTCAAGTAGGTCATTACAGCTCCGCGGCAGTCACCCTCCAAGAGGTGTCTCCCGATGAGATGTGTTATGGGTCGAAGTACTCCGAATCGTTGGTAACCGAAGAAGTTCGCCACCCCCTTCATTTGGAGTATCTCTGCTCGGATAGCCTCTGCACGTCTCCTAGCCTCTCCTCTCGAAAGTTGGATTCCCCGCAGAGATATCTCGAATTCGTTCCCGGCAAGCGGCTCGGACCGCATTGGGCGGTTCGAACGGAACAATGGGAATAGCCTGACTCCGTTCACTTGAAGCCCAACGATCTCCGAGGGTCTCTTTCTCTGGACCGTGACAAACTGATAGGTCAAAGCATGTGCGTCCTTCAGTCCGGCAAAATCGATTCTGTTCTCATCGATCCTCATTTTTCCTGCAAGCTTTCGGACGGCAGTGAGAGTGTCCTGTCCTCTCTTTTCCAGGATACAGACCAGAAATCCTCCCTTGTCTGGTTGAGTCAGGTCATAGCGTTCGGGATCAGCAACTGCGCCATCTTTGAGGATTTCCCTGACGACGAAGTCTTCTGGGACCTGCCTCAGTCCTCCTCCTAGCCCCTCGGATGTCGTTGAGAAGAAGTCAATCCCTAATCTTCTTTCAAACTCGCCTGGGATCATTGAATCATTCTCTACAGTAAAGGTAGGTCTCCCGTTATCTCATCGATCGTCTCACTGGGTGCAGGGCCTATTCCCAGACAAGTCGTTGTCCCCGGAGGGATCTCTGTCAACCCTCTATCCTCCACCAGGGCAAAAGGTAGTCCCTTCTTCTCCGCTGCTTGACTCAGCCTCCTAAGATCCTCAATCCCATCAACCCTGAGTGCCACCTTGCACTGTCCTTCTTCCAACCAACATGCCCACCATTCGCGTCTATGCTTATGTGCCTCCTCAGATGCAAGGACCGCAGCATGGGCGACTTGGACTGCTGTCTTCCCTTTGCTTATCTGGAGGTCAGACCGCACAACTATGACTTGCTTGAAGTTGAACCCTGACAAGGTTTTATGATCCCTCTTCGATTGTCTTATATGTAGATTGCAAAAGTACGTCAAAAAGGTTCCATTTGCCATGATCGAACACAGAGAGTATGACGCCGTTGTAATCGGTGGCGGTCCATCGGGGCTGATCGCAGCAGCTGAGTTGGCTCAGAAGGGTATAATGGTACTCGTCCTTGAGGAGCATCCGCAGATAGGTCTGCCTGACCATTGTGCTGGCCTAGTAAGCATAAGCGGGTTTAGACGTCTCGGTCTTGACCCATCTTCCGAATCGATCCAAAACCTGATTTCAGGTGCTCGGCTGATAGCCCCAAACGGTACTATCCTCGAGATCGGTGGAAAGGAGGATAAGGCATACGTGCTGAACAGATACCTGTTTGACCGGTCATTGGCGACAGCCGCAACAAAGGCAGGCGTCCAAATAGAGCTCAACACAAGGGTAACACGCGTGCTGAGAGAAGGAGGTGGCGTCCTCTGCGAGACCTCTGCCGGGAGAAGCTATCATTGCAGGTTGCTGGTGGACTCTGAAGGGATCTCTTGCCGTATCCTCAAGACTCTTGGTCTGACACCTCCTTCATCAGACTGGGTTTTCCCCGCGGTTCAATTCGAGATCTCAGGAAGAGAATTCGACGCTGACTTCGTCGAGCTGTATCTTGGTCGAGATGTCGCCCCGGGCTTCTTCGCTTGGTCGATTCCAATGAGCGAGAACACCTCAAAGATCGGTCTCGCAGCAAAAGGAGCCGACCCGATAGAGATGCTCAGGGGTTTCCGAGATCGATGCTTCCCTGCGTCACAGGTGTTTTCGATCCGTTCAGGAAGCGTGGTCCTAGGGGGTCCTGCAGCCAAGACCTTTGACGAGAATCTGCTGGTGGTCGGAGACGCTGCCGGCCAGACGAAACCAACGACTGGTGGAGGAGTAGTGATCGGTGGTCTATGTGCAAAGTTAGCTGGATCTGTCGGTGCGAATGCGCTACTTGAAGGAGACCTGTCCGCTGAGAACCTCTCCATGTACCAGAAACAGTGGAGGCGCATGCTCGGAGGGGAACTCGCCAAAATGCAAGCGCTCCGGCGCCTCTTCGCTAAGATGTCAGATGATTCATTGAACAAGATTCTGGAATTTGCGTTAAGATCCGATTTGAGACACATCATCGAAGAGAAGGGTGATATGGATTTCCAGGGTGATGTGATCAGCCGCGTCATACGCCAACCAGGCATAAATCGACTTCTCTTCTCACTCGGTGCAGACGTCTTAACCTCCATTCTCAGGTAGCCTGACACTTCACCTCTCCGGCTTCAAGGTATCTCGTTTTCTCGTTTCTGGAGTTTGGACGCGTTTGTCTCCGCGGAAAGCAATCCATATATAAGGCTGTTGTGGCTATTCGATTTCACATTTGGCACGGTGCATGTTTTGAACGAGGTTCTCGAGATAAAGATGCCTTCTTGCAGCTCGTGCAACCGTATGATCGCACCTGGAGAAAACGCGGTCAAGTTCCCCTGTCCAAACTGTGCCGGGACTGTTATCTGGCGTTGTGAGAAATGTCGTCGATTCGGGCGCCAGTACAAATGTCCGAAATGTGGTTTTCTAGGTCCCTAGAAACTCGGTGGTCGCATGGCAAAAATTGTCGCAACCCTCAGGATTCTCCCCACGGGAATCGATATCCCGACAAAGGTTCTGGAGGAGAGGGTACGAAGAGGTCTTCCCGAGAACGTCACATTGTACAAGTCGGAAGAGGAGCCGATTGCTTTTGGGCTGGTGGCACTTATCGTTCACTTGGTGATGCCTGAAGACATCTCGGGTGGGCTGGAGGATGTTGAGAAACGTCTCAATGCCATCCCGGACGTGGGGCAGATCGATACTGTACTAGTGAGAAGAGTTTAAATTCGGCGTGTCTTCTTCCATTTCGAGGAAAATCCATACTTAGAAGACCTCTTGCTAACCGGTCTCCAAGGGAACAAGGGTCTGACCTGGATCCCTCTTGTGTTCGAGAGGGTGCCGAAATGCACCGCGATGGAGTTCGTCGATTTGAATGACGATAGGGAAATCCAACTGAAGGTCTCAGAGGCGAGACAACGAGATGTCGGCAGAGGAAAGGCTCGAATAGACAGCCAAGGCATGGAAGTCTTGGGCATATCTGCAGGGGATGTCGTGGAGCTTCGCGGCAAGAGGATGACCGCGGCTGTGGCTTGGCCCGCCTATCCTGAAGACCAGGGGTTGGGAATGATCAGGATGGACGGCCTTATCAGAAAGAACGCTGGAGTAGCGTTGAATGAGTATGTCACCGTCAGGAAGGCCGACGTCAAGCAGGCTCAGAACGTTATTCTCGCCCCAATAGACATGCGGTTGAACGTCGACAACGACTTCACCAGCTTCGTGAAGAGCAGGCTGATGGAGATCCCTCTCGTTGAGGGTGACACCGTCTTTCTGACCATACTGGGCAGCGCGATCCCGCTGACGGTAATCCGCCTGAGGCCTCATGGTGTCACAAAGATCACCGAGTCATCCGTCCTTCAGGTCATGAGTGAGCCTTCTCCCGAGAAGAAGGGTATCTCAAAGGTTACCTATGAAGACCTAGGTGGGCTTCACGAAGAGATCCAACGCGTTCGTGAGATGGTGGAGCTACCGCTCAGACATCCCGAGCTCTTCCAGAGGCTAGGAATAGAGCCTCCGAAAGGGGTCCTGCTTCTAGGTCCACCTGGGTGCGGCAAGACCCTCTTGGCTAAGGCTGTTGCCAGCGAGTCAGATGCCAACTTCTTCTCGATAAATGGTCCCGAGATAATGAGCAAGTTCTATGGCGAGTCAGAGGCTCGGCTGCGGGAGATCTTCCAGAAAGCTGAGGAGAATGCTCCCAGTATCATCTTCATCGATGAGATCGATGCGATTGCCCCGAAGAGAGAGGAGGTGACTGGAGAGGTTGAGCGGCGTGTGGTAGCTCAGCTCTTGGCGGTCATGGACGGCCTTCAAGGCAGGGGAAACGTCATCGTCATAGGAGCGACAAATGTTCCCGGGATACTGGACCCGGCCCTTCGAAGACCCGGCAGATTCGACAGAGAAGTGGAAATCGGTGTCCCGGACAAAGAAGGTAGATTTGAGATACTCCAGATCCACACAAGAGGGATGCCTCTCGCCAAGGACGTTGATCTAGAGACGCTCTCCAAGATCAGTCATGGATACACAGGCGCTGATCTAGCATCGCTATGTAGGGAGGCGGCTATGAAGGCCCTCCGGAGATACCTCCCTGATATCAATCTTGAGGATGAGAGGATACCTCCCGAGATATTGGAGATTATGGAAGTGAACATGACCGATTTCCTAGAGGCCTACAGGGAGACCACCCCCACAGCCATGAGGGAAGTCTATGTCGAGGTCCCCACCGTTCACTGGGAGGATGTTGGTGGACTTGCCAAGGTGAAACAGCAGCTGAGGGAAGCCGTGGAGTGGCCGCTAAAGAGTAGAGAGACCTTCGATAAGATGGGAATCACTCCTCCACGGGGTGTGCTGCTCTTCGGTCCTCCTGGTTGCGGGAAAACGCTCCTAGGTAGGGCGGTAGCGACGGAGAGTGAGGCGAACTTCATATCAATAAAGGGACCGGAGATATTCAGCAAGTGGGTCGGTGAGTCAGAGAAGGCTGTGCGTGAAGTCTTCAGGAAGGCCAGGACGGCCGCTCCGGCTGTAATCTTCTTTGATGAGATAGATGCCATGGTTCCGCGCCGAGGATTGGGATACGCTGACTCGGGAGTAAGCGAGAGGGTTATCAGCCAGCTGCTTACCGAGATGGACGGGCTTGTCTCTCTCCAGAATGTCGTTGTCATCGGTGCGACGAACCGTCCCGACATAGTGGACCCGGCGATACTTAGGCCTGGGAGGTTTGACCGTCTAATCTATGTTCCTGCCCCGGAGGAACAGTCTAGGCTGCGAATCCTTGAGATCTACACAAAAAACATGCCTTTATCCGACGATGTCGACTTGGAGGGGCTTGCACAGGCTACGAAGGGCTACTCCGGAGCGGACTTGGAGGCTCTGTGCAGGGAGGCTGCTATGATGTCGCTTCGAAAGAATCCCGAGGCAGAGAAGGTCGCATATGAAGACTTCAAGGATGCAATGGAGGAGATTCAGCCCTCACTGACCTCGGAGATGGAGTCGTGGTATCAATCGGTCATGCGGAAGATCCGTAGAATTGAGAGGCCAGCTGCAGAGAGACATGTGGCATAGAAATACTGCTTTGAGTTGATAGTTGTGTCAAGGCTCCTAGAAGCAAAGCCACTGCACACGTTGCTAGTGGAGACCCTTGAATCCCATCAGGGTCCCATCATCGATGCCCAATTGTTGAAGCTTCTAAAGAAATCCAATAGCGACTTCAATGAGCGGGTCTTCAACAAGCTACTGCTACGGCTTGAGCTTGAAGGCTTGATACGCGTATCCGCACTGACGAAGAACAGGCGAAGGATTGAACTCGTGTCCTCCAAGGAAAAGTGATGACCTCGACTCTCTCCAATTCGCCTAATCATTTGTGTTGAGAGAGCTTTCGAAAAGTTCAAGTCCACTCCGTCTTCTAGACGCAGAGAGGTGAAGGCCGGTGGGAGTCGACCTTAGACCGATAATAACTCGACGTGAGGTTCAACTGAGCGATCTTAGAGGAAAGGCTCTCGCAATCGACGCTCACAATACTCTCTACCAGTTCTTGGCGATCATCAGGGGCAGCGACGGTAGGCCCCTAACAGACAGCAAAGGTAGGACGACCAGCCACCTGAGCGGTCTATTCTACCGCACTGTAAACTTGTTGAGCTTAGGGATCAAACCTGTCTATGTCTTCGATGGGAAGCCACCGGTCTTGAAGAAGGCGGTCCTGAAGGAGCGGATGGAAGTCCGGCTGACCGCTCAGAGGAGATACGAGGAGGCTTTGAGAGTTGGCGACCTCGAGAAAGCAAGGGTATACGGCCAAGCAAGCGTTCGGCTCAAGGATCAGATGTTGGTGGCTTCCAAAGAGCTGTTG
>CAZBVH010000004.1:0-1641 GCA_964495315.1 uncultured Candidatus Bathyarchaeia archaeon | reverse complement strand
GTTGAGGTTGATGGGCGTCCCCACGGTGCAAGCGCCGTCTGAGGGCGAGGCTCAGGCAGCTTACATGGCGAAAAGGGGGGACGTCTGGGCGTCGGCGAGTCAGGACTATGACTCTATACTCTTTGCAACGCCACGTCTAGTCAGAAATGTTACTGTCAGTGGTCGACGTAAACTGCCCGGAAAGAATGTCTACATTCAAGTCAGTCCAGAGCTCGTGGACCTTCAGGTCTTGCTGCGAACGTTAGGTATTACCCATGAGCAGCTTACCGATCTGGGCATACTGGTAGGTACCGATTACAATCCTAGAGGCGTCGCGGGGTTCGGTCCGAAGTCTGCTTTGAAGCTGATAAAGAAGTATGGTGACGGCAAGTCTGTCTTGGCGACGATCGATCCCAGCAGATTCGACTTTGAGCTCGAGGACATCAAATCCTTCTTCCTGAAACCTGAGGTCATTTCTGACTACTCTCTGACCTGGAGACCTGTTGACGATGACGGCATTGTGAGTCTTCTCTGTGGGGAATACGACTTCTCCTTAGACCGGGTCAAGAAGGCTTTGGGGGATCTCTCTTCCGCATTGGAGGAGGTTGTTAAAGACTCCACTTTGGACGGATGGTTTTCCTAGTCAGGTTCTGAAGCCATATCTGCCTCTCATAGGGACAAACGCGACTCCCCCGAGCCTCGCGGTGGTCATCTCTGTGGGACTCTTCTTCACAATCTTCAGCAATTCTTGGAAGAATCCTACCTCTCCGACTGGTATGATCAATATCCCTTTGGGCTTCAATTGATCTATCAGAGGTGGTGGCACGCCGGGGGGAGCGGCTGTGGCGTATATTCTGTCGAACGGGGCTTCTTCCATGTAGCCCAGAGATCCATCTGTCTCCACTACCTTGACCCTGTCGCCATATCCTGTTCTCCGGAGGTTGTCTTCGGCGAACGATATCAGCTCCTTGACTATCTCAAGGGAGAACACTTGTCTTCCCAAACTGCCTGTCCCTGCGGAAATCGTCTCAGCCGTAACCGCCGCATGGTAGCCGCTACCAGTTCCTATCTCCAAGACCTTCTGCCCAGGCTTCAAGTCGAGTTCTTGGCACATTATCGCGATCATGTGTGGGGCCGAGATGGTCTGTCCGTATCCTATCGGTAGGGGCGCATCAATGTAGGCTTGTCCTCTTTGGCTTCTCGGAACGAACTCCTCACGCGGCACGGTAGCCATTGCACTGATCACCCTGTCGTCTCGAAGGACTCCTTGGGAGATCAGCGTTTGAACTAGCCTCGCTCTCATCTCCTCGAAGTCTGTATGGGGGTTCATGGATGAGGAAACCACAACAATGTTTTCTATCCCAGCATTATAAAGGGTAGTCCGCTATGAGCGGTGCACCGTGATATGAGGATCGACATTTCGGCTTGGGGTCACAAGAACATACTTGCACTCCATCCTTCTACACTTGAGATCACCAAGGACAAGGAAATGACGAAGAGCGGAACCTGTATTGTCGGTGTAGGTGCTACAATGGCTTTAGCCGACTTCGGGGAGGAGTTCAAGGTGCTCGCAAGAAATGCGAGGAGCAGGGTCGTTACGACCCTATGTGTCGACGGCCTAGAAGAAAGGATAACTGGATGCGGGGATCCTAGGCTGACTCT
>CAZBVH010000003.1:5120-48097 GCA_964495315.1 uncultured Candidatus Bathyarchaeia archaeon | reverse complement strand
ACTGGGTGCAGCTTGGGTTCGCACTCCTTCAGGAATAAGGTTAGCGCTGGGTTTCCTCGACCCTTTCTCATCCTTTCCCATTCTCCTCCATGTCGGGGCCCCTGGAAGCCTCTTCTTGCTTCTTGAGGGTGCCATGCTCGGCGTCCTCCCGGACATAGACCTCTTCCTCAAAGGCGCATTGGATCATAGGTGTGGGCTCACCCACAGCCTGATCTCGGTCCTAGTCTTATTCCCTTTGTTAGCTATGCTGCTTCGGACTTCACCCTTAGTGGGGTTCTTCTGCACGTTTTCTCACTGGTTGTCCGACGCCATCACCTTCCAAGGCGTGAGGACCTGGGGGAGATCTCTCAGCTTCTTCCTGGGTCACAGGTGCGACTTTCGTCTTGCAAAGTTCAAAAGTAACAGTAAGATTGCGAACGCTCTGTTATGTCTGGCATCTTTGCTAGTGCTGGGGGCCTCCATCTAGCCCGGAATCCTGGGGAAGAACATAGGTAATGCCGGCTCTTTGTACCCCGATTGAAGCTCCTAAGAGGAACCAAGGACATTTCCAAGCTGAGAAAAGCTGGTGAAGTAAACGACTTCTTACGTTCAGAATCTGTATTGCATCAACTGTGGCAGACGTATGCCTCCTCAGCCTGACCTGTACCGATGCAAGGAATGCGGTGGTCCTCTCAAGGTTGAATACGACTACGAGAGAGCTAGGGAGGGTCTTCCTAAGACAGCGTTCGCATTGTATCTACCGGTAATGCAGCCTGCTCTGTGGGGGCATATGCGGCTAAGGCGGGTTTGAAGAGTT
The DNA here is from genome assembly GCA_964495315.1 of uncultured Candidatus Bathyarchaeia archaeon. Classification (GTDB taxonomy): domain Archaea; phylum Thermoproteota; class Bathyarchaeia; order RBG-16-48-13. The sequence continues at coordinate 47,301 of CAZBVH010000003.1, read as the reverse complement.
ATGTCATAGTGCCTCCCTCAGCCCCTACTGCCAAGCTAATTCAGATCGCCATGTATTGCGCTGAGGTGGTCAAAGTTCGCGGTACAATGAGCGAGCAGGCAGAGCTTCTGGCCGAGGCTTGCCGTGGATGGGTGTCCTGTCAAAGAAGGAACTGTCGATTCCTGAGATGGGTTCAAACCTCGATGAACTGGTCGAGGTGTTGCCGCGTTATAGGTTTCCCTAGCCTCCTTTCCGCAAGTGCTGGAAACCGAAAACTTCAACTCCATGAATCCTTCTCTTAGGGGGAAGTTCCTGTATGCAAGAGGGGACCGTAATCAAGTGTCACAGTCGATCATCGCCGATTATTTGCTTCTTCATACTGAGCCACAATCCATTCCAGCTTGGATAGGTTGAATACATGTCTGAGAGTTTCATGGCCTCGTTGCTGCTTGTGGGTCTCTCTGAGATCGGAGACAAGACTCAACTAGCTATTCTTGCTCTCAGCTCCCAAAGCAAGAGGCAGCTCAGTGTCATAGTGGGAGCCATGCTCGCCTTTCTCATCGCGGACTCTATTGCCGTTTTGTCTGGAGAATTCCTTTCAAAGCTGATTTCTCATGAGACTATTCGGGTCATCTCAGGTCTTCTATTCTTATCGCTTGGGATCTACTATCTGATCCAGAGAGAGGACGGGGAAGAGAAGTCGAGGAAGACAGGGGCGCCTTTCCTGCAGACATTCAGCCTTGTTCTTTTCTCAGAAATGGGAGATAAGACCCAGATCGCAGTAGGCTTGCTTGCGGCGGAATATGGGTCGCCGCTTCCTGTGCTTGCAGGTGCATTAGTCTCTCTGGGTGTCGTCACTCTGTTGTCTCTTGTTGTTGGCAGCCAACTCTACCGCTTCATCTCTATCTCGCGTCTGAGAAAGTTGGCGGGTCTGGCGTTTATTCTGTCCGGGATAGTCTCCATATTCTTCTGAGGATCCATGCTCGCCTCAGCGAAACCCATTCTTCCGTCTAGGCTGGTCTCAGACTGCTAGCTCCTCAGCTAGTTTGAGTAGACCTAGATCAAGAGGCTTCCATCTACTTGTTCCTTAACCGACTAGGCGTTACTGATACGTACTCAGCCCTCGACCTTGTCCGTCAGAAGGGCTAGGTCTCTATTCCTTACCAATCCTTCTCTTGAAGTAGGCAAGTAGTGTTCTTTGATGGATTATCCTGTCGATTATCTTGCTTTGATGGGTCCATTCCTCGATGGGAATCCTGAGACTAGGCTTGATGAGTGCCAAAGCGTCTTGAAGGCTTGAGAACTCAGCGGGTCTTTCCCTGAACGCTTGTCTTACGTTCTCCCTTATCTGCCAGACCCCAAGTGGAACTATGTATCCGCTTCTAACCTCTCTGAAGACCACGACCCCAGCCTGCCTCCTTACCTTTTCAAGATACTCGAGTGAAGCAAGCCTCGCCGCGTAGTATGCTCCAGCCGTCCTAGTCGCGTACTCTTTTCTCCCATCGCCGAACTCGTAGTCTGAGACTACCACTGCTCGGTCTCCGAGCACGTATGCTGATCCAGGGTACCAAGCCTCATTCTGCTCAAACATCCAGCTGCTCGGGACGAGGAGAATGTAGAAGTGGTTGTCGAGGTAGTGAGACTGGAAGACCTGGTAACTGCTTATCTCTGGGTAGTCCTTCACCCTCCTTAGCAGCCCCTTCCCTATCATGTCGTCGGTGGCAGTGATTGCCCATCTAGTGGGGACAAGCCTCCGGTTACGCTTAAGCCCGAGCATACCTGCGGAGAGGACTCTCTGAAGCTGGTTGACGGTCACGCCTGAACCGTATAGATCCTCTATCGCGTTCCTCGCCTTGAGATCGCCGTCATAGTAGGCTCTCTCTATGCTTCTGACCGCCACAGGATTCTCGGTGATGCGGAAATCTCTAGTTGTACCGATCGGCCCCCAGGGTTGCGATGAGACATCAAACTCTATAGTCGTTCTAGGTGGCTTCTCGAATCTAACCTCTACCTCAACTGGTTTCGAAGCCATCGCGAGTTCATGGCATTTCTGAATCAGAGGGAACTCAAGGTTTCTCACATACGTCCTCTTTGAAGATCGGACAAGTATCGAACGATACTTGACAATCTCACTCAGGGGTGTGCCATACCACAGCTCGGGCTCATCAAGGATGCGTGTCTCTCGTCCGAACGACAATGGGGGTAGGAGGGGACCTGTCAGGACGCTTGGGTACCCTTGCTGACCGACGAACAGACTGGGCGGTGAAGCTCCCGTCAACTCCTCACCCAGCTTGATCTCCTTTATAGGGGCCAGCGCATTCCATTTCTCAATGAGAGGACACCTAGATCTTCCACAGAGAAGCCTACTTGTCTTGCAAATGAGGCAGGTCTCTGCAGATGCTCCTGACATTCCCACCAAGTTCTAACCCTCGCGCTATTCACGAGTTTACTCGGCTGTCCAAAGATGAATATGTGAGTTGTCTGCTTATTCTCTGCTTCTCCGCCGCCTCGGAGTGGCTGCCTGGGATACAACTTCATTGTAGTACTTGCAGGTGGCTTTCAGGTCGCACACTGCGCATCTAGGTCCGATTGGTTTGCAGATCTCTTGTCCAAATCTGACGAACAGCTCGTTGAGATCTAGCCAGTATCTTCTGTCTATAATCTCCCTCAACCTCAACTCTGTCTGCTCCGGGCTTTTTGTCTCCACCAATCCGATCCTGTTTGAGATCCTGTGGACATGTGTATCTACGGGGATCGCCGGCTTGCCGAACGCGTAGACGAGCACACAGTTCGCCGTCTTTCTTCCGACGCCCGGAAGGTGGAGTAGATCCTCAAAGCTTTGAGGGACCTCTCCTCCGTACCTTTGGGAGATTATTGTTGCAACCTCCTTTATCTTGCGTGCCTTTACCTTGTAGAATCCTGCAGGCCTTATCAGTCGCTCTATGACCTTAAGATTACCTTCAGCTAGGTCATCCGCATCTTTGTAGACTCTGAAGAGTGCGGAATATGCTCTTCGGGTGTTCTCGTCTCTCGTCCTCTGGGAGAGTATTGTCGAGATTAGGACCTCAAAGGGATTTTCTCTCCTTCTCGAACCTATCTCTCTCAGTGCAGTACTATCGGTATCTGTCTGTCTCTCTAGCATTCTTCGAACCTTGGTAAGGGCTTCATGTGGATCGGTGGTTGGCATGCCGGTTTCTGTTCTGGCTTTGAACCTCTTGTTTTGCTCCAACGGGCTATCTCCTCTGACTCTTCGGACGGAGCCTCTGTTTGCTCTTCAAGTTCTCTAGATCTGCACAGCACTGCCTATTATGGTAGACGAAAAACTAAAGCCGACTCCGCTCATAGATCGATTCGGGGACAAGTATGGGAGGATCTCTTCTTTTAGGGGTGGACATCGGAACATCCGGCTCCAAAGGTGTCCTGATAGATACGGAGGGCAGAATCCTAGCGGAAGGATATGCGGAGCATGACGTAAGCCGACCGAGATCAGGGTGGGCTGAACACGACCCTGAAGAAGTCTGGTGGGGGGACTTTGTGAAGATAACTGCCAGAATACTGAAGGATTCTCAAGTCGACTCCGCTGACGTGGTAGGGATCTGTGTTAGCGGTCTGTGTCCAGATGTTGCTGCTGTAGACAAGGACGGTAGACCAGTGAGGCCTGGGATATTGTATGCGGATGTCAGGCCTGTCGATGAGATTAGGGTAGGAAAAGAGTCGATAGGGGACAATAGGAGCCTGGATACCACTGGCAACGTGATCTCAACTCAGAGTACTTGGCCCAAGATGTTGTGGATCAAGAGGAATGAGCCTAGGAATTGGGATCGGACGTTCAAGTTTCTCAGTGGACATAGCTACGTTGTGATGAAGCTGACAGGCGAATACTCCCAAGACTATACTGTTGCCAGCATGTCTGGGCTCTTCGATTCTAGGAATCTCAAATGGGATGCGGAGTTGGTAGATTTGGCTGAGGTCTCTTTGGAAAAGTTGCCCCACGCCTGCCCGGCGCATGAGGTTGTAGGCGAGGTTACCAGTGAGGCTGCTGCCGAGACAGGTCTCGCCTGCGGAACACCTGTGATTGCTGGATGTTGCGATGGTGTAGCATCAATGCTAAGCGCCGGGGTGACCGAGAATGGGGAGTCCGTATTCTTCTACGGAACAACAGGAGTACTACTCATCTGTACCGATAGACTGGTCCCTGATCCCCGCCTCATGAATGCTGTGAACGCCATTCCTGGAAAGTATGTACTCGTCGGGGCTGCCATGGCCACCTCCGGAGCCATCATCAAGTGGTTCAGGGACGAGTTCGCTCCACTGGAGAAGGCTGCAGAGAGACAGGGCGGAGTGAGCGCCTACCAGGCGCTCGACAGCCAAGCATCCAAGGTGCCCCCTGGCTCAGAAGGAGTAATAATTCTGCCCTACTTCGCCGGTGAAAGGACACCCATATTTGATCCTCTCGCCCGAGGGATTATCTTCGGTCTTCTACTGAGCCATACGAGAGCCCATGTCTACAGAGCTGCGCTGGAGGCTGTCGCCTATGGTCTGAATCATCATATTGAGATTCTGAGGGAGTTGAATGCGATGCCGACCAAGATCTTTGCTGTCGATGGAGGCGCTCGGAGTAGGCTCTGGAGACAGATAGTCAGTGACGTCACAGAAGTACCTCAACACTACATCTCAAAAACTCCGGGGGCTCCGTACGGTGGAGCTTACCTAGCTGGCTACGGAACAGGGACCTTCCATGATTTCGAGACGTTGAGGGCGTGGATAGAGGTCGAGGAGACCACTGAACCGAGACCGGAGGCTCATAGGACCTACGCGAAGTTCTATTCCATCTATCGGAAGATGTACAGTCGCATCAAGGACTTGTACGTTGAGGATGCTGAATCTCTCGGGCTAGTTTGAGCCTTGCCAACCTGATCCGATGCGAGGTAGACTTGGGAATCAGCTATAAGGATGGATCTGTAAAGGGTTCTTCTCGGTGACGACTGTTGAAGGCTCTGGTTGTCTTGACCTCCTCTGAGTGTAAGCGTCTCATAGGGAAAGGTGTAGCCGCGCTTCCCGAAGTCCGGGAGGCGCTGAAATCGGGTCTCGTTGTGATCATAAAAGGAACCACAAACAGCTATGTGGCCGAGGAGATACTTGGTAAACCGATCGATAAAGCGAACTTCAGGAGGGGTGTTGTTCTCCCGGGGGTTCTGGGCGGTGCGCCTCCGCCGGAGAGGCAGATTCCGGACGTGATCGTTGAGAAAGGCAAGGTCGTGGATCTGAGTCTTGAAGAGGCGGTTCAAAGGATACGCGGAAATGACGTGTTGATTAAGGGTGCGAATGCCCTCGATTTCTTCGGGGTGGCGGGCATCTACGTCGGCTCCGACACCTCGGGAACTATAGGTCTCTCGATAGGAGCGTTGATGGCTAGAGGTGTCAACTTCATCGTGCCCGTCGGTTTGGAGAAGCTTGTCCCAACTCCTATACAGGATATTGTGAAAGAGCTAGGGATTGATCGGGTTGATCTGTCTACTGGCATTAAGATTGGGATGATGCCCGTTACAGGAAAGGTGGTCACCGAGATAGAGGCATTTAAGGTCTTGACCGGGGTCTCGGTGGTCAACATAGGCGGCGGCGGGGTGAACGGTGCTGAAGGATCAAGAACCTTCCTCCTCAAGGGAGAAAGTGAGGAAGTCAAGAAAGCATTTGAACTCTCGAAGGAGATAATTGGTGAACCACCATTCCCGAAGACCTGACTCAAACCTACAACAGCATTCCCCTACTCTCACCTTTCTCTGCGGGATGAAGTATCAAGAGAATGTTTAGAGGACAAAAGTTGTATTCACATTGAATCAATAACAGTGAGCGAATAGTGAAGCCATCCGGATCGTCCTTGCTTTGAAATCGAGATCTTGCACTATTGATCCGTGGCGAACTCAGCCAAATCTGGGTGTTCTGTTTGAAAGAAGATGAGCTTTCCAGACTTAAGGACCTACTGTTGGAAGAGGTATCCATAGAAGAACCATGGGAGGTTGTTCAGGAGTTTTCCAAGCTTGTCAGGGTCTCCGGTAGTGAAGATGAGAGAAAAGCGGCGTCTATCCTCGTGAGGAAGCTTCGGGAATGGGGCGTAAACGTACAATTGTATGAGCCGAGGCTCTACCTCAGCATCCCGCTTTCTGCTGAGGTAAGGGTCGTTGCTCCAGGGGAGGAGTCAATCCAGGCGAAGTGCCCGTCTTTCTCCGCCTCTGGAAGCGTTGAGGGCGATGTTGTCTACGTCCCATCGGAGCGGGCACGGGGCACCACCGATCTCTTTGACATGAAGGCGCGGAGAGACATCGATGTGCGGGGGCGAATAGTTCTGACTGAAGGTCTATCAATAATGCCCGAGGCCGTTCGGTACTTTGAAGAGAATGGAGCAATAGGGCAGATCACGATCCACCCGGGGGAGAGGATTCACGATGGTATATCAACCCCGATATGGGGGACCCCGACGCTAGATAACATCGGCACCAAGCCTGGGACTCCTCTGGCAAGCGTGAACAGGATCGGCGGTGAGCACCTGAGGAAGAAGGCTGAAGGAGGGAATCTCCGCGTAAGGATTACGACTCGGCTAGACGAAGGTTGGAAGAGATGCCTCATCCCGGTCGCCGAAATCAGAGGATCGAAGGATCCTGATAGTTTCATCCTCCTGCATGGACACTACGACTCCTGGCACTACGGGGTCGGCGATAACGCTGTTGGGGATGCGGCTATGTTGGAGATCGCCAGGGTCTTCAACAGACATAGGGACAGGATCGAGCGAAGCCTCCGGATAGCCTGGTGGCCGGGTCACTCCACCGGACGTTATGCGGGTTCCACCTGGTACTGTGATAACTTCGGGATAGACCTTGCCGAGAACTGTGTGGCCCAGGTGAACTGCGACTCCCCGGGCTGCAGGTGGGCCACCTCGTACGATGAGGTGATGATGATGGCGGAGGCTGAGAAGCTCTGCAAGAGTGCGATCAAAGATGTGACTGGCGCCGAGGCTGAGAGAGTACGTCCCATCAAGGCAGGAGACTACTCATTCAACAACATCGGAATAACCTCATTCTACATGCTGCTCTCTAATATCCCGAAGGGGGTTGCCCGTGAGAAGGGGCTCTACGCTGTCGGGGGCTGCGGAGGGAACATCGAGTGGCACACGGAAGCGGACACCATCGAGATAGCTGACAAGGACAACTTGCTCAGAGACATCAAAGTATATCTGATCACGCTTCTCCGGGTTCTGAACTCTGAGGTCTACCCGTTTGACTTCCGAAGGACCGTAGCTGAATCTCTCGAGTATGCTCAACGGTACTCAGACGAAGCTGGTGGCAGGTTTGATCTCAATCCTGTTCTCCATGAACTCTCAATGCTCAGTGGCCGCTTGGAAGCCTTCTACGCTACAGGAGAGGGGGGAGTGATCCAGCGGGATGGAGAGATGATTGATGATATCAACCGGACGATGGTTCGCATGGGGCGCATCCTCATCCCGTTGGCCTATGTGCGAGAGGGAAGATTCGAACATGACCCTGCCGTTCCCGCACCGCATCTTCCTGACCTCTCGTCAGTTCGAGACCTGCAAAGCCTTGAAGAGGCAAGTGACGAGTACAGCTTCCTCCTGAATCAACTGACCAGGAGGAGGAATCGCGTGGTCCATCGGCTAAGGAAGGCGCGGAACCTCTTGGACGAATTCCTCGACCTCCATCCTCGATGATGAGCTGATCTGGCGGGTTGGGTGGGTGTCCAGGTACCCCTGCTCGCGTATTCGGGGTAGATGAGATCCATTTTACGGGAGGGAATCAGGAAGCATTCCGAAAGCTTAATGTCCAGCCCTCCTTCACGCTAAGCGGCAGATCCCAGACCTGCTCTGTCTGGAGAAGGAGTCTCTCTACCTTTATCTTGGTTACAGACCAACAATGATTCTAAGCTCGGGTTTGCCTAGTCTTCTGGAGACGATGTACCTATGTTCGATAACATATTCCAGATACTCGCGGCGATCGATTCGAGACTTGTGTGGAAAGTCATCGAACTCACAGTCTCGCTGGTCGCCTTCTGGCTCATCTATCGAGTGTCCAGAAAGTACCTCTTGCAGATCGGAAAGAGATTCGGTGTCGAAGAGCATGCAATGAACATACTCCAACTCTTGGCGAAAGTTGTTGTCGTCTGGTTCGGGATTGTGATTGTCATACAGGTTCTCGGTCTGTCGACGGACTGGTTCCTAGGTGCCTCGGCCCTCGCAGGAACAGCGATAGGTTTCGGGTCCTCCCAGACCATAGGCAACTTCGTTGCCGGTCTGTACATCCTTGTGAGCCGACCCTTTACTGTCAATGACTTTGTGAAGATTGGCGATATTGAGGGTCAGATCGAGGAGATCACAATAAACTATACGATGATATACACGAGGACACGGAACCTGGTGAAGATCCCGAACACGCAGGTCCTGAACAGCAGGATCGTTCACTGCACAAAGGAAGGCATCATCGACTACAGCTTCACGCTCAGCTGCTTCGACCATTCCCTCAGCAACGAGAGGGTGGTCAGGAAGATCCTGGACCCCGCGATCAACGAGTTCTGCCGAGAGCACAGAGAGCGGCTTGTGGACACCCCGAAGCACTATCTCATAGATGCCGATCGCCTCGGGAAGACCTTCTCGGTAAGACTGTTCTTCCAGAAAGGAGACGCCAGATCACTCTATAATCTCCAGCCGGTGCTCCTGGAGATGATACTCGATCGCTACTATGAGGAGAGAGACAAGAAGCGTGGTTGAAGAAGCCTAATTGGATTGCTAGGCAAACGAATCTTGAGAGCGAGGCTCCTGGCTCCGCGAAGAACCCTTAGGTGCACGAGGCTTGTGAGTCCTCCTATCTTTCGAGGCAAGAAGATTCTTAAGAACTGGGAGGCAACCCTGAACCTGGGTTGATGTGCATGTCTGGAGAGAAGTCTCCAATAGGGGATCTTGAGGGGATCATAATCCGCAGTCAAGGGTGTAAGCTTCTCGGCACTTTATATCGGACCCGAGGAAGTGGGAGGAGCCCTGCCGCGGTTCTTCTCCATGGGTTTCCGGGGTTTGAGAAGAACTACGATATCGCCCAAGCTCTGAGGCAGCTCGGCTACCACGCGTTGATCTTTCATTATAGGGGCGCCTGGGGTAGTGAGGGAAACTACACGTTCACGGGTCAGATCGATGACACGTTATCCGCTCTGAAGGTTTTGAGAAGTAGACCTGACGTTGATCCCGACAAGATTCTGCTGGTCGGTCACAGCATGGGCAGCTGGCTTGCCATAAACGTAGGAGCGATAGACAAACGGATAGCAGGCGTAGTAGCGATCTCAGGCATCGGTGATGCGAGAAGATTCAAACTAGACAGAGGACGTGCAGACCGCTCTCTCCAATTCCTGAAGGGCATGACCTTTGAGGACTATGTTGAGGAGCGGCAGATTCTGGCGGAGAAACATAATCCTGTGGAGAAGATCGGGATGATCTCTGCTCGTCCAGTCTTGATAATACATGGAGACAGTGATGCGGTCGTCGAAGTCAAGAATGCGTACGAACTTTACGAAGCTGCTCGGGAGCCCAAAGAAATCTTTGTCGTTAGTGGGGCAGATCACGTCTTCTCGTACCAAAGACAAGAAGTGATCGACAGAATCATCTCTTGGATCGAGAAGATTTCGTAGCCATCGCCTAGTGGATGTTCCAAGAAGCTTGCCGATGCGGCGGACCCTCTTGACCGGAGGCTTGAGCGTCAAGAGGAAGTCGGTGGGAAGCTTCTTCTCCTGTCTTGATCCATTGCGTTGGAAGGCTTTGAGATGCTCGTAAATGTTGGAACGTGTGGATGGTCCAGGATCTATCAGGGCGTTCAGCCCTCTCAAAGGGTAGGAAAGAGTTCCCTTCAAGTCTATGCTAAACTCTTCAGGGCTGTCGAGATAAACAGCAGCTTCTACAAGTTTCATCGCTTTGACACGTACAGGAGTTGGAGAGCCCAGGTTCCACGGGGGTTCAGGTTTACCATTAAGTCTCACAGGTCTCTCAGTCACGAGTGGAGGCTGAATGCGACCACTGATGCATTGGGTGTCTTCCAAAGGATGGTTCAGGCAGCACTGGTTTGCCAGGCGAAAGCTATCCTAATTCAGACCCCTTCGACCCTAACCCCGACAGAGGACACTCTTAGGATTGTCGACCTCTTCTTCGAGAAAGTCAAGGAACATGGAGTGCCCCTGGCCTGGGAGACTCGGGGATCAGGGTGGGAGACCAAGGAGAACAGGCTCAAGCTCAGCGGCATCCTCGAGAAGCACGGTCTGGCTCATGTGGTCGACTTGATGAAGAACGATCCAGCAGTGATCTCAAAGATGGCTTACATCAGACTCCACGGTCTTCCCGGATACAACTTGCGATATGCTTACACCAACTCTCAGCTTCTCAGGCTCAGACAGAGAATAGAGAAGACCTTAGCGGAGGCGAAAGAGGTCTATGTCTTCTTCAACAACTACAATATGTATCGAGATGCCCAAAGGTTCCGAAAAATGGTCGAGACGGGAGAGCTGCCTCCTTCGCCGTTCGGTCCCAGATCGCTTAGAATAGCACTTGAACCCTATGAGAACTGGCCCGTAGAAAGGAGCCGACTGATAGAGGACTGCGGGAAATGGTATGTCTGGCTCAAACCTGACAGAGCGATCCGAGCCGCTGAGGTTCTAAGACATCTCAAAGAAACAGAGTTCAATAGCGTCTCTGAGCTTGAGGACGACGTTGCCCGTTTCTGGTCCGATCTCGGGCTGCCTGAGGCTGAGCAGGTCGAATCAGAATATGCAGCGAGATAAGTCGAACAGCCATTTTGACCCATAGCAGTTAAGAAGGTTCTCCTGTCTCGAGATTTAGTGGTTTGGGCTCGGACATGGATTCCATCAGTTTCCTGCTCATGGTAACCCTTGATAGTCCACGGTCGGTAGGAGACAGAAGATTAGACATCTTCGATGCACGTCTACCTGTCTTGTGCTCTTTCAGTAAGTCAATATGCCCTCAGCTAGCCGATCGACTGAGGGCGAGTCCGATTCATGTGGAGTATCCTCGCCCCTTGAAAGTCGATCTCTGACACGACAATGCTCTCGGATGGAAGATACTTCTCGAAGACATGCCTAACCGAGTTCAATTCCTCCTTGTATACGACCGCATGGACGGCCTCACCTATCATGTTCTGTGTAGAACCTAGGGCGCCTGCTCTCTCTGCTTCCCCTATCAGGCTCCGAACTCTGTTCGACATCAATCCTGCTCCAAATGCAAAGTCTTTGCAGCGTTTCATGAAGTTCTCAACGTCGGGCTTCAATAGGATCTTGCGCATCGTCTCCTGCCCGAGCCTGTTAATCACGCTCCTCTTCTCCTCCGAGAGTATTACTGTGCTCTTCTCGATAGGTTGAAAGCTGCCAGCTACAACCATCAGGTCAGGGGAGACTGGGATCTGATCCGTTATCCCAATTCCAGGGGCGCCGGGTTCAATAACCAGGACGAGCCCCCCGACGGCAAGTCCTTCCACGGTTCCCAATCCTGTGCCGCAAACGACGTCTGCATTGTGGGCGACTACTCCGATCTCATTGTAGGTCATCGGCAACGCTAGGGCTTGTGCCAAAGCCAGACCGCAAGAGAAGGCTCCTGCCGCACTTGTCCCGAAGCCTGATCCGATAGGAACCTCTACTTGATGGCTTATCTCTACCTCAAACCTGCCTTCGACCCTCTTGAGCAACTCTTTGGCGGTCGTCTCGGAGGTTATGGCTCTGGTAGCCTTCCCGTCTATGTATGTTCTTATATACGTCTCTTCGGTTGGTCTGATCTTGACCACCGTTCTTACTCCCTTTTGAAGTCCGAATCCTCCTCCCCTAGCTCCAATCCGGGAGGAATCCTTGATCTTTGATCCGTCTGGATTCCTGTCACATATCTCGAAGAAACTCGAGATTCCCGCCGGAGAGAAAGCAGCCGCATTTCTCTCCGTCATCTAGGAACTCCTCCGATCTGCTGAGGGTTTGAAGCGGGGAAATGCCGCGTAACAGGCTTTCACTATGGGTGGAACTAGGAGTATAAGGAAAGGGATCTCCGTGGCATACGTCCAGATGAACCAGAAGATGCTTGCGTAGAATGGCAGGTCGGTCTCGCCTGATGGAAGCATGAATATCTTGCTGAAACCCCACACGCCTATGCCGATCATGGCGCTGCCGACCGCTAAGCCTACGATACTGGCAACTCCGTAGCTTCGTCTTGTCGGCCAGACAGCCGAGATAATGAGGGTTGCAAGAGCACTGAGAATACATATCGCTGCGAACAGTCCTGCAGTTGCCACGTCTAGACGACCGATGGAGTAGAGCCAAAGAGAAGAGGCTCCGACCATCACTCCTAACATAGCACTTGCCACGACGACTCGGTTGCCTATCTGCCTTCTCCCAATGTGTCCGACGAGGAAGAAGGCCACGAAGTTTGATGGGACTCCTGCAACTAGACTCAGCAGCGCATTCCCATGGATCAGCATGTCGCTGATGAAGATGCCTATGGCTGCCCCGAGACCGCCCACTAGAGGGCCGAAGATTATCGCGAAAACAGCAGGTATAATCACGGAAGGCCAGAACCTCACTACGCCGATCAGAGGCGCGAAGATTCCCAAGTATGTCAGATATCCGAAGACTGCGTAGAGGGCAGCATTAACGCCTGTGGCTACTAAGTCGAGCGTCTTCATAGGTGTGGAATGATGGGTAGTGAGAAAATAAGTTCACCGCTTGAAACCCGTAGGTGTCCTCAAGGAAAGTCGCTGGCCTGTCAGGAGCCACTTTTAAGCTGGATCAAATGCAATTGTCCGCCTACAGGCGGCGAGAGCAAGACAAGCACTTGAAGGGGGTAGGCTGCAAACCTTAACTCGATGGGCGCTTCTCCAGCAGCTTTTTCGCCTTGTTGACCGCGTCCCACGCATCTTCACCGAATGCATCGGCTCCCATCTCGGACGCAATCTTATCGTTTAGACAGCGTCCGCCCACTAGTATCTTGACATGCTTCCGGAGGTCTGCGTCCTCGATCTTGCCTATGGTTTCTTTGACCTTGAACATGCTGACGCTGAGCAGCGTTGACATGCAGAGTAGATCAGGTTTATCCTCCTTTACGCTCTCCACGAACCTTGCTGGCGGCACATCTGTTCCTAGATCGTTGACCTCGAAGCCGGCTGACCGGAGCAGGGAGGCGACTATGTTCTTGCCGATGTCATGTAGGTCCCCCTCGACGGTACCTATCACCGCCTTCCCAGCGTTTGCTGTCAATCCTCCCTTGAGATGCGGTCGAAGTGCCTCCATTCCCTCATTCATCACGGTTGCCGCCATGATCAGCTCGGAGAGGAAGTAGTCTCCCTTCTCATACCTGTTCCCTACCGTCTCCATTCCCTTGCTCAGCCCGTCCCTCATTATCTCTTGGGCGGTGAACCCCTTATCCAGTGCATCCTTGATGCCTTGCAGAACTTCTTCAGACTTCAGGTCAGCTATGTTCTCCGCAATCTTCTCAAGAACTTGCTTGTCCCGATCCATGACATCACCTCTTCGGTCACGTCTTCCTTATGGGATAACGACCGTATTTTCTGCCCTCGTCGATCATTGTCAAGATGTTCTCAGTCTTCACATTGCTGTGGAGGCTGTTGCTGTCTGCTAATATGAATCCCCCGGATTCTGCCGCTGCATCTATGCATCTCCTCACGTCTCTCCTTACATCCTCTTCTGTTCCGTAAGGCAGTACGTGGGTTATGTCGACGTTTCCTCTAAGGAATATTCGTTTCCCGTAGTGTTTCTTCACATCGGCGAGGTCCATTACACCCGGCTCGATCGGGTGTAGGCCGTTCACCCCGAGATCGATGAGGTCATCCAGTATCGGGTAGAGATTTCCATCCGAGTGCTTCATGTAGGGGAGATTCCTCCTGTGGCACTCGTCTATCAGCCTCTTCAGGTGGGGGAAGAAGAACTCTTTGAAGATCTTTGGAGGGAAGAATGGGCTCTTGACATCGGCTATGTCGTCGCTCTCAGCGACCAGGTCTCCCCCTCGATTAAGCATTCTTCTGGTAATCTCAAGGTTTAGGTCTGCGACGGTCTTGATCAGCTTCTTGGCGAAATCCGGTTTCCGATATATGTCTAGTACGAGCTTGTCTATCCCGCCTCTCATCAGATATGGGAACATCATAGACCCGTGGATCCAGATCACGACAGGATACTCGTCACCTGCCTCCTCAACAGTGAGATCTACGATGTCGTAGTTGATCTCGTCTGGGTCAGGAAACTCCCAGCTATCTAGGTCTTCCGGGCTTTTTATCTGCCCGTCTATCCACCAGGTGGTTCTGGAGTCAGGTCTAATCCTGTACACCCTAGCGAAATGATCGACGTAAGTGTCTTGGCTGATGAACCTTGGGCGGTAACCCTCCGGGAATACGTTGTAGTCTGAGACTGAGAACGCATCTAGCTCAAGCTTCCGTTTCGCTTCATTCTCAAGCTTCTGCCTATGCATCATCATCGCGTTGAGATCCTCCTCACCTCTCCTCTCGGCGACGACTCCACCTCCACCACCGCCGGAGCCTGCCCCGTAGGTCTGTTTTCCCGTGATCGCCTCGACGTGAATTGGGTCTATGAAGGAGGCGTCTATTGGCACGATGTCGGGCTCCTCTAAGTGCACCGCGGTCATGAACCGTTCCTTATGGGTCATCATCGCTGATGAGTCCTCTCTCTTCACACTTGCTCGCCGTCATGGTGGGGTGACCAGTAGCGTTTAATAGTTGTTCGACAAGCGAGGTCCTCGCTCAGCATCAAAGTCGCAGCAGATTCTTGAACCCCGTAGCTTGGGGCTGATCAAAGCAGAGCTTCAAAGATCTGAGTGTTCCTGACAGTCTTCTTGAACCGGACAGTCTTTGCATCGGTGCTTCTTGCAGTACTCGATGTTCAACCGCACGAGTGAGGGTTCGTACAATTCGACTTCTGTAATTCCCAACTTTCTGCCGGTGTTCAACGCCATCAGTGAAGGTTTGGGCTTAGCCTTCTCCCATATGTCTCTGAGTTCTCTCAAGAATATGTTGGATGACACCGGTCCGACGCCTTTGAACTCCTGGAGACGCTTCTCTAGATCGATCGGGTTGGCAGCTTGTCTGTGAAGCTCTTCCAGATTCCCATACCTCTCTCTTAGCCTACTCATGACTTCAAGCAGGTTTGAGGCTGTCGAGAAGTCGTATCTGACATAACCTCCTGAATCCAGTACCTCAACCAGGCGATCCCAGCCCGCATCCAGTATCTTGTCTGGCGTAGTTAAGCCCTCAGCTTCGAATCTTCTGAAGGTTCTCTTGGCTATCTCGGCGGAAATCCTCTTGGCGAAGAGCATCGAGGCAAGAAACCACTTAAACCTGTCCCTCGACTTACTCAGGTCCAGTCGAAGCTCCTCTGAATAGCTCTGAAGGCTTGAGAGTTTGGCTTCACGCTTCAGTTGTAACCCCTCAATGTCTGGGAGTCCACGTAATCGATTCTCTCAAACATACCTAAAATCTGTTTCACCGCGTTCTCCTCGACATGTCAGGTATGAAAGAGGTATCTCGGAGGGTTAGGGAGCTGCGAAGGATGGTCTCCATGGAGGGCAAAGTTCTTGAACGGTAGAGGCAGATATCGAGGCGAGGCAGTTCCTGAATGGTGAGCTACAAGATTCCTGTGATTGCCGGTGATGGAATTGGGCCTGAAGTTATTGCGGAAGGCATAAAGGTGTTGGACGCTGTCTCCGAGCTGCACGGCTTCGAGATAGAATGGGTGAGACATCCTTACGGCGCAGATCACTACTTGGCGACCGGAGAAATACTTCCCGACTCGGCTCTCAAGGAGATGGAGAAGAGCTCAGCCATATACTTCGGGGCCGTAGGGGACCCGAGGTGTCCACCAGGTCTCCTTGAGAGGGGGATAATTCTCAAGATCAGATTCCAGCTAGATCAGTACATAAACCTGAGACCGGTTCGGCTGATGGACGGAGTCCCGACTCCGCTCAAGGGAAAAACGCCGAAAGACATAGACTTCTTGGTGGTTAGGGAGAACACCGAGGACATGTATGTCGGGCTTGGAGGCAGAGCCAAGAAGGGTAGGAGCAGGCAAGAGATGAGCTTGATCAGGAGCCTTTACAGTGCAAAGTTCAGTCTGGACGTAGAGACCGACCATGAAGAGATCGCATACCAGCTAATGGTCATAAGCAGACGTGGAGCCGAGAGGGTAATAAGATACGCCTTTGAGCTCGCCCTGAAGACCGGTAGGAAGAAAGTCACTAGCGTCGACAAAGCCAATGTACTTTCTGAAGCCTATGGCTTTTGGAGGGAGGTTTTCGAAGGGGTCCGCAAGGACTATCCCGATATAGAGACGGAGTTCAGCTACGTCGACGCTGTCACGATGTGGTTCGTCAAGAACCCTGAGTGGTACCAAGTCGTGGTGGCACCGAACATGTTCGGAGATATCATCACCGACTTGGGAGCTATGATCCAAGGAGGGCTGGGAGTAGCAGCTGGGGGCAACATAAACCCGGAGGGCACCTCAATGTTTGAACCGATCCATGGATCCGCACCGAAATATAAGGGTCAGAATGTGGTGAATCCTGTTGCGACCATTCTGGCAGGTTCGATGCTGCTGGATAATCTGGGCGAGTCAGAAGCAAGCAAGATGGTTGAGCAAGTGGTTCGCAGGGTTCTCGGAGAGGGCAAGGTAAGAACTCGTGATCTAGGCGGAAACTCTACTACAAGTCAAGTAGGTGACGCCATGGCAAGAGAGATCTTGAGGGGTGGATAGAGCCTCCGTTCAACTTATCAGATTTGGTGTCGCTCGGTACTGGGGCGTCACTTAACTATTCGATTCGTCCTGCCCTCCAAGTATTGAAAGGGCATCTATTCCAGCAGTAGACTGTAGCCTTCAAGCTGCACGCTCGACACTCAGGGTTTTGAAATGGGCGGGTTCTCCTCATCCTTTGGCCCATTTTGCTCCTCCGACTAGGGTTTGGGCTCTTTCCTACTCAACGGCGATGCCGTGAGTTCTCAATGCCTGCTTTATCTTGTCGATCTCTCTTCTGATCGATTCTACCTCTCTGTACAGAGATTCTATGTCTGCTCTCACAAGAGGCGTTGGCGACCTTATGGGGAGATCTGGAACCTGCTTAGGTATGTCCGCGGTCAGGTCTTCTGGTCTGTATACCTTGCCCATGAAAGCTGTCCCCCTCCTCATCCATCAGTCTCTCCCTGCGGTATTTAATCCTTGATTATGGGCGTTCAGCTGACTCTTCGGATGGATAGGTCTTCCTAGCTGGCTGGAAATCCGTTGGTGCAGTTCTCAGGAACGGGATGGAAAGGATTAGAGCCTAAGCAGTTTCGAGTCTTCGGTAGGTGTTTCCTCTGTGTTTCCTGACTATTGCTTCTCCTCTAAGACTATGGCTCTGATCCAGGATGAGTCCATGCCTCTCGTCATGATGGGTAGTCCGATGTAGAAGACCCTGCTCTTCTTTATCTTTTCCAGGTTGGTTATGCCCTCGATTATGGGGATATTATTCGCAAGGAGATGTCTGTGGGTTTCCATCGAACATGGGTAGCCTGGCGTCGGCTTGTACGGGTATCCCTTGCCCACTGGCGCTTCCAATCCGATTCCGGAGATTCCCATCTGCTTAACCGGAAGCTTATACATCCATCTGGCAGCCTCAGGGCTGATGAAGGGGGCTTCCTCTGGGGGCAGTCCACTCCATAGCAGGACGACATCGCCTTTCCTGACGCCCTTTCGCTCAAGATCTTTAGGCATTATCGGCTGCCTCTTCCCATCTTTCGGAGGCATGTCTGAGAAGTCGCACACGCAGCATTCGCCCATATACGTTTCAACAGGTATCTCGCAGGGTGCTTTCCCGTTTCTGTCATAATGGAGCGGGCCCTCCACATGGGTTCCGATGTGGGTTTCTGTATCGACCCAATGCATGATCGCCTTGTCCTCGGCGTAGATCCATCGACGGAGCTCCCAGCGCCTCGCTGCCCACCCGCCCCTAGGATGCGTGTACTCTCCCCTTTCATCGTAGATCCCGGGGATAACCTCGTCAGATATATCGATAATCCGATACTTGCTCAGGTCAATCATATCCCATCGATGGAGAACTGTCAGCCCAAAAGTCAAAAGGCTTATGAGTTATCTTGGACCCGGGTTGGGTCCCCTCTGCAAAGCCTAAGAGTAGCTTGAATCTTCGGATCTTCTCAAAGTGGATCTTCATGAAGTATCTGAGTCTAATCTCCTTTGATGTCGGCGGCACTCTCGTGGATCACAGTTTCATAGATTCGGTCTGGAACGTGGGGATTCCTAGGCTCTATGCTGAGAGGAAAGGGGTCTCCTTAGAAGAGGCGAAGGAGCAGGTTGCCATGGAATACGAGACTGTTGGCAGGAACGACATTCGATGGTACATTCTGCAGTACTGGTTTGACCGTTTCGAGCTCGATAGTTGCCCGAGCGACTTGTTGGAGTCGCTGAAACACGAAGTCAGACTCTACCCGGAGGTCTCCTCCGTCCTCGAGTGTCTTGAGCAGTTCTACGAGTTGGCGGTCGTCTCCAATGCGCCCAAGGACATCCTAAGCTACGAGATAGAAGGGCTGAGACACCATTTCAAACGCGTCTTCTCATCGGTAACTGACTTCAACCAGATCAAGAAGACGGCTGGTATGTACGTTAAGATATGTGCTGCTCTGGGGATAAAGCCTGGGAAGGTGCTTCACATCGGTGACGATAGGTGCGACGACTTCTTGGCCCCTAGAGAAGCAGGTATGCATGCCCTCCACTTGGACAGGTCAAAGAAAGGGAGGGAGGATCTCACTCTCACAGATCTGAAAGAATTGCAGGAGTATCTCATTGAGACTCAGAAGCCTTAGAGCCTGCGACTTCTGTTTCCTTTCAAGAGGCAGTCAATCTGCTTGTGGTGGACATTGGATATCGGCGTTCGGGTAGACCGCGACTCTTAATCTTCCGCTGTGCGCTGCTCTCAGCTCTTCAAGTACTTCGACCCAGGTCTTGACCCAGATGAATGAGTCAGGGTCTCCCCATGAGAGGAGTGGGTCTACGACCTTGTGGGGTGAGAACACTATCAGCCTTCCGAGTTCTGGATGCGGGGATGCTGGTTGATACAGTTTGGCCCCTCCTTTCTTACCGAACTTTCCTACCAAGTAGTGGGTTATCTGCGCCTCAGGGGTATTGGCGATCAGCACTATTGAGCCCTCCCTCTTCACTGAGGCTAGAGCTATGGACATGCCGAGGGTGGACTCGTTGGCTTTAGAATACGTGTTGGCGACTACGATATCAGCCTCAGTTGCGGGCTGCGTCTCATAGACTTCTCTCCCCAGCTTCACGGCCTCTCGATGCTCCTTCACGAAGTCTCCGGCGAAAAGAGCTGTAGTCTCTCCTCTGCCGTTGACTAGAGCATCCACCTTGATATCGAGTCCAGCCAGTTTGGCTGTCTCCTCCATGTCTAGGCGCATCACATTCTGTTCTATCTTTCCCCAGCCCGTCGTTGGATTCCGGGTGATGGACCCCGGGTGCTCTCTGCCAACAACTCCGTGGTTGTGGTAAGTGGTGTCGAAGGAGACTACTCCCGGAAGGATGATCTTCCCTCCGCCGCCGTAACCGGCACCTGGGTGCGGAACAACGCATCCCAAGCCTATCCTGAGGTCGCAGTCCATCACTTCAGCATTGAGCTCAACTGGGGTTCCCCTCATCGTCTTCCCTACCTCTGTAAGATTGTGGAAGGGGTTATGGTTGTAAACGGGGAAACGTTCGACCACATCCTCTCCCAGCTTCTTCACAAAATCTATGCGGTCGTCGGCCCCATGGCATCCAAGGGCGTCCACGAACCTGATGTGATCGTCTGATATTCCTCCCCTCTTCAATTCATCCAGAATGGAGGGTATGATCTGGTATGCTCTCGTTGGTCTCGTCATGTCATCGAATATGATCACGGCCTCCTCTCTTTCAGCCGCCAAGGAGCTTATCGTCTTGGAGCCTATAGGATTCGCCAAAGCCTCCCTGATCGCTTTGGATCCTATTGGTGGCCGGTCCGCTCCTGGCATAGAACAGATCTGGACACTCCAGTCCGTCGGGAACCGTAGCTCAAGTTCAGTATTGCCGTACCAGAGAAGGGATGGCACCCCCACTGCTTTCATCGTCAGCTTTCACCCCTCTGAGAACAAAGAGTTGGTCCCATGAAGAGCCGATATAAGATTTGGGAGGAGCCTTCTCTTAAGAATCTAAGCTGCTGGTGGATCACTCAATCTGCTTGAGGTGGGCATTGGATCTCACTGTTCGGGTACACAGCAACCCTCATCCTTCCGCTATGTGTTGCTCGGAGTTCTTCGAGTACTTCTTTCCATGTCTTGATCCAAGTGAAACAGTCGGGGTCTCCCCATGAGAGGAGTGGGTCTACGACCTTGTAGGGCGAGAAGACGATCAGTTTTCCCAGCTTCTTGCTGGGCGGTCTTTGCGAATAGAGTCCTCCTCCTCCGTTCTTGCCGAATTTCCCATACAGATAGTGAGTTATCGGGGCCTCAGGTGTATTGACGACTAGCACCACCGTTCCTCCCTTCCTCACTGAGGTTAGGGCCATAGACATCCCGATTCCGGCTTCGTTGGCTTTGGTGTACGTGTTGGCGACCACAGCGTCAGCGTCGACCAGAGGTTTTGTCTCGTAGACTTTTCTGCCCAGCTTCACGGCTTCACGATGTTCCTTGACGAAGTCTCCTGCGAAGACGGCGATGGTTTCCGCTCTGCCGTTGATTACGGTGTCTACTTTGATGTCCAGCTGAGCCAGCTTCGCTGACTCCTCCAAGTCGAGACGCATTACGTTCTCATCTACCTTCGCCCAACCTGCTGTTGGGTGGTTGGTGTCAGAGTCTGGGCTGGGCTTGAAGACAAATCCGTGGTTGTGGTAGGTGGTCTTGTAGGACGTGACTCCGGGAAGGATGATCTTCGCTCCACCTCCGTAGCCAGACATACCGTGCGGCACAACGCAGCCGACGCCTATCTTGAGGTCGCATTCCATCACCTCAGAGTTTACTTGGACAGGGGTTCCTCTTGCCGTCTCGCCGACATCCGTCACATTGTGAAATGGATTGTGGTTATATACGGGGTAACGCTCAACCACGTCCTCCCCAAGCTTCTTCGCGAAATCTACTCGGTCGTCAGCGCCGTGGCACCCAAGAGCATCCACGAGCCTTATGTGATCGTCTGACATCCCTCCCTTCCTCAACTCGTCCAGGATGAACGGTAAGATCTGGTACGCTCTCGTTGGTCTTGTCATGTCGTCGAACATGATTACGGCCTCCTTCCTCTGAGCTGCCAAGGAGCTTATCGTCTTGGAGCCTATGGGGTTCACTAGGGCTTCCTTGATTGCTTTGGGTTCTATGGTCCGCTGGTTTTCTCCTGGCATTGAACAGACATGAACATTCCAGTCCTCTGGGAATTGAAGCTTCAGGCCTGTGTTGCCGTACCAGAGAAGGGATGGCACCTCCACTACTTTCATCGTCAGCTTTCACCCCTCCAAGAACAAAGAGTTGCTCGTACGAAGAGCGGATATAAGATTTGGGAGTAGGATTGTCCTCTGTCACCCAAAGAGAGTCGTGGAGGCAGGGTCGCACTGCGCCTGTGGGTTCACCCTCTCCTGATTCTCGGTCTTCTTCGCGGTGGGAATCATCCGTCTTGGAGTGCCTGCCCTTGCCGAAACATGCAGGTGTTCTAGTCGATGCGATTGTCGAGGGGGTAGAGACCATGGTGGGCGTTCAAGCTTAATACTGCCAATCATGCTCTGATCTAGAAAGAGGTGGGTCTTGAATCTGCCTCCTAGGGATTTGGCCAATGGCAGTCGATCGACCTTTGATTTGACCTTTCTGTGAGGACTATGTATGCTGGATCTGTTTCGGGAGGAGTATGGTGAAGTTCTGAAGATTGCTGAGGAGGGTGAGCAGAGATGTCTCAACGGAAAGAGGTGGGGTGGAAATGCTGTACTAATTGTAGTGGATGCGGCTTTGGACTCGATTGGCTTGAACTACTTTCAGATTGTGGTCCCTCGGGTGCGACGTTTCTGGGAAGAATGTGTGAAGACGGGTCGGATTGCCTCGTTCGAGGATTTCTCGGGGTTGTCTCCTCAGGATTCGCGGCTGAGAGGCATCATGAATAACGAGCGATGTTGGGGAGTTGCTGTGAACGTCTGCAAGGTTTTGAGTGAGATGAGGAGGAAGGAGGGGCTTCCGAGTGATCTTGCTGCTTTGAGGGTTTGGGCTGAGAGGGCCAACTACGAGAGATGGTGGGATGATCCTGTCGGCGTGATCCATGGGTTAGGCTTGGTCACGTTCCAGTACTTGAGGATGCAGGCTGGTGTGGACACGACCATGCCCGATAAGATAGTCAAGCGGGTCGTGGGACGTGTCTTTGCCATCGAGGCCGTGGATGATCTGGAGTTCATCAAAAAGATGAAGTGTCTCTCCAAGGAGATCGGGTACTCTCAGACCCTCATCTGCTGGGCCATATGGCTTAAGGAGTCCGATATGAAGACGTCTTCCTGGGAAGGAATCGATTAGCTACTTTAGCAAGAGGACGGTGGTTAATTCCTGTGTCTCAACGTTCTCTATTCGTCGAATAGCCAGACTGGTTCGGGGTAGTACCGCACTCTACCCTCCGCCGTCAATCGGTTGATCCTGTCGGCTAGGATCTTGTTCTTCTCCTCAGTCGGTATCTCTGATTTGAGGAAGTCTAGAGGGATGTCTACGTTGAGAACTCGGCCGGGGACAATGTGTCTGGTCGTTCCCGCGGGGAGCTTCGTCTCGGATCTGGCTAGTTCCAGTACCTCAATCTTCGTGTAGGCTCCAACGATCAGACCTCCTTCCGCGTACCCCAATTTTAGATTCTCGTCTACCTCCTCACATCGGACTCTGGGTAGCTTTCCGCAGGAGTCTAGGATCTCTTGGAGGATCTCAGTCTTCTCGTTGAGCGTGAGGTTGTTGCCCTTGATGAGTATGCACGATTTATCGGCTGCACGTGCGTATCCGTATGCCGCTCCTGACTCAAGAGCTCTAATGGCAGCTTTCTCCTCTACCTTCTCTGCTCTCAGCCCAAGAGCCTCGGTCTTCGCCAAGAAGCCTGCAAGGTGCGGTATTAGTCGACACCAGGTGTAGAGCTTGATTCTTCTGTCTTGGTAGTCAACGATCTGTACGAGCGCATCTCTGCACCCGAGGTCTCTGAGAGCGAAGTACCTGTGGACACCGTCAATGACTAGGAGTCGTTCGCCCTCTCCGATTGTGGCAGCTATTACCGGGTTTCGCAGCCTCCCCTCGTTTGTTATCCTCTCCCTCAGTTTCTCTCTTCGTCCGTTCTCCTCTCTCTCATGGAGAACCAGAGTGTCGAGAGACACTATTCGCAGGTCAGGAGAGGTAGTTTCCAAGATGCCGCCATCCTCAATATGCGAATAGATTAAGCCTCGAATGAACTATTTTTGTCTTGTGGGTACCTTTATGTACATAACATCCGGGCCACTCCGGAGCAATACTCGATTTCTATCAAGATTACACAGAAACCAGTGACCATGTTTGACGCATTCTTTTGCTTCGAATGTCAGATTCGGAAGGTCAGAACCTCAATCGACAAAGCTCAAAAATATGGGATCACTCTCCGTACCACAACGGCTCAGATATTCCACAGATGGAGAGAAGTCCGGGATGATTGTACCCCACCATGGGAAGACCCCTCGAATCGACAAGAAGGCTCTCGTCTCAAATCTGGCGACCGTAGTCGGCGATGTTGAGATTGGCGAAGGTACATCCATCTTCCCTGGATGCGTCCTCAGAGGAGACGTTGAGAAGATTACGATAGGAAAATGTACAAATCTCCAGGAGAACGTTGTCGTCCACTGTGGAGACGTATACGAGGGAGATGTCCTCAAAGGGTACATACCCGTCCAGATAGGGGACTACGTTACGATCGGCCACGGCGCGATCGTCCATGGGTGCAACATCGGCAACACCTGCCTGATAGGCACTGGAGCCATAGTCTTCAGCAATACGGTCGTGGGCGAAGGTTCAATCGTTGGCATGGGTGCCGTCGTCCTCAATGACTCAAGGATACCACCGAGATCCGTGGTCGTTGGAATGCCTGCAAAACCTGTGAGAAACGTCGAAGAAACAGAATACTCCCAAATCAGAAAACACGCAATAGCCTACAGCAACCTAGCCAAGTCTCACCGAGGCGGCATATTCTAGAAAGACGGAGGACTTCCTCCCCTTGCCTCAATCTGAGGGCGACGTGGGGAGAAATCCGAGCAGATTCAATGTCTCTCACTCGTCGGGTCCGGCTAGGTTCTCTTCATTCGGCGTGTCTCTCTGTTCACTGCATGCTTTCCTAGCTTTCTTTCAGCCTCATTCTGCGCGCCTCTCTTCCCCGCCACACAGACCTTCATGCATAGGCTGCATGCAGTTCTGGTTCTTCGGTACTGAGCGCAGAGGAACCTGTCCATACTGTATGGCTGTGCTTTCTTCGGTTGCTTGATGGCTCCTGCAGGGCAGAACAATATGCATGGTTTCCCTACACACATCTCGCATAAGTCAACCCCGATCGGCTTGTCAACCGGATGAATATCTGCATCAGTTATGACCGCCGTCAACCTTACTCTTGGACCGTACTGTGGGGTTACGAGCAGACTGTGGTATCCCAGACTGCCTAGTCCTGCCTCTACCGCAAGATGCTTCAATGAGACCATGCCGACAAGATACCTGTCATCTGTGCCGCCCTGAGACGAAAGCTGATGGTAGGCCTTGAACCCCTTCTTCTCCAAGATTCTCGCCAAAGCATAACCTATCCTATCGAGTTGTGCAGACAAGAAATCGTTATGTCCCCCAAACATCTTCTCTCGGGGTGTTGCCAAAGTGTCCTCTTCTCTTCCAGGGGGCAGCAGATCAACCATCGCATCCAAGTATTTCATGCCCAGCACGATGACAGATTTTGCTCCCGGCACGATGTCTTTTGGGCGGTGTCCAGATGGTGCTCCGGAGAAGCGCTCTACATCTGCGACTCCGAACAAGTCAGCTCCAAGACCGAATGCCTGATCCTCAAGCTCTCTCCTAAGACTCATAGGCTCATCACTCTTCTTACACAATCCTGTCTCCAACTTGTCATGCGGGATCGGATTAAGTTTCTGGGCACGTTAATTGCTGGGGTGCCAATCCTACTTCTCTCTTAATGGAGGTTGACTCCTTGCTCTCTGAGCGTTTCAGCAATCCGTGAGGCCGGGGTTCGAGTCGAGTGCCCGGATTGAGCTCTCCGCTCTTGCAGTCCAGAGGACCAAGCCTTAATCTTAGACTTGTCATCTAATCTGAGAAGTCGCGGATTGTGCTATCAGATCTGTTGAGGAAGAGAGAATGGCCAAGTCAAAAGAACAGAAGACCACACGAGTACTGGGTACAGTCAACCCTTACGACGGGTGCCGACACGGTTGCCTATACTGCTACGCCAGGACAATAAGAAAGAGGAGATACGACAGCTGGATAAACCCGAAACCGCGACCCCAAATCTTACCTCGATTGAAGGAGGATATGAAGAGGGTGAAGAAGGGCAGCTTAGAGGTTCACGACATCTTTCTCTGCTCTGCTTGTGACGGTTACCAGCCGCTTGAGCTCGAATACAAGCTGACCCGCGGAGTCCTGGAGATGCTGATCGAGAACGAGCTTCCCTTCACCTTGGTGACGAAGAGTGACAATGTTCTCAGAGACATCGATCTCATCAAGAACTACAGAAACTGCAGAGCCGGCTTCACCATCATCACGCTGAATGAGGAACTCAAGTCGAGGCTAGAGCCCTATTCCCCATCAATACAGGCGCGGAAAGATGCCCTGAAAACACTCCGCCGGGAAGGAGTCTCTACGTTCTGCATCATGGAGCCCATTATGCCTACAAAAGACAGCAATCCCTTCCAGATCATTGAAGAACTCCAGGAGTACGTCGACCTCTTCATGTTCGGCAAGTGGTCGCCTTACGTGAAGAAGACGATACCGTTCAATTACGACGAAGCCTACTACGCCGACCTCTTCAAGAGACTAATCCCATTCTGTGAAGAACAAGGAATCCCTTACTGTGTGACTCCTCACTCCGAGGATTTCCTGGCCAGACAAGGCATAAAGTTCAAACCGTATCAACGTTTGACCAATTAACTCTTAAGAGGACGAACAAGAAAAGGTCAAGATCAAAATCTCAATCCGACCTCGACCAGGAGAGAGCTCGCGACTCTGAAAGTGTCTACTCCCACTCGATCGTCGAGGGTGGCTTGTTCGTAATGTCGTACACGACCCTTACAACGTTAGGAAGTTCGTTTGTAATCCTTGTCGAGATCTTCCCGAGAACTTCAAACGGTATTCTTGCGAAGGAGGCGGTCATTGCCTCTCGACTCTCCACTGCGCGGATCGCCACCACATATCCGTAGGCTCTAGAGTCTCCTCTGACCCCCGTGGTCATTGTGTCAAGGAGGACGGCGAAGTACTGCCAGAGCGCATCGTCAAGCCCCTCCTTCTCGATCTCCTCTGCCACAATCCTATCGGCTTGTCTGAGCAGGTCTATCTTCTCTCGGGTTACCTCTCCCATAACTCTAACCGCGAGACCTGGACCTGGAAACGGTTGCCTCTGAACGATCTCCCACGGTAGTCCTAGCTTCTCGGCGACCTCCCGCACTTCGTCCTTGTACAGGTCTCTCAATGGCTCTACAACACCTCTGAACCTCAGTTTCGTCGGCAGTCCTGCGACGTTGTGGTGGCTCTTGATCTTGTCAGCCCTTGCTCCCTGCCCAGACTCTATCCTGTCAGGGTAGATCGTCCCTTGGACTAGGAACTCGGCTCCCTTCTTCGCCGCCATCTCCTCGAAGACGTGGACAAACTCTTCGCCTATCGCAATCCTCTTCTCCTCAGGATCGGTCACACCTTCCAGCCGCTTGAGAAATCTCTCTCTGGAGTCAACTATCGAGAAATCCATCTTCAGTCCGCTGAAGAACCCTTTCACAGACTCAGGTTCACCCAGCCTCATGAAGCCATGATCAACGAAGACTGCGGTAAGGTTCTCGCCTATCGCCCTCTGTGTCAGGAGGGCTGCCGTGCTCGAGTCGACTCCGCCGCTCAAAGCGATAATACATCTGGAGTCACCGACCGCTCCTCGGATCTCACTGATCGCCTGCTTCACGAAGTCGCTCATCCGCCAGTTCGGTCTACACCCACAGACCTCGAAGACAAAGTTTCGGAGCATCCGTTTCCCGCTTTGAGTCTGTGTGACTTCAGGATGCCACTGCAAGCCGAATATCCTTCGTTCCTTATTTGTGAAGGCGGCGATGGGGCAGTTCTCTGAAGAGGCGAGCACCTCGAAGCCATATGGAAGAGAGTGGACCATGTCTCCGTGGCTCATCCAGACCTTCTGCTTGCTCCCAAGCCCTTTCAAGACCCCGATCGGTCTCTTCACGTCCACCGTTGCTATTCCGTACTCCCCCTTCTCGCCCGGAGAGACCGATCCTCCCTTCAGATAGGCAATCAGCTGATGGCCGTAGCATATGCCCAGGACTGGTATGTCCATCGCTAAGATCTCAGCATCGCAGACCGGAGCCCCCTCCTTGTACACGCTGTCCGGTCCTCCAGAGAGTATCATACCTTTGATCGAGCACGTAGTCCTCAGCGATTCTATTTCATCGCGGGTCATGCTGTAAGGCACGATCTCCGATCTCACACGAGACTGTCGAATCCGTCTCGCGATAAGATGGCAATACTGTCCGCCGAAGTCAAGGACCAGTATTACATCCAAGATCATGTTGCAGCCGACCCCATAGACAACTCCTACTTCTGATTCTTGAACGTTTACCCACTTAGTTGTGTCGGTAGTTCTTACACTGAGACATCTCTCTCTCCCAATCATGCACCACCTTTCTCGAGAGGCGCGTGTCCTTTTTATGCGGGTACTAGCTCTTCTGTAGAAGTCTTTGGGGTCACTGGAAAGTGAGAGAAGAAACGTGGAGTCTACTCCATATCTTCATTATCACCATGGTCATAGCTGCAGGTGTTGATCTGACCATGCCCCTGGTTCCCCTCTATATGCGGGATCTGGGAGCCAACATCTTCCAGATAAGCCTAGTCACGGCGGCGGCAGGGTTCTTTGCCACGCTTATCGCCTATTTTGGCGGTCTCTTCTGCGATAGGTGCGGAAGAAAACTCGGCATAGTCTTAGCCATATCCCTAGCCGCCTTCTCCTCCTTCATGTACACCTTGTGTACGCGCTGGGAACAGATCATCCCTTGGGTCGTCCTCTTCAATGCCTCCTTGGCCTTCTTCGCCCCCGCTAGGATGGCTTACATCGCTGACAGGATTGAAGATAGGAACCTTGGAAGAACGTTCGGAATGATGAATGTTGCATGGCCGATCGGAAGCCTGCTCGGTCCTCTGGTCGGCGGATACCTATCCGATGTCTATGGATGGAATGCCGCCTTCTACTTCGTGTCTCTGCTGTCCGTTGCAAGCTTTCTACCCGCCTATCTCATCAAAGAGGAGCGAAGACGGACGTCTGGCAGAGAAGAGCATATGAGTCCTAGCGAGGGTGGTGAGTCCATCCGTAGGACCCTCTTCATATTCTTCTCCCTCCAGGTTCTCATAGGGATAGGCATAGGGGCGACGAGGCCGCTTCTTCCCATCTACCTATCAGACACATTCCACATAAGCAGGACGGAAGTCGGCTTATTCTTCACTCTGAGCCTAGGGCTTACCACACTGATCGCCCAGATCTCAGCCGGTATGATCTTAGATAGATATGGAAGCAAGAGGGCTATGCTTCACAGCGTCATCCCGATCCCTATCGCCTTCATTCTTCTCCCTCTAATCAGACACTATAACCTTCTCATGCTGGACTACATGTTGGTCAACGGTCTTTGGAGTGTGAACTGGCCTGCAAGCATGGATCTACTCATGCGCTCAGTCCCTGTAAGAAAAAGGGGGCAGGCCGGAGGTGTCAGGCAGACAGGGGTGCGTCTTGGGGAAGCCCTCGGTCCCTTGATGGGAGCCTACCTCTGGGAATCCTTTGGCCCACTCTTCTCCTTCTACGCTTCCGCTGCAGGATTCGCCCTATGCATTCCTCTCATTCTCCTCATAAACGAGCCGCAGACGGAACACACCCGCCTGGGAAGTCTACGATAGAACTATACCAGTCTGGATCGACCTTTGTGAGATTTGGAGCCGGGAAGCAGTTGCTCCTAAGCACGGCAGATACTG
Source organism: uncultured Candidatus Bathyarchaeia archaeon (assembly GCA_964495315.1). GTDB lineage: Archaea > Thermoproteota > Bathyarchaeia > RBG-16-48-13. Next base: position 18,025 of record CAZBVH010000003.1, on the reverse strand, counting down.
CTCAAGATTTTTCAAACAACACTGCTCATCATATCTTCAGGCTGAATCACTTGAGAGAACAGTGGGGGTGAAGGAGATGGAACATTATGAGGAACAAACCGGCATGGAAAAGCTTGTGGCCAAGGTGACAAGACTGGTCGACTTAGCGGGTTACCAGGAAGGCTCCATAGTAAGCCGAACGATAATCGATGGAGAGACGGGTACGGTGACCTTTTTCGCCTTCGATGAGGGTCAAGGGTTAAGCGAACACACGGCACCCTACGACGCTTTGGTTCATCTCCTTGATGGTGAAGCAGAGGTCGTCATCTCAGGCAAACCTCTTCGCTTGAAGGAAGGTGAGATGGTCATGATGCCCGCCAATGAACCCCACGCCCTGAGAGCAGTCAAGAGATTCAAGATGGTCCTTACAATGATACGATCCCAGTCTGAGCGCAAATCAAGAATCAAAACAACTAAAAAAGGATGAGACTGAGCTAACTAGCCAGAAAGATGAGACTAGCTATTACTCGAATCTATGTTTTCGGAAGCATTCCCTGCAGTAGACCGGTCTACCTTCCGTAGGCTTGAAGGGAACTTCTCCCTCGTTACCGCAGTCGGAACACTTGATCTTGTACATTGTCCGCTCGCTTCTATACGAGCTATTCCTATAACTCATCTGATTCACCTACCCTACCCTTGATGCACAGTAATTGTACTGAAGCGCAGTGATTACACAGAAACCGTGATCACACTGAAACTAACCAGTAAAATCCGCTGTAACCCCCCCTGAGGCAGAGAAGAAGTAATTAAACGTTTGCCTCACGCTTTCCCCTAAGTGAGCTGGTGTCTTGCGATTGAAGCGAGTCTGCCACAAGAAAAAGCAGATAAGAAATGATCAGGAATTGAAGGATTGGTCCGGACTATGTTCAAGTTCGAGAAGGAGCAGAAGATCTTCGAGATAGGTCAGGTGAGAGTGGGTGGGCAACCAGGTTTGCTCCCCACCGTAATGGTTGGAAGCATCTTCTACCTAGGGGACAAGGTCGTTACCGATCAGAGGGAAGGTCGGTTTGACGAGAAAGAGGCGCTAAGGATCCTTGAATCTGAGAAGGAAGCCTCACTTAGAACCGGCAACCCTCGGATTATCGATGTCAACGGCGAATCAGGAAGCGCGCTCGCTCGGTTTATCGATTTCGTGGCGGAGAAGACGGATGACCCATTCATGATCGACGGTGTAAGCGCGGAAGCACGAATAGCGGCTACAAGGCATGTAGCTGATATCGGCTTGATTGAGCGGGCGGTCTATAACTCGCTCAGCTCGGATACCAAGCCGGAAGAGCTGGAGACTATACGTCAGGCAGGGTTGAAGGCGGCTGTGCTCCTCCTCTTCAACAAGAGAAGACCCACAGTCGACGGTAGATTGGAGATGCTTCGTGGCACATCTGAAGAAGGCGGGCTATTGAGGATGGCGGAGAGTGCTGGGATTAACAAGCCGCTTGTTGATACTACGGTTCTCGATGCCCCAGACATCGGACCTGTGGCGAAGGCGGTCTACCTCGTCAAGAAGGAGTTCGGCATACCCTCCGGGTGCGGAGCCCACAATGCGGTTGACAAATGGCGTCAAAGGAGAAATCTCGACGAGGCAACCCGCCTAGTAGGAAGTGCGGTGGCGCATACGTTCCCTATCACGATGGGAGCAGACTTCATCCTATACGGGCCCATGAGGAGAGCACCTGAGACCTACACGGCATGCGCGTTGGCTGACGCCTACGTCGCATACAACATGAGGCAAGAATTCGGGATCAAGCCGATGACTTACGGACACCCACTTTTCAAGATCTTCTAGCGGACCACCAGACGGTTTCCTCTTTGCTTCATGCGTCCTTCTCCGTTTCCGGTGCCAGGGTTGACGCCTCGCGTTCGAGGAAGAGATCCCTCCTATAAATAGGAGGAACCGCTTAAAGAAGAATCTAAAAGGTTGCAGCGGTCTCAGCCTTTAGAAGGATATTGAGGGGAGAAGAGTCGTGACGTTTGAAGATCTTGTGAACGCTGTTTCAGATGGAGATGGGGAAAAAGCGAAGTTTCTGACTGAGAAGCTGATCGAAGAAGGGGTCTCGCCGTCTGACCTGATCGAGAAGGGCTTGGCAAGAGGGCTGCGTCTCCTCGGTGAAAGGTGGGCTGCAGGGGAAGTTTTCCTGGCAGAGATCATGCTTGCTGTCTCCGCCTTCGAAGATGCGAAGGAGGTTGTCAAGACACGTCTCAAGTCGGGGGGGACAGGGGAGCTGGGAACCGTGGTCATAGGTACGGTGGAAGGGGACATTCACTACATCGGGAAGAACATCGTTGCCACGATGTTGGAGGCTGCAGACTTCAAAGTCATAGACCTAGGCGAGGACGTCTCGGTCGACAAGTTCTGCTCGACCGTCAACTCAGCAAGACCAGATGTGCTGGGGATGTCTTGTCTGATCTCGCCAGCTCTGCACCAGATGAAGGAGGTCATAGACGCGTTGAAGGCTAAGGGTCTTCGGGACCGCCTAATAGTCATGGTGGGCGGTCCACCCTTGAGTCCGGAGTATGCGAAAGAGATAGGCGCCGACATATACGCGAGTGACGCCTTTGAAGCCGTGGCAAAGGCAAAGGAGGCTGTCAGACGATGAGCATGACACCTAGAGAAAGGTTCTACAGAGTAGCGTCGCATCCGCCCAAGTGGCCTGACCGCGTATGCATAGAGTTCCCTGGATCCAGCCTCACGACGAACATCGTAGACCAGCCGCCATATGGCTACCGCGCCTTATGCCAGTACCTCGGCATCATCGACTACCCTCCACCTCAGTCGCACGGCGTGTGGGGTGGCGTCCTGAATGTTGATGAACGGATACTCGAGAAGTTTGGCGTCGACTTCAGATATCTACCCCGCGGGGAGGATCCTCCAGAGGTACTTCCGAACGGGTATGTCAGAGTCAAGCGCTACTACGGCGCGTTATGGAAGCCGGCCTACGGTCGTTACAGCCCGGTGCCGGATAGGGAGACGCCAGCGCGATACATGAAGACGGTTAAGGATATCGAGAACTACCCCTACTGGCCGGACACTGAGAGTTCAAAGGCGCGGAGAGAGTTGGAGGAGAAAGCGGCCGATCTGGGCAAGGTCGCTAGGAGATTGCATGAAGAGACCGACTATGCCATATCGGGCAACCCTGGCTCATACGATGACGAGGTCTATCGTTGGATTCGTGGCTTTGACCAATGGATCATCGACATGAAGAAGGATCCTGAGTTCTACCATGCCTTGTCCAGCAAGATCTTGCAGATAGGTATGGACAGGAACGAGGTGTACCTCAACGCGATCGGAGACTACATTGACAGGGCTCAATTGGGAGACGACTACGGGACTCAGACGGGGGGCATGATCTCCCTCCGGGATTTCAGGGAGTTCTGCAAGCCATACCACAAGAAGAGCTTCGACCTGATAAAGAAGTACTCAAAGGCGAAGATCCAGCTTCACAGCTGCGGATCCATACACATGTACATCAAAGACTTCGCGGAGATTGGGCTTGACATAATAGGGCAGCAGATAGGTTTCGCGAAGGACATGGAGCCTGAGAAGCTGAAACAGGACTACGGAGACATGATCACCTTCTGGGGAGGAATGGACACACAGAGAGCCTTGGTTCACTGGACACCGGACCAGGTCAAGGAGTGGACCAAGAAATGCATCAAGACACTCAGCCCAGGTTACATCATAGCTTCAAACCACACCATAGAGCGGGACACGCCGCCAGAGAACATCTGGGCGGTCCATGAGGCCATACAAGAACTAGGACCCTACTAGCAGAAAGCACACCGGGCGTTTTCCCTCTCAACTTTGCTGCCTCTGCTGCAAGGGTTTTCCCTGCATCCAGGGAGATTCTTATCCAAAGGATCTCATCCAGATGTGCAACAAGAAGAGTGCTTGACGGACACCTATCCTGCCTGGGACAGAAGACGATCTGGCATCGAAAAGCATGCGATGACATCGAGGCGAGCATCAAGCTCTCTGCTCAGATCGAAGAACAGGTTGCCCCTCAGAGTTCCACAGGTAGTGAGAAGACCTGCATATGGGGCAATGATCGAGCCATTCGCCCTCAAGAAGTCTCGTCTCATACTTGCAGTCAAGACAACGCCATGTCTTGCTCTTAGGGAATGCGTACATGGTTAATCTCTGCCTAGCGTTGTTGCCCTTTGCAGTCGTACTGCAGAAAAAGTCGGATGGCGTTCACTTAAGGGTTTCGAGTGCCACGAAATGTACGCCTCGAACCATCACAGAAATATATTGAGTAAAGGGGATTCGATTACGAATTCTAAGGCGGTCTCCGAAGCCAGGAGCACGGCAGAGAATATTCAAGCAGGGATAGACGGGAAGGTCTTCGAGATCAACGAGATGTATCCCGCCTACATTGCGGTTGCCACATCTCAAAGTGAGAAGGGTACGGAGGTCAGCTTCACTTGGGCATTCGAAGCAGAGAAGATACACGCGGGACTATACCAGAAAGCCAAACAGGCAGTGGATGAAGAAGAGGATGTGGATCTGGGTCCGATTCAGATCTGTAGCGTCTCTGGATACACCGTCGAGGGCGCAGCACCTGAAAGATGTCCCATCTGCAAGGCGTTGAAAGGGCAATTCGGGCAATTCTGAGAATACCAGTCTACTTCAATGTCACCAGTGTCAAAACTTGGTCTCCGGACTCAGCAGTGTCTCTACAGGTTGGTGGATCTACGTTCCAATGTTTATAATTCGCATGATCCTGTTCGTGGACTGTCTCGAAGCCTCTGAGATGATCAACTGCCAGAAGAACTGGGATAGAAAGACGGGCGAAACAGATGCGCTATCTCAGATAGTCCTCAGCTCTGTCTTGCGGCTCATATCCGAGAATCCTCCTCGTTTCGTTTAGATCGAAGATCGCTGGAGTGTTGTTCGAGGTCGCGTAGAAGATGCCGAACTTCAGGTCCGCCTCAAGGCTTCTATGTATCACCTGTGCGATATCGCGGTCACTGATCCACATCGCAATGAGCTTCTCAGCCGGATACAGATCTCCTCGGGTCTTCCTTTGCTCTCCTTTGAGAGCATCACTTGCGCGAGTCTTCTCCTCCGAGAGGACCTTGCTGAAGAGGTTGCCGGGATCTTGCAAACCCGGGCTCCAACCAATCCTCAGACAGATCACCGTCAAGCCAAAGCTATCAGAGTAGTAGCGGCCAAGCGCCTCTCCGAAGACCTTGCTCACGCCGTAGAGACTGTCCGGTCTTGTGGGGAGGTCAGGACCAACCAGATCTGACTCCAAGACTGAGAATCCGCAGGCATGATTCGAGCTGGCGAAGACAACTCTCTTAACGCTGGATCTGCGGGCAGCCTCAAAAATATTGTATGTGCCGACTAGGTTAAGTTTGAGTATGGAATTCCAAGGTGCTTTAGGATTCGGATCCGCGGCCAGATGAACCACAGCCTCGACACCTTCCATAGCCTTCAAGACGGAATCGAGATCCGTGATATCGGTAGGTACGGCTTCCTCTTCAGCTGAAGACTGTATAGGGCTTCGATGGTATGTCAATTTCAAGGAGTAGAAGCTTCTATACCCCTCTCTGAAAGCCCGACCTATGCGGCCGCTGGCCCCGGTCACAAGAACTCTCATCTTTCTGGGAATAGCAGTCACCTCGCTCTGATGCCTAAATCCTCGGCAAGCCTTCTATGGTCCGCCTTGCTCATCCACTCAGTCTTAAGGTATTGGAATACCTCGTCATCAGTCATTCCGATACGCCTCGCCTCTTCGACGGCGTGTCGGTAGGCTTCAACCTCTGTTGGCCTATCCGTGTAACCATACCTTCGGTCAAAGAGTTGCAGACCTTCCCTGAACTGTCTAACATGGACGAGCTCATGGATTATGTCTAGGTAGATGTGCCTCAGGTCCCCACTCTTCAGGTATTCTGCGCTTACTATCAGGTGGCCGTCTGTATCGCTGACTCCCATGTAGCCTATTCCGGATACAAACTCGACCCTGAGCTCCCTGATTGTCCTCTCCGTCTCATTGCCGAAGATTTTCTTGACCGCCCCGACTCTGTCAAAGCCTGCGAAATAGTCAACGAACCGAAAGGTTTCGATCTTCACATTCTTTCCTATCTTCCTGAGTAGGTAACGGAACAGAAATATGAGGATGGAGGTTCGGGCCTCAACATTCCTCCTGATCTTCACGCTTTCTAGTGGACCTGAGATCGTCTTTGCCTTGATTACCTGATCTTCGATTCGCGACTCCTCCGATAGGGGAACTCAGCTCTTTCCTGTTCTTGACCGGTTTGAGGACAACCACGTCTCCCTCCTTGTCGAGGTCTGCAATACCGCTCCACATGTTTCCTGGCCAGGTCTATTATGGGCTTCACGGTCTCCGAGTTGAGAGAATACATCTTCTTTTTTCCTTCCCGGCGCACGAACACGAAGCCGCATTCCCGGAGCAGTTTCAGTTGGTGGGAGACGTTGGTTCTCTCCACATTCACGGAGTCGCAGATCTCGCTCACTGACTTCTCCCCTTCAGCGAGGGATAGGATGATGTCCAGTCTACTCCCTGTTGAGAGTGTGTCGAAGAAGGTGCAACAAGGGCGCTTTATCATATGAACCTCAATTCACTTGATTGTTCCCTCATCTCTTAAGCGTTCTTCCTCTTAGGGGTGTCGGGAGAAAGGTTTATATGAAATGTGAACCATTATTCATGTGTAAAACTGTGCAACTGAGGCACCCAGTCTCAAAGATAGAACGCAACGACGACTGGAACCGCTCTAACCCATCATAGAGGGCAGCGGTAGGATTTCTCAACAACCCACATAGAAAACGATAGACTCTAAGGAGGTGGAAAAGTGAAGTTTGTGACGTTGCTCCAGTACATAGGACATTCCATGAAGCACGGTCTGTCATCCGGATACGAACGAGCCTTTCAGTTATGTGACCGCTGCTACTCATACATCTCAGAACTTGCATAATGACGGCAATTGAGCAGTGTACGAGGCAATCACCGCCGTATCGGCAAACCCAACCCCTCTCCATACAGGAATGCGTCCTGCAGACCAATGCGTAGGATCTGCAGATCTGAGAGGGCTACCGGAGCTAGAGCATTCGGTGACAAGCAATAGTCCTAGCTCCCCCAAATCACCATTGGGGAGACCATGATGGCTGTGAAACTCGGGGTAGTTCATACTCGAAAAGGAATTAAAATGCCAACCTCATGCTGATAGTGACTACGGAGGAGAGAAAATGGTCTACCAGCAAGATGTCGTAGTGGCGGAGATAAAAGCTGACTTCGATCCATATGGCGGCGAGTATACCCACATTAGCTTCGGATACAGAGTCCCGATTCCTTTGCCTCCTGAGGCCAAACGCACATATCCACCTCAGCCAAAACCAGTCATGTATAAACACGCCCTGCACATCATTATGCCCCGTGAAAGATGGACCGGGCAATATACGATGTGGCAAGATTTCATCCTCGAATGCAAGGACAACGGAGAACTGGAACTAAGAAGGAAAGAGCCCTAAAGCAACTACGGCAATATTGCATTCCTTAGCTTTCCAGAAAGTCGATTCCTTTCTGCGTTATCCTAACCCATCGGACAGAGATCGGCGGATGCTCGGGATCTTCAAGATCAAAGACCAAATCTTCGCTTCCTTCTATCAATCCCTCTTTCCTAAGATATTTCAAGGCGTGTTCAAAGCTCTCTTCAGACCATCCAAGCTTCTCTTTCAGATCCTTCTCATGCATCCCATACGGATCAGGATGAATCCGCATCAGCAGCATCAAGACCTTCAGCGCGTCACCCCGATTCATTGCGGCTCACGACCAATCCATTACCATAAGTCCTTGGCGACGTATCCCAGGTCGTATTTCTCAAGGGTCTCAGGAAGAGGTTTACCTGTGCTGTCCCAGCCCATACCCGCATAATAGGCGTTTAACATCTCGTCCCAAACGTCTTGGAGACTCTTACCCTCTCCGGGTCCCGAGTCAGGGACAGAACCGTATCGGAGAGAAGGTCTGTCCACTTCTCTACCGACGATGCCATGTCTTACATTGAATGCTCTGAGAAGATGAACAATCCTCCGTCCAACCTCCATGCCTTCCTCCCATGAGAAGTCCCACCCTGTAACGGCGCTTACGGCTTGGCACAGTAGGTCGACATTCATTCTCGTGTTGAATCGGCAGGTCACCAGTGAGTCCTCGAGCATCATTGCCCCTTTGTCGTGAATATTAGCTGCCACTATGTCTTCCCATTCAGGAGTGAGACCGAGCCCTATAGGGCCTCCCCAAGTCTCTAAGGTTCCAGTATTGGATATGCATGTATCGAAGAGCTCAGTCCATCTGTTGCGATGGTCGTGTCCTCGTGGTGTGTTCCCTCTCAAGGTGTGAATTGCCAGAGCTCTTGCTTCCCCGCCCATCCTCTCTGAGGCTCGCATCACCCCATCGCTCAGCAATTCGCCTATTCCCTGTTTCTTGGCGATCAGATTCAGAAGTAGCCTTGCTCCCTCGGCGTTTCCCCATGATAGATCTAGGTGATTCGCCTCTTCTCCGGTGAGAATACCCTTCTCGAAACACTCCATGGCTAGGCCTACAACCCAGCCAGCCTCATTCGTCTCCATCCCCAGCCGATCAACCTCCTTGCTCAGCATCATCGCCGCAGCCACATCGTCCTGCCCTATGGCGGGCGCCCAGGCTGCAAACTGCTCGTATTCGGGCTCCTCCAGCTCCTCACCCGCATACGGTCCCTCAGTTATCTTCATGATGTCGCAGTGATGCACCTGGCACGCCCAACACGAGTTCCTCCTAACGGAGAAGCGTTCTCTGATGTACTGACCGGTGAATCTCCGCCATCTCTCCTCGTCAATCCTCCAAGTGCTTGTCGTGTAGTTCTTCACTGGGATCATGTTTCTCTCAGCGTTGGAATGAAGTCCGTTCAGGGTTCCATAATCATAGGTCGCTCTTGACTGCTCCTTTACGTTCTCGATCAGCTTCTTGGATATCTCTCGAACTCGGCCCTCATCACCTATTGGCACTTTGCACTTGCCACGCTTGACAGCTATAGCTTTGAGCCCTTTCGACCCCATCACAGCCCCTAGTCCGTTATGAGATGCTGAGTGACCATGGTCAAAGAATATGCCTGCGAACTTCACCAAGTTCTCCCCGGCAGGCCCCATGGAGGCAACAGCCAGGTCGCGCTCCTTGCACCCGTACTCATGCTTCACCAAGTCTGCTGTCCTATAGGTATCCATTCCCCTAAGCCATTCAGCGTCCTTAAGTTCAGACGACTCCGAGTCGACATAAAGATGCTTTAGGCTCTCAGCTTTCCCTTGTATGATCAAACCGTTGAGACCGCAGAGTCTTAGATATGCCCCGAAATATCCGTTCGCCTGACTACACCCAGCGCCGTTAGTGAGAGGCCCCTTCGAGGTAACCGAGACCGACCCCGAGCCCCCAATAGGCGTGGCGTTAAGCGGACCCGCCGCAACAATCAGCCTATTATCTGGGTCAGACCACCCCGTTCCAGGAGGGACCTCATCGTAGAGGAACCTCGCTCCTAATCCCGTCCCTCCAATAAACCTCCTGACCACATCCTCACTCAGCTGTGAACGCTCAATCCTGTCTCTGCCCAGATCTACCCTCAGAACCTCACCCGCATACCCCGACATAACACAGACCAAAAGAGAAATCTCAAACCATACTCATAAACTTCTGCCGAAGAAGAGGGATAGACATACAAATCACAAAAGAACACGCAAAAATCACCATGGAATGGAAAAACGAAGACCCCGAAGACGTGGAGATGGCGAGAAAACTCTTCACCGAACTCACACAACAGGGATGGCTCGCCGTCCTAGACTCAACCAGCGACAAGAATCGTGTCAGGATCTTAGAGTTCAAAGCAGAGCACGGCAAGCTACATTTCGTTCCCCTCTCAGAGGGAGGATAACACCCGCCTAGCATGCGCCATCATCCATCTCATCGAGACATAAAACCAGATCAATTGAGAAAGAAGACGATCGAGAGCATGATGGTCCCCACGGAGGTTCGACTTTGATCTGGAGACTTGTCTGGCGCAACCTTACTCGCGGGAGAACCAGGAACCTTCTCACAGTAATCGGTGTAGCTATAGGAGTTGCGCTTCTCGTCTCAGTGAACATCTCCTTCGAAACCGCCCTCATCAGGTCTCAAGGCGCGTCAAAGACCCAGGTCTCAGCCATCTGAGAGAAACCGATAAGCTATATCGAAGCCGGGAAAACGTCGGCACCCTCTTCCCGAACACTTCTGTCATCGAAGAACTCGCGGCACGGGCTGATCTCCAGCAGACCATGGAAAAGAATGCTTTTAGCAGGCATTGACCATTCTTAGAGACTCTGCGGATCGGAGTGCCCGGTACGATTGAAAAATGGATCCTATGAGGCAGAGGGGAGCGTCTTCAGCTTCAGCCTACTGGTCATGTCTATTAGTCACTGCCTCACCCATGTGGCAGGAAGCATCCACGCTGCCATTTTCCCGGTGATAAAAGAGGAGTTCACTCTCACAAACCAGCAGCTAGGAGTCATCGCCGCCATTCCCGCACTCTTCCAGGTCCTATTCACGGTACCTGCGGGACTCCTCTCCGACAGGATCGGCGCAAAGGAGTTGACAGCCCTCAGCATCGGCATGGCAGCGGCAGGCGCCCTAATAGCAGGATTATCTGGAAACGTCATCATGTTCACAGTAGCCACCGTCCTGCTCACACTCAACTCCACCTTCTACCACCCCTCAGCCAGCAGCTACGTAACCAGAAACACCCCTCCAAAGGAAAGGGCTAAGGTCCTAGGGTTGCTGGACTCGGGAGGAGTTTTTGGCTTCGCCCTCGGCCCCCTCTCCATAACCATACTCATGGAGGCGATGGGCTACGGCTGGAGACAAACCTACCTCTTCTGGGTTGTCCCAATACTCCTCGGCCTCGGAGTACTACAATTCATAAGACCTGAGTCCGGCGATCTCCCTAGCAGCGTGATCGAGAAGTCCCCGGTTGAGGCTGAGAAGGAGCCTAGGCTCCTCTCAACCGGCATGACCCTCTTTCTCCTGTCCACTGGTATCGTGGGGCTGGGCGGCTCAATGACCTTGACCTTCCTAAGCATCTACCTCGCAGAATCTCGGAGATGGAACCTCGCCTCCATAGGATTTATGCTAGGCCTCAGCAGACTCACGGGCCTCATAGCCGCACCCCTAGGAGGGGGGCTTGCATCACGCTTCGGCGAGAAACGGTGCGTGGTAACCTCATACTTGGCATCATACACGTGCTTCCTGGTAGCCTTCCTCACGAGAGAGATGCTGCCCTTCATGATGCTCTACCTCGCCTACAGCTTCCTCTCAACGCTAGGAATGCCTGCAACCCAAGCCATAACCGCCCACCTCTCCCCCAGAAGGAAGATAGCAACAGGATATGCCCTTTACTTCCTCCCAACCAGCCTCGTAGGGATAATAGGGCCTATCATGGCCGCCTTCATAGCCGACTACTTCGGCATGTTCCCCATATTCATGGCCTCAGCCGCTCTCTTCTACCTGGGACTCGGCATACTGGAACTCGGAGTAAAACTAGGCTGAATATCACACACAGTCCCTATCGATCTAGAGCCTGAGAGGATAGCCGCGTCCTCTCACAGGCGAAGACAGCCGAGCGGATAGAATGTAGCCCTTCACATCAATCCTGCAACCCAGCAATATTCCCGTCAAATACAGCCTCGAGCTCGCTTGAGGCTAGCCGTATGGCCCGTCATCTAGTTACCTCAAACCCACCAATACATCGGCACTAGAATCCCCAAGAAAACAGGGAGACCAGGAGGTGCGGGAGCACCCCTCAGTCCTATCTCAACAGGTCTCTGACCGGGAAGGTCTCTCTCGATATATTGAAGATCTTTGAGAGTATGATCGTGTCATGCCACTCCATGGAATACTCGCTCCTCTCAGCGCCACTGGACTGGATCACGGAATTCCCCGCACCTACTGGATACGTGAGTTGAGGGACGATGCAGACGAAGCCTGAGTCATGACCGGACCATTCGTCCTCCTTGTAGACCTTCCCATCGTGGAGGTCTACAAACACCTCACCGTTGCTCGTAGAGATAACAGAGTGATTCCCAGCGTACGTGACATTCTTCAGGTGCCTCGTAATGTGCTTGTAAGCTTTCAATCGGGTCGCAATCTGCTGAGCCCTCAGGAGAAGTTCGTGAGGTCTATTCGTAGCAGATCGAATGAGCCATGAAGCATCCCGCCTTGATATCGTCACCAGCTCCGAGAGGTCCCCCTTATGCATAGTGTAGACACCGGGCTGCCCCGAAGGCGTAATCTTCCATCCATCCTTCTCAAAGCCGACTCGGAGAGCATGGATCCTCCGAAGCAAACTGGGCAGATCCCGTATCTTTCCTTGACGATCGAGTTCTCCCAACTCGTAGAGAAGCGGCACTTCCGGATCCAGCAGAGAAGCCTTTTGTCCCTTCCAGGATAGATAGAACCTCCTCTCTCTCCCTGCTTGATCCACTTCAATCCTCCTTTCAGGATCGGAGAAGACATACCCCTGCCTCTTGACCCGCCCAACTCGAATCCACCTTGAACCCTCTCTCGCAAGACAGTAAAGAGTGAAGGCGGCGGTAACCATGAAAACAGCTGTCGATGGCGCCGTCCCCTGGTTCAGATACGAGAGAGCATATCCAGCCACAATGAACCCAAGCAAGGGAATGACTCTCAGATTCTTCCCAAGCCCCTGCAGACGTCTGACATCGGCACGTGGGCCTATTCTACGAGCAGCCGAGGAATCATCATATTGCAGAAAAACCCCGGCAAACACGTAGAGTTCGACCAGAATAGGAAGAACCAGGACGACATAGGGCGATCTGGGAAAAAGCAGGAGAAGAA
>CAZBVH010000003.1:0-5110 GCA_964495315.1 uncultured Candidatus Bathyarchaeia archaeon | reverse complement strand
ATCTGAGAATCCGAGACGGCGATATTTAGACTTGTTGAACATAGACGGGGTCGTATTCTCCTCGACTGAGGAGGAAAGCCGCAACGAAGACCGCAGGCGCCAAACTAGGTCTGAGACCGTGGTGGACTTGCCGAAAGCATCACACCTGCTTTGCACCGCGAAGCGAAGACCGACATTGCGCCCACAAGGGAACCGATCCAAGACGGGATAAAACAGCCGACCCAGACCTATAGATGAATTGACGCACCCCGTTGATTCTCCGATATCCTCAAGAGCTGTACAAGCTCAACAGATTCAAGTCTAGGATGGTCGCTGGCGCGTCTTTCCTCAGATCTGGATCTCATTCTGGATGAGCCGATCCACGACTTGTAGTTCGACTTCTCCCCTTACTTCTACTTCCCAAACTCTTCCTTGTCAAGCAATAGACTGCGCCAACAACGAGGACGATAGCGCCTATCAAAAGTGATATTGCACTCACGAGAACCGTGAGCGGAAAACAACTAATAAACGGTTACCATCCAATGATCTCCAGACGACAATATGACTGTGAGGAGTGTTGAGCAATATGGATTTGAAAGGAAGTCGAACTGAGAAGAATCTGTTGGCAGCATTTGCCGGCGAATCCCAAGCTAGAACTAGATACAGTTTCTTCGCCAGCGCAGCCAAGAAGGAGGGGTATGAGCAGATATCCGGGGTTTTTCAGGAAACAGCTGACAATGAGAGGGAGCACGCTCAGCTCTTCTTCAACCATCTCAAAGGGGGAATCGTGACGATTGAAGCAGCCTACCCTGCAGGGATTCTCGGATCGACGCAGGAAAACCTCAAGGCAGCGGCAGAAGGCGAGAAACTTGAGTGGGGAACACTGTATCCTGACTTTGCCAAAGTGGCCGAAGAGGAGGGTTTCAAGGATGTAGCTAGAACCTTCAAAGGAGTTGCCAGTGTAGAGAGTTATCATGAGCGCCGCTACAGAAAACTGTTGGCGAACGTAGAACAAGGCAAAGTCTTCAAGAAAGACGCCCCAGCCAAATGGAAATGTAGAAACTGTGGATATGTCTACGAAGGCAAGGAAGTGCCTGAGAAATGTCCTGTCTGTGCGCATGCAAGAAGCTATTTCGAAATCTGGTGTGAAAACTACTGAAGATCCGGATGCTGGAGAGGCGAGAGAGATGACGGAGGTCGGTCAGGTCTACCTGTGTGAGATATGCGGCAACAAGGTTGAAGTCTTAGAGAACGGAGCAGGGATACTGGTCTGTTGCGGAAAACCTATGGAGCTATTAGAGAAACAGTAGAACTACACATCCCTGTCAACGATTGAGGACTAAGACAAGCAAGTCTACCCCTAAATGTGGCGACAAACAGTTCAAGATCGCAGTAAAGAAGGGTGACAAAGTCAAGCTCGAGACAGAAAGTTCCGAGGAAACTAACCATTACTCACACTTCTGGCTACGACCTCGTAGCCTATTCCCGACAACCCAGTGTGGGAGACGAATTGTTTCACAGATTTGTCTTCTTAATGTGAATCATGGAGAGACTTCGAAGATTCTGTCCCAGCACTCCGGTGAAGACGGCATCCCCAAGCCTTGTCAACACGCCGTATGAGTTATGGGTACTCAGTTCTTTGAAGATATCCAGACCAGTCTCCTCCGCTCTCTTCATAGTGTAGCCATCCACGATGCCTCCGGCAGCATCGGTAGGACCGTCTGTCCCATCTGCATCCACAGATAAGGCCGTAATGTTCTCGCTTCCCTCAATCCAGGGAGCAGTTGACAAGGCGAATTCCTGGTTCCTGCCGCCCTTTCCCGCAGTCTCCCCTGTCGTAACAGTTGGTTCTCCGCCAAAGATCATGACGCAGGGAGGCCTAAAGGGTCTGCCATGCTGCTCCACTTCACAGGCCATATTGGCCAATGCTCCAGCTATGGGGCCAATTTCAATATCGTTCAAGCTTGAACAGAGAATATGTGCGTTAATGCCCAACTCTTCCGCCCTCTTCTTAGCAGCCTCCAACATGTACTGAGGACCCATAACCGTGAATTCGTACAGAACTCGGTACGTAAAGCAAGAATGTATCGGCATACTGTACGCATCATATCTTGGGTCAGCATGGACTTTCTCAAGGTGTGATCGGACATGCTGAGGAACTTTGTCCCAGAGTTCGTAGCGTTTAAGAATGTCAATAGCGTCATCACTCGGAAATCGTCTATGGAGTACCCTGCTTGCTGGAGGCGTTTCACTAGACCTAACAACAATTACGGGCACGTCGCCAATCACTCCAGTTCTTGGCATTCTAAGCTTCCCGAGAACCCGATTCTTTTCTGGCATGGAGGCACCTTTCTCGAAATAGAGCAACCTTGTAAGGTCCTGGATATCCTTCAAAGTAAGTCCGGGTGCAGGCCAGGACAGAGTTGCTGAACCCCCACCTGAGACAAAATAGAACACGATGTCGCCTTTCTTCAACTTCTTTTCTAACTCATGTTTCCTCCTGGCCCCTTCGATACCGTCTTCGTCGGGTATCGGGTGACCAGCAAACGTTACATTCACCCTTCTACATCTTCTAGGCTCCCCCTTCTTCGCATTTATCTGTCCATCAGTAACTAGGTCTCCGAGGACATCTTCAGCCGCCTGAGCCATCCTCTGCACAGCCTTCCCCCCGCCCAACAGGTATATGCTCCCTATTCTGGAAAGGTCAAATATGAGAGGCAGCCTCTCATTCACCGTACTACCTGAGGCGAACCTCTTGTGACCTACAATCAATTTCCCCTCCTCAATGCGAAGCATCTCTCTTACATTCGGATAGGGGTCTGCTGCTCTCAAACCAGCTTCCGCGATGTCCAATATAGTCTTCCTCCCCTCTACATTGCCATGAGAAGTAAGTTCCTCAAGATTCTCTATCAGCATAGTAGATGACCAACCCTCTCACCGTGTCCCATCCTCGGCGCTACGAGGAAGAAGACTACTTCTCCTCCAGACGACGGAGACGAGTTCGGATCTCATAACCTTTGTCCACGAAGCCGTGAAGGGATGCCAGAAAAATGCATACCTTATTCATGCCTGTGCGCATGCCAAAACTGGAAGACCCAGGTATCTTCTCCTCCCAGGTATCCCCTCATCGATGAGTTCGCCAAGAATCTCTTCATCCTCGAGGCAGCAAAGGCTCAGGGACCTGCTGTGAAGCACTGATCCCAACGTGATCCTCGAACACCCAATAACGCCAGACCAAGAACCGTTGTTTCAATCTGACAAGACGAGGATTTTTAAGTAACCCACAGTCCTTGATGAGCGGAGGAGGAGAAAGAAAAATGGGCATACTGGATTGGATCCTCGGGAAGAAAAAAGAAGAGAAAGTGAAGCCCACAGAGGAGAAGCCTGCAGAGGAGAAGCCGGTAGAGGAGAAACCCGCAGAGGAGAAGCCTGTCAAGAAGCGACCCCGAAAGAAGACAATGAAAAGGAAAAAGCCGACACGTCGGTCCAATGAGTGAGTCCGATAGCTCGCCGTCTCAGAATGTATTCTACTCAGGATCAACACAGACTCATCAAACACCTGGGCGATGATGGAGAGGCGAATCCTTCCGGATGCCTTAAGATGTTCCTTCTAACGATTTCTTCTTGTAACACGCTTAGCGAGAGCTCTGCATAATGTAGTATGGTTGAATTAGGAGGGAGAAGCAATTTCTCTCGCATCGAGGCTTCGGGAAGTAAACAAACTCGGTCTGTTCGCTGCCCTACTAGCCTTTCTCTCGCTACTTCTCCCCTGGTACGCCCTCCATTTCAGTTTCCTTGCAGCAGGTCAGACAACGAGGCTCGAGATCTTTGTCTGGGGTGCTGTTGGTCCTTTTGGGACCGTGAGGTGGATTGAACTTGCCGCCCAGACGGGTTTAGTCGAGTGGACGATTACCGTCGCGCTTCTCGGGCCAGTCCTTCTGGGGGGAACGCTGAGCTTGATCGGGGCTTTTCGCACTGTAAGATGGATACCTACCCTCGGAGGTACACTAACCCTTCTGGAGACAGCTGTTTCCCATCTCGCGATCGACTGGATAATCAAGCGTGGTCTATGGGCAAGTGCCGGGTCGATTGCAATGAATCCGGGCCCCGGGTTCTTCGTTGCCTTGATATCAGGCAGCATAGGTATAGCCAGCGCCTTCTCTCGAAAAGGCACTTCTCGCGCAGCCTGATGCCTTATGGGACTGTGATTCTCTAATACATCGTATGGAAGATTGTCATGTTAACAGGAATCCACTTTCTCTTAACCTATACACGCAACCTAGAATGCGATCATTGCTTTGTCTGCAGCGGACCCAAGGCCAAGGGAACTCTCACTCTCAATCAGATCCAGAGGATTCTCGACGAGCTGACGAAGATTGGGATGATCGAACAGGTATATTTCGAGGGCGGGGAACCGTTCTTCCTGGTCCACTGAACCTGAACCTGGTGGTTTGATAATCCTATGCAGAAACCAAGAGGAGTCGGTGCTCAGCGATCCACGTATAACGGGAGGATCCACACCTAGGACAGGAACTAAGCCACTCCTCGCCCGACAATCTCGTCTCATGCCTGCACATGAGACAGCGCCATTTCACGTTTCTCGGTCCCACATACAAGTGGAATCCCTCCCTTCACTCACAACTCTCTGAGGTAGCGACTTCTCTGGATAAAACGTTTAGCCGGGCACTGCAGGCTGACTTTCGAACGTGACAGAGAAGCTGTCAGAAGCCCTGACGAAAGGATCAAGCCGAGGACGCCATTAGATGCCAGAAGAATCGCGTCGTCGCCTACAGCTGCGAAGTGCCCGGAGAACGAGGGATACAATCCATGTACGGGTGCGTCGCCCTCGACAAACGTTCATCGCAGAGCTAGAAAATCTGGAGAGCGTTGAGCCTCGTCCTGAACTGAGTCCACTAGCAGATTTGAAACCATTCCTGTTCATGGCGATGATCTTGAGTGCAGCAGACGGGGGAAGGGTCTGTTCACGCATCACTTTCTGGTGCAGGCAAGAACCTTCCGAGAGTGAGGGAAGGGACCGTTGAAAGGAATGAGAGTGCAGCCCCAATGAAGAATGCGGTCTCAAATCCGAAGAAATCCGCGAAATATCCCACGAGAAAGCTGCCTACGGCGT
>CAZBVH010000002.1:14860-51214 GCA_964495315.1 uncultured Candidatus Bathyarchaeia archaeon | reverse complement strand
GCTCCTGAGACTACTCCCACCGTGGCACGGCAGTCATCATTCTTGGTCACGATCTTCCCGGACGGGAACTTCAGAAGAGTCCCTTCAGGAGTGTGGGCGATGACGGTGGCGAAGCCACCGGAGGATCGAACGAGCTTACCTCCGTCGCCAGGCTGAGACTCGATGTTGCAGACGGATGCTCCAGAGGTGATCTTTCCCAGGGGGATGACGTTCCCAACGTCTATAGGTGCCGAAGAGCCGACAGCCACCTCCTGCCCGATTGAGAGTCCCTCAACAGCCACTGAGTAGTACTTCTCTTGGTTCTCAAGCTGTACGAGTGCGAGAGGGGCACCTCTCCCGGGTTCATGGATCAGGTTGCTGACGGTACCTCTGATCGAAGCCTCCTCAATCATCCTCTCCAAACGTGGATACCTGACCGGAGCGACACGCTTGTGGGTAGACGCTCTGAACGTGGATGTCCCCCGACCTCTTCTCTGAACACGTATCTTCTTTCCCATCTATGAGAATCTCCTATAGTATTCCAAGTTGGACTGCTACGTCAGAGGCGTTGAACTCGGGTTGAAGCTTGACGTACGCCCTCTTCTCTCCCCTAGGAGAGATAAGCGTGTTGACCGACTTCACCCCAACGTCATAGAGCTCCTCGACTGCTCGCTTGATCTCCGTCTTCGAAGCTTTCAGGTCGACGACGAACGTGAGCATGTTCTCCGTCTCTATCAGACCGAAGGACCTCTCGGTCATGAGCGGGTACTTGATGACCTCAACCGGTTTCACTTTGACTTCAAACCTCCGCATCGTGGATGCTTGAAAGCTCCTTGAGGGCTGACTCAGACCACAGGGTCAGACGTCCGGGATGAGTGCCCGGAGCCAACTGCTCGGCGTTCAAGTCTCGGACAAGCGCCACGTTAACTCCAGGGAAATTTCTTGCCGCCTTGACTATTCCCTTATCCTCCTCGATGACAATGAGTGGGCCCTTCCCCTCTTTCAGTCTTCGACCTCTGGTCTTCCCTCTTCCAGCACGCACCTTGATCCCATTATTGACTCTCTCAACATCACTCCACAATCCAAGCTCGAGGAAGGCCTCCTTCACGTCAGAAGACTTCCCTAAGCCCTGGATCTCGTCGACCACGACCAAGGGGAAGTTCAACACTCCATCCGTCGAGTGACCTCGAGACGCGACAAGCTTCTCATCAGCGGTAGCCGCCACCGCAGAGCGGATCGCAAGACGCCTCTCCTTATTGTTGATCGACTTCACAATCCTCTTTTCCGCTCTAGGAGGATGTGCGGTCCGACCGCCAACAGTCATCCCCGCGAGCGCGCCCTTCCCGGAAGCAGAGCTGCCTCGACCTTTGACCCTGGGTACTCGTGAGAGCGCACGACCCACGCCCAAAGACGTAGCGGTAGTTCGCTCGCCAGCCCTGGGATCCCGCCCTTGGGGTTGATATCTCCCTGATTGGACGGAGAGGACCGCCCTCTTTATGATATCGGAACGAACGGGGGATCGAAAGACCCTAGGCAGACGAATCCTCCTTACCGCCTTACCTTGCAGATTGTAGATCTGTACAGATTCCTTGACCAAGAGAGAATCATCCTCAGACCATCTTTGATCTCTGACTTACCTCTATGATTTGGGGCTCGCCATCCGCGATCTTGGCTGGCCTTCGACACGGGTACCTAAGCTTAGTGAGCCGTTTAGAAGATCCGGGGACACTGCCGCTGACGAGCAGGTAGTCGCTCTTGATCGTGCCGTACCGTAGGAAGCCGCCTTGAGGAGTGACTTCAGATCCGTCTAACCCGATCCTCAGAATCCGCTTATTGTACTTGATTCTCTGAGAGAAACCCATCTGACCTGCGCGAGGCACCGTCGACATAACATGCGCGGGATGCCAAGGACCGATGCTTCCGACAGCTCTCGTTGCCTTTCGTGACTTGTGGGAGAGTGTCTTGATACCGTGGCGTTTTACGGGGCCTTGGAAGCCCTTCCCTTTCGTGACGGCGAGGACGTCAACAAACTGACCTGCCTTGAAGACATCAGAGACACGGACTTCCTTCCTCAGCAGAGACCTGGCGTACTCAAACCTCTCACTTATGCTGCTGCCGTCGACCTTTACTTCCATGAGATCCGGCTTCTTCTTGCCGAACGCGGTCAGCTCAGGCTGAGTGCAGAGGAGGAGCCTGATCTCAGTAATCTTATCCATCATTCCGCTCATGGCTTTCAAAGCGCCCTCAGTCTCGAACGATTCTGGCAGACTGAACTTTCTGCCAAGACTCCTGGGCGGCTTCTCAACCCAGGCCTCAGCCAAGGTCTTCAAACCATTCACGGTCTGTGCGTAGGCCCTTATGCCGCATACCACCATTGGAGGAGCTTCAATAACCGTAACCGGGTGAAAGATCTCCTTTCCTAGATGGGGAGAACGAGGCTTGTCCTCGATCATGTAGACGTGGGTCATGCCTGCCTTATAGCCGGCGAATCCAAGTAAAGCAGGAGCTCCCTCAACACTCGGCCAGAACCTAATCCTACCGGAGACCGTCCCAGCTCGACCTCTAGGACGATATGCCAAGGAGCCACGCCTTGGGGCACTCACTTTTCTATGCATATTCTACCCAGTCTCCTCCAAAGCCCTCAGCAAAGCAAGGGAGGCGAGAATAGCCTCTTCCGTTCGAACGGTCGCCGTGCCCTGTAAGGGTATAGTGTTGACCGTAAAGTGCACTACATCCTTGAGTTTAAGGTTTTCGTGTGAGAGTATATCGGCGAGACCGGCTCGGGGCGAGCCGAAGAGAAGAAGCGTAGAACGCGCCTCAGCAAATCTTCTACCGATCTCCTTGGAAACTCTACCCCACGGCTCCCCTTTTCGGCTGGTCGCGATACGGAGATCGAACTCAGGATTAGATACTAAGCTACTGAGGGTCGTCTTACAGTCGCAGCACACGTATCCACGGTAGAGCTGAATCTCCTCTGGAAGAGCTAGACGGGCAAGCAGATCTTGATCAACCCCAAGCATCTTAACGATGACGCGACGACCGACCTCTTGGAGCGGATCGATCAGAGTGACCGGCTTCCCCAAACCGACATCAACCTCTGACCCAGCAAACCCGGAACTTACAATGACACCATCTCTCAGGTCGCCGGGAGAGAGACGGTCCAGCTCACCTGGCGAGGGATGATGAGGCCCTCGCAGCGGTGGAAGAATCCCGCCGTATCTCAGGTCATCGTCGATTGGATATAGCAACTTTCTGAGGTATTGGGGGGTGTCAAGGTACTGCAGGATCTTAGCGAGAAGGGCTGCATCCCTGTCTTGGCTCTCGGAGGCAAGATCCCGGTATATGAGTATTCGATCAACCCGGAAAATGGTTCCTGCACGACCCACGAGCCCAGCGAGGGCGGTTCTTTCTCTGAGATGAGGAGCCACAGATAGGAGAGACGCCGGGATACCTATGGTAAGAACCCTGCCGCTTCTTCTGCAAGGAGGAAGGTTCAAGCCATCACCTCAGAGAACTCTCTACAGGCCCAATCGAAACCCGACCTACAATTGCGCCGAGAACAGTCACCTGAAGCATATATGTATACTTGATGTTGTTAACTTGCATCCCCACGAGATGAGGCAGAAGATCCGGCTGATTAGCTCAGAAGCATCAAGGCATGAAGTGTAGAGAAGATCTACATAGACCGGGCAGATCTCAAGACTGGGATGAATATGCCAACCGTACACCCGTTCAGACGGAATTACTACTTACTCATGGCCAGCAGTTTTTCCCAGTCTTTATCGATCTTCTCTTGGAGCCCCGTAATGATGTGCTCGTTTGCAGGGGTCATCAGGTGCCTGAATCGCCCTTGCCTCTTCAGCCATTCTAGAATAGGCTTCTTCTCTCGCGGCTTGAAGTTGACCTTGTACTCTCCGTCAAACACCTCGTATAGAGGCCAGTAGCAGGTCTCAACTGCTAGCCTTGCCATCTCAATACCCTCCTCTGTGGGATACCTCCAACCGCGAGGACATGGGGAAAGCACATTAATGAAGGACGGTCCATCGGCGTCCACCGCTCTCTTCGTCTTCCGCATCAGGTCAGACCAGTGGCTGGGGGATGCTTGTGCAACGTATGGGATATTGTGTGCTGCAACGATCGCTGTGAGATCCTTCCTGTACTCCTTCTTTCCCGGTATGACTTCCCCTGCCGGTGTTGTGGTAGTTGAGGCGCCCATGGGTGTGGCGCTCGACCTCTGGATGCCTGTGTTCATGTATGCCTCATTGTCGTAGCAGATATACAGGAATCTGTGCCCACGCTCGAGTGCTCCTGACAAAGACTGAATGCCGATATCGTATGTTCCCCCGTCACCCCCGAGGGCCACAAACCTAATCTCTTCTTTGATTCTGCCATCCTTCTTGAATTTCTTGTAGCAGGACTCCACTCCACTTATAGTAGCTGCAACATTCTCGAAGGCATTGTGAATCCACGGTACACGCCAAGCAGTATAAGGGTAGATCGTGGTGGAGACCTCCACGCAACCAGTTGCGCAGCCTACAACTATGGGTTCCTCTATGGCATGCGTCATCATGCGTATTATTGTGGGCGCTACACACCCAGCGCATAGCCTATGACCTGGAGAAAGCCTCTCCATCTTCTTGGATAGTTCCTTCAGACTCATCTTTCAGCCTCCTATTCTCTCACTCCCAAGTATCGCACCATTGCACCGGTCTCCTCGGTCTCAACGACCCTTGAGAGGTCAGAGTACACAGACTCAATGTCAGCGAGTCTTACCTCGCGACCGCCAAGCCCATAGATGTAGTCCACAACGGCAGGCCGCATCTCGGCAGCATACAGCGCTGATCTGACCTCCAAGTAGACTGGACCTCCAAGCGCGCCGAGAGAGGCACTTCGATCCAAGACCGCCACCGCCTTGACTCCTCGAAGAGCTTCCATAATCTCTTGCCAAGGGAAGGGATGGAAACAACGGATCTTCAAAGTGCCTGCTTTGACGCCCCTCTCCCTAAGTTGGTCAACGACAACCCGACACGTTCCTGAGGTGGAACTGAGCACGATCGTGGCTATCTCAGCGTCGTCAAGCTTGTAAGGAAAGACCTTCGGGCGACTCCGGCCAGTAAGCTCTTCGAATTCCTCGGCGACCTCGTCAATCACCGCTCTAGACCTCTCTATCGCCTCAGCCTGCTGTCGCTTATGCTCGAAGTAATAGTCAGGGAGGTCGAGCGGACCTACGGTTATTGGGTGGTCCAAGTCAAGAAGGGAGTGCTCAATCTTCCTGCTTCCAACGAACGCCCTGACCTCTTCGTCATCAAGAAGCTCCAATCTCTCAAGATCATGCCCAGTAATGAAACCGTCTTGACAGACCATTACAGGAAGCTGCACCATCTCATGCTCCGCGATCCGCACCGCCTGTATTGTGTTGTCATACGCTTCTTGGGCGTCTTCAGAGTAGAGCTGTATCCAACCTGCATCCCGAGCACCCATGCTGTCACTGTGGTCACAGTGAATGTTTATGGGTCCGCTCAAAGCCCTGTTCACCACTCCCATCACGATCGGGAGCCGTGTCGAGGCAGCAATATAGACGACCTCCCACATTAGTGCTAGACCGTTCGCCGAAGTCGCAGTCATCACCCTGCCACCCGCTGCGGATGCCCCTATGCAGGCACTCATCGCGCTGTGCTCGCTCTCCGCAGTTATGAACTCAGTATCAACCAAGCCGTCCGCGACAAACTCGGAGAACCTCTGCACAATCTCGGTCTGCGGCGTGATCGGATACGCGGCGACGACGTCAGGGTTCACCTGGCGCATCGCGTTTGCCACGGCGTCGGCTCCAACCAGGGCAACAATCTTCCTCAAGTCTCTTCCTCCACCATCTTGATAGCGTCCACGGGACACTCGTGCCCGCATATGCCGCATCCCTTACAGTAGGTCAGGTTGAATCCCACCATCTTGCCGTCCTTGACGATGACTGCCTCATCCGGACAGAGAATCCAGCAGAGCAGGCAGTTCGTACATTTCTCTTGGTCCTTCACAGGCTTGAATGCCCTCCAGTCTCCGGTCTCATATCTCTCAGCGTTCCCTGCTTCGAGGATTAGTCCACCTATGGGGATCTTCTTCCAACCAGGCTTCGTCTTCGACTCGGTCATCTCTCCTCAACCTCCTCGTACGCCCGTTTAATGGCGGAGATGTTTCCTTCAACAAGCTTCTCGCTCAGCCTACCTTGGAACCTTTCTCTGGCCTTCTCTAGTACAGTGTCGAGTTTCACTAGCGATGTCGCCCTGACCAGCGCCCCCATCATAGGCATGTTGGTTATCGCCCTACCTATACTGTCTATGGCTATTCTCGTGGCATCTACAACGAAGAGCCTGCCCCTCTCGGTCACAAGAAGCCTTCTCAAAGTCTCGGCGTCTTTGTTCCAGTTGCAGACAAGGATTCCGTCGTCAGGCAGTCCCTCGGCGATATCCACCTTTCCTGCCAAGGTCGAGTCAAGAAGAACTACGACATCAGGGGTCTCAACAGGACTATGGACGTATATCGGGGATTCACTGATCCTCGTGAAGGCACGCACAGGAGCCCCCATCCGTTCAGGACCGTACTCAGGAAAACCCTGGAAGTATTTCCCCTCTTGAAGGGCACATTCAGCAAGAAGTTCGGATGCAGTCACCACACCTTGGCCACCCCGGCCATGCCATCTCACTTCAATGATCTTGCCCATCGCTCTACCCTTCGATTGCGGATAGCTCACACAGGTCAATCTTAAAAGTGTAATGCAGGAGCGGCCTAAAGCAGGAGGCACTGGCTCCGATTCGCCTTTGAGTTTTGGTGCGTCCGAAGGGCTGGAAAGACAAGACCTGAGAACCGAGAACTCAACCTAGTCCAGTATGGCGTCAACTTCCTTCTTCACATGATCTATGACTTTCGTCCGGTCACCCAGTTGACTCTTCAGCTTATTTATTGATGTCGTCGCTGTCGGGTCAACACCGTTCAAGACGGCTAGATAGATACTCGCCACATCAACGATGTACATTATGGAGAGCATCTTCGCGAGAAGAGAACTTCCCTCAGGGAATACCTCTACAATCCTCTTCGCCTTGTCCGCGATCAGGTCCCTGGTGAGCTCAGCACGCAGCTTCATCTCTTGAGCATCATCAGCCGTCCTCAGGAATACGACTGTGAATCTTTTCGTGTACTCCACGGGAGCCTCCCAGCCCAACACATCATTATGATCTAGCTCAGGGAGGAATCCGGACAGCGCAAGGAGCTTGCTGTTCTCGTTCACCTGAGTCCTAGACCTCAGGGCCACCCCACGACTGAAACGATCGCCATAGATCACTGGGATGCTATCGGACAACACAGCTGCCAAGCGTTTCGACCGGTTTTTCGTGATCGGAACCTCGGGAACTACCTCGTCTCTTATGCGACGCAAGATCTCTATCGCTTCCTGCAGTTCCCCCTCGATGCCCGAGACCAGACCGAGCTTCTCCAGTACGACTATGAGGGGGAAGAGAAGATACGCAATAGCACTCCTAGGAACCATTCCGCCCGGAAGCTCGACCATAGGGATACCCATTCTCCTGCAGAGATATGCAAGGATACCTCCGGAGGTAACCGCCACTACCATGCACCCACGACTCACCGCTTCAATGAACGCACTTAGGGTCTCCTCGGTGTCTCCAGAATAGCTTACCGCGATCACGAGACTCTTGCTCCCTGCGTAGATAGGTATATGATAATCTCTGCAGACCTCCAGAGGTACAGCCACCGATCCCAACGCCCAATCCTTCAACAAGTCACCACCGATCGCTGAGCCGCCCATACCAACGATCAGAACCTCTTGGGGCTTCGCATAGTTCACCACGAGTCTTGAAGAGATCTGAAGCCTGCCCGGAATCTCCAGCCTCCTTGCCCTCTGTAGAGCATCCTCAAACTGTTCCGGGAGGTCACGCCAGAACTTCACAGAGTTCATAACCCCAATCTTCTCCGCAGTATCTAATGAGTGAAGGAAGACGCCGGACATCTCTTGCCCCAGAGAGCTGCTAAAGAAGCAGGCTATATAGATCTTATCAGAAGCAGGCAGCTGCGATCCGAACCGGCAGGAAGAAGATGTCAAGAGATGTTTCTAGCTCTTCGCCTCAACATCGTCGACACCACGTTCGGTAATCGCGAAGACCCGTTCCATCTCCGGCAGGGAGGGTGAGTCGAAGATCTTAGCAACCCGAGTGTTCCCACGAGACTTCCTTATGAACACCCGGTACGTGCAAGTGTGGGCCAGAACATGACCGCCTGCAGGCTTCTGAGTCGGCCCGAAGAATACTTCAGGTTGAGCTATGACCTGATTCGTGAAGACCACCGCAATATTGTGAGCCTCGGCCAGCCTTAACAACTTGTGGATATGCAGGTTTAGCTTCTGTTGGCGTTCCGCCAGACTTTGCCGGCCTATAAACTCACTGCGAAAGTGAGAAACCACCGAGTCCACGATCACCAGCTTCAAAGGCTTCTCCAGTCCCAACGGATTGTGCTTAATCAGGCGGTCGATGTCATCGGCGATCAGGATCTGATGATCACTGTTGTACGCTCTTGCAGTGATGATGTTCTTAACTACGGTATTGCTGTCCAATCCCCGGGCCGTGGCAATCTCCCCAACCCTCTCAGGTCTGAGAGTGCCCTCTGTGTCGATGTAAAGGGCGGAACCATTCAAACCTCCCTGTTCTGGGGGCAATTGCACTGTCACACAGAGCGTGAAACAGATCTGAGTCTTTCCTGCGCCGAATTCACCGGTAAGCTCTGTTATCGCCTGAGTCTCAACCCCGCCGCCCAACAGCTCGTCCAGGCTATTGCAGCCGAAAGTTATCCTTGAGATGTTCTGTCTTTTCTCAAGCAGTTCCTCAGCAGTGACAAACTGAATGCGCAGCCTCCCCCGGGCTTCCTGTTGAATCGCCTTCAGCCGTTCTACCCCGAGTCCAGTAAGCTCAGAAAGCTCACGCAGAGGAGTTACGACCAGAGCCTCAATGGTGTATATTCCGCCCTCCTTCAGTTTCTCGGCAGTCGCAGGTCCGATTCCTGCAAGTTCTTCCAGCTCGATATCAGATGCCAACAGACCCACCAACAATCTCGTAGCTACTTAAGCTGTCTCAGGACTCTTATATGAACTATAACCCAGACCAAGGAAAGAACAGAGTCCCCGACGATTCTGGGCCTCTTCCAATACCACTGAGCCAGAAATAGGGTCGCTCAAAAGAGAACCGAGTGAAGACGGAATCATAGATTGCCCCAGCCATTAAACGCATGAAAGCAGGTGTAGCAGCAAAAGGGACTGATTCTCTCAAGAAGACGCTTTCTGGTCAAGCCTTACGGTCGTACCTTGAGACTCCGCAATCGCCGCAGCCAGAGAGTGCGAGCACCTCCCCCGGTTCCAGAATCCTGTACAACTGCAGACATACTTCCCATGCTCATCCTTCTGAACGAGATATGTTCCATGGTCGCCCTTGACGTGAAAAACCTCAAAGGACTCCTTGAAGACTCTACCTTCCTTGGCCAACCGAAGGGCTTTCCACATAAGGAGATCTATTCCCATACGAAAACACCACTATGCTACGCGAGAGAGGCTCATACAAGGTGACTATGGAAAAACTTCTGAAGACTACCAGAAAAGGTTGTCTGTAGAGATCAAGAACGCAGCGGAGGACAGCGACGCAGTATCGGTTGAAGCCACTCAGTTGGAGAGCTGCGAGAAAGACGGAGGGATCTCTGCAACCGAGAAGCTTCAATACTCGTTGAAAATCTTAAAAAGAATGATGCGGGTGAGACTAATCGTTCGGAGCGAAACAAATGGCACTAGTTCGGTCCATCGTCGATAATGTCCTTTTCTACGTGCTACTGTTAGCGATGAGTTTAGTGCTCGTCATCTACATTCGCATAAAGAACTGGATTGAGACTCAGCGAATCATCAGGACGTTCGAGCTGATTGCCCCCAGAGATGAAGAGGAAATCTGATTAGGCACAGCGAGTCCTGTCGCCAGAGAGCGATTATCTGCAGCGAACCCCCTCCATCGCCCTGGTTCTGGGCTACATTACTGATCAATGACTAGACTGATAAGTCAAGAAAGCTTAAAATAAACGGGAAAGCGTTAAACCCCAAAGTAGACTAAGAGGTAAGAGATGGAAATGTCCTCAGAAAAACCGCACCTAAACCTTGTGGTCTGCGGCCACGTCGACCACGGGAAGAGCACGAGCGTCGGTCGACTCCTTGTAGAGAAGGGATACATATCAGAACGGGAGATAGAGGCTCACAAAGCTGAAGCAGAGAAGTATGGGATGAGGATTGCCGAGGTCAAGTATGCGTGGGTTCTAGACAAGCTCAAAGAAGAACGAGAAAGAGGAATGACCATAGACCTCGCCTTCTGGAAGTTTGAGACCGACAAGTACTTCTTCACAATCATAGACGCTCCCGGTCACAGAGACTTCGTCAAGAACATGATAACAGGCACCAGCCAAGCTGATGCAGGTCTGCTCATAGTCTCAGCTAAGAAAGGAGACTATGAGGCTGGAATCGGACCTGGAGGTCAGACGCGAGAGCATGTATTCCTCATGAGAACCCTGGGTGTGAACCAGCTGATAGTCGGTATCTCAAAGATGGATGATCCGACAGTGAACTTCAGCAAAGAAAGGTTCGAAGAGGTAAAGAATGGTGTTCAAGACCTCCTGAAGATGGTAGGCTACGATACAAGTAAGATCCCAGTGGTACCGATATCAGGGTGGACAGGAGACAACTTAGTGAAGAAGGGAACGAATACACCATGGTATCAGGGACCGACCCTGATCGAGGCGTTCGACCAATCCTTCACCGTTCCAAAGAAGCCCATAGACAAGCCGCTCAGACTCCCAGTTCAAGACGTCTACTCGATTACAGGAGTAGGAACCGTCCCGGTCGGCAGAGTCGAGACCGGAGTCCTGAAAACCGACGACAAGGTCATATTCATGCCCGCAAACAAGGTAGGCGAAGTAAAATCCATTGAGACGCATCACACCAAGATAGATAGGGCGGAACCAGGAGACAACGTAGGATTCAACATCAGAGGGGTCGCAAGAAACGAGATCTCAAGAGGAGACGTTTGCGGTCCCGCCGATGCTCCACCCACCGTAGCAAAAGAGTTCATCGGTCAGATCATCATCATCCACCACCCGACCGCCATCGCCCAAGGTTACACCCCGGTGCTCCATGCCCACACGGCAACCGTTGCATGCGAGTTCTCCGAGCTACTGCAGAAACTGGACCCAAGAACAGGTCAGATCGTGGAAGAGAAGCCAGCATTCTTGAAAGAAGGAGACGGCGCACTCGTAAAGCTACGACCGGTAAGACCAGTCTCAATCGAGAACTACAACGATTACCCGCCTATGGGAAGGTTCGCGATCAGAGACATGGGTACAACGATTGCAGCTGGAATCATCAAGGAGATAACGGACAAGGCCTAACCTCTCCGCGTCTCACACCATCTCTTTTTTTCCTATTCGACCTCTAAACATTTTTCAGCCGTATCATTAGAATTAGAGCCATACTGTTGGTAGTCTATTAGCACAACACTTTTTCCCCACGGAAGAAAGAGAAAAGTCGCCGGAACCAACAAGATTCCACCCACCCGGCGCGGTCCGTGCTGAAATGAAAAAAAGGCACAACCCTAACACCTCCGTATATGAACTTCTCAATCCGGAGATAAGGGAAACCTTAGAGGAACTGGGATTCGGATCCCCAACTCCTCCGCAAGCGGCAGCAATCCCAAAGATCTTGGGCGGCTTCAACGCCCTCTTGATTGCGCCCTCAGGAACAGGGAAGACTGAAGCGGCAATCTTACCTGTATTCCACAAGCTGCTCACAGGACCGTGCAGAGGTGGGATAGCAATCCTGTACGTGACGCCCATGAGGGCGTTGAACCGTGACCTAGTGGGCAGGCTATCATTCTGGGGAGAACGCCTAGGTCTCAAGGTGGAAGTCCGACATGGGGACACCTCAACGAAGATCCGCAGGAGACAGGCAAGAACACCACCCGACCTACTTGTAACCACTCCTGAAACCCTTCAAGCAGTTCTTCCAGGAAGACGAATGCAAGAGCACCTCCGTAACGTGAGATGGGTAATCATAGACGAGATACACGAACTGGCCGAGAGCAAGAGAGGCACACAGCTCACACTAGGGCTGGAGCGACTGCAAGAGATAACTGGAGAGGGTTTCCAGAGGATCGGAATCTCAGCCACGATCTCAGATCCCAAGAGAATCGCCAAGTTTCTCGCTGGTACCAACAGCGAGGCAGAAGTCATTCAGGTCCCTGTAGAAAGAGCATTAGAATGCAGTGTGGAATATCCTTTCCCAACCGAAGAGGACCTCGAGCTGGCACCAAGCCTGTACACCTCACCCGAGTCAGCCGCAAGAATAAGCAGGATAAAGGAACTCATACAAAGACACCGTTCAACACTGGTCTTCGTAAACAGCAGAACCAACGCAGAGATGCTCGGGCATAAACTCAGCATCATCGGCAGCACTGCCAGAGTCCATCACGGATCCCTCTCAAGAGAGGAGAGAACCCAGGTAGAGGAGGAGTTCAAGTCCGGAAAGATCAAGGGAATCATTTGCACCTCTACCCTGGAGTTGGGGATAGACATAGGCAGCGTGGACCTAGTAGTCCAGTATATGTCACCCAGGCAAGTCTCACCCTTCGTCCAGAGGATACGAAGATCTGGGCATCGGCTTGGAGAGAAGTCAATAGGCATAGTGCTATCCGTCTCCCCAGAGGACATATTGGAATCCGCAGTCACGGTGCAGAAAGCATCGGTAATGGAGCTGGAGCAGACGAGAATCCATGAGGACGCCCTCGATGTTCTTGCACATCAGATCGTAGGCTCAACCCTTGATGCGGAGAGAATCTCGGAAGAGGAAGTGTACCGGATTGTAAGGAGGGCTTACCCCTACCGTCAGCTGAAAAGGAAACAGTTCCAAGAAGTGCTGGGGTATCTCCAGGACAAGAGACTCCTCATCAAAGAAGGAAGTCTCCTAGTAAGGAGTAGACGAGGGCGGGAATACTACTACTCATGCCTCTCAATGATCCCGGATGAGATCAGGTACTTGGTGATAGATCTTTCCACAAACAGGTTCATCGGCACCCTCGGAGACGAGTTCATAAAGATGAGGGCTACCGTAGGGCTGAACTTCATTTGTGAAGGACGAGTCTGGAAGATCAGGAAGATAGAAGAGAGAAAGGTCTATGTCACGCCGGTGGAAGACCCCACCGGAGCAATACCAGGCTGGGACGGCGAGATGATACCCGTGACCGAAGCCATCGCCCTCGATGTAGGCCGATTGCGTGGCAAGATAGCCGGAGAAGTACAATCACAGAAGAAGGGGCTAATTCGAAAACTCTCATCTGTCCTGAAAGTCGAAAGGCACGGAGCGAAAACGGTGATCTCGGAGATCGAGGCACAGCTAGGGAGCGGAGCACCAGTACCAAACCATAGAACCATCCTAGTGGAAGGATTCGACCGATTCATCACAGTACACATCTGCAGAGGAGAAAGAGTAAACCGAACGCTAGGCTACATATTCGAGCAACTCCTCTCAGAATCTCACGCCGTGAGGAATATCTGGTCTGACGCCTATAGAATCCTTATTGAAATGCAGTATGTAGAACCTGACCTAGACGAGATGGTAAGGCGACTGTTCCAACGCTCTCCGAGTGAAGCCCTATCCTCATTTAAAGAGTACACCGAGAGACGATTCCCGTACAGTTACTACTTGAAGTTCGTCGCAGAGAGATTCGGAGCCATACCAAGAGGAAAGGCGATGGGAGAAGGAAGACTTGCTGAGATCGCCGAACGCTTCCGAGACACACCAATATACACAGAGACCTTGAGAGAAGTGCTACAGGAGAAGGCAGACATCATAGGAGTGAAGAGACTCTATGAGGAGATAGGAGAGGGGAAGATAAACATAGTCGCCCATAGAAGTGTTCTGAAGCCCTCTCCACTCTCCTCTAAGATTCTAAACAAGTTCTTCGAAGTGCCGGAGCTGATCTCTGAAGAGACATCAAAGGAAGACAGTATCCTGAGGATGAAAAACGCCCTTGCAAACGAATACGTAGAACTGTTGTGCATGGACTGCGGTAGGACACAGGAGCGAATCGAAGCAGGAAAGCTGGACGATCAGCCTCGATGCTCCAAATGCGGATCACAGCTGATGACGATACTTGGGAAATCAGGATGGGATGTCCCACATATCCTAGACGCATACCTACGGAAACAACCCCTCCAAGAAAGCCAGAGAAAAACGCTAGCAAAGGCACGCCAGATCGCGGATCTCGTCTCGGTATACGGCAGAAAAGCGGCAATCGCCTTAACCGTCACCGGCATCGGGCCGCAAACCGCTTCACGGATACTATCAAGGATGCAGTACACAGAAGAAGATTTCTATGATGATCTCTTAGAAGCAAAGCTAAGATACATAGTCACCAGGGAGTACTGGGACTAAACCAGGACAAGACCTCATAGAAAAAATGAGAAATCTCAAAGAGCTTGAGATGAAAAACGGTGGGAGTCAACCTAAGACCGATAATCTTCAAGAAAGAAACCGAACTTGCGAGCCTCAGAGGAAGAGACTTCGCCGTAGACGCCAACAATATACTGCACCAATTCCTCTCACTGATACGGACCCGAGGCGGCGAATCCCTAACGGACAGCAGAGGACGTATCACATCCCACTTAATCGGACTAGTCTACCGATCGACCAGATTGATGTCCGAGTTTGACATGGGACTTATCTTCGTCTTCGATGGCAAGCCTCCACCTCTAAAGCAGAGAGAGATCGAAGAGAGGAGAAGCGCCCGAGAGAAAGCTGAGAGGGCGTGGAGGGAGGCGTATGAGGCAGGTGACTATAGAACAGCCTTCTCGAAAGCCGTGAGAGCTGGCAAGCTGACAAAAGAGATGATAGAAGATTCAAAGAGAACCCTAGAACTCCTGGGCATCCCGCATATTCAGGCTCCAGGTGAGGCTGAAGCACAAGCCGCAAAACTGGCGAAGAGAGGAGACGTCTGGGCCTCCAACAGTCAGGATTACGATTCTCTGCTCTTTGGAACGCCTAGACTAGTCAGATACTTGACGATATCAGGTCGAGAATTCCTTCCGAGCAAAGGACTCTCTAGGAGACTTAAGCCAGAGATCATAGAGCTCAGGGAATTCCTCGCTAGGAATGGCATAAACCAAGAGCAGCTGGTGGATCTGGCGATATTAATGGGGACAGACTTCAACCGTGGAATCAAAGGAGTGGGACCGAAAAAGGGCCTTGCCCTCATTAAGGAGTATGGGTTGTTAGAGAGAACGCCCGAGGATATCAGAACGAGAATCCCTGAAGAACTAGAAACGATAAGATCAATCTTTCTTAGACCAAAGGTCACCAACGAATACAGGATTCAGTACGGCCCGATGCAGGAAGAAGCCCTCTACGAGTTTCTCTGTGAGGAGAAAGGCTTCTCTAGAAGCAGACTTGAGCTAGCCGTCGAAAGAATGAGAAGATTCCATTCGGCGAAGAGACAGAGGAGCCTGAAAGACTGGACAACAAAGAGTAGAGTAGAAAGATGAGTGAAGAAACGCCTTTTTCACGTCTTGCAGAACTCTGCGTGGAACTCGAATCGGTGACCAAGAGAAAGAGGAAGGTTGAGCTGGTAGGCGAATTCCTCAGAAAATTGAAACTGGAAGAGATAGCACCCGCGGTATACCTGATTGTGGGATCGGTCTTTGCAGAAAGCTCATCTAAAACTCTTGACGTGAACTGGGCAACCCTAAAAAAAGTGTTGACGGAAGGAATGCAGAGACCCCTGCTGTCAAGACCCTTGACGATACTTAGTGTACATAAGTCGCTCGACAACGTGGCAAAAGCTTCCGGATCCGGATCTCGCAGAAGAAAGGAAGAGATGCTCCGCTCACTTCTTGGTCAAGCCTCCCAGATGGAAGCGAAATGGATCATCAAGAACATTTTTGGTGAGATGCAGCATGGAGTCGGAGAGGGAGTCATGATCGAAGCGATAGCTTACGCCTCAGGTACACCGAACGAATTGGTAGAGAGGGCCGACATGTTCTCAGGCAACCTCGGAAAGGTAGCGATGACCTCATTAAGCGAGGGAGAGAAGGGACTCCGGGAAATCGGAGTACAGCTCTTCAGACCCATCAAGCCAATGCTTGCAGAGATCGCCGAGGACATAGATTTCGTGTTCAAAGAACAAGGAAGACCCACATCATTTGAGTACAAGTTCGATGGAGCACGCATCCAGATACACATCAAAGGAGAAAACGTCAGGATCTACAGTCGAAGACTCACGGAAGTAACGCACAGCCTACCAGACATCGTCCGACTAGTCAAAGAGAAGATTCAAGCCGAGAGAGCGATATTGGAAGGGGAAGCGATAGCGACAGGAGAGGGGGGAAAACCGTTACCCTTTCAGGATCTGATGCGACGCTTCACAAGAGTACACGATGTTAAGATCCTGACAAGAGAAGTCCCTCTTAGGCTATATCTTTTCGACCTCCTATACCTCGACGGGAAATCTCTGGTAGATCTACCACACAAGGTGAGATGGCATCAGCTGTCGGAGGTCTCCCCTCCAGATCTACTCGCAAACCATATAGTATCAGGTGACACCGCGGAAGTAGAGAGTTTCCTAGAGGCCGCCATAAAAAGTGGACATGAAGGGCTGATGGCAAAAAGACCGGACAGCCCATACACCCCAGGAAAAAGGGGAAAACGGTGGCTGAAGATAAAGCCAGCCGATCACGTAGATCTAGTAATTACTGCAGCCGACTGGGGCTATGGGAGAAGGACCGGTTGGCTCAGCAACTACCATCTCGCAGCCATAGATCAAAGAACCGGGCAATACGAGGCCGTAGGCAAGACCTTCAAGGGATTGACAGACGAGCAGTTCAAGTGGATGACGACCAAGCTTCAGGGACTTAAGACTATGGAGGAAGAGTTTACTGTTCACGTCAAACCGGAGGTCGTGGTTGAGGTAGCCTACAATGAGATACAGAGAAGCCCGAAATATGAGTCGGGATTCGCACTCCGCTTCGCAAGAGTGAAGAGAATCCGGGAGGACAAGCCACCTGAAGAAGCCGCAACAACGGATGATATAAGAAAGCTATATGAGAGAAAATTTGCCTACAAATCAAAGATGCTTGAGTCTTGACTCGACAAGAATAACACTCCAGAGGGCCAATTCTTCTCCTAGAGGATCCGGCATAGCTCTGAGAGAGAAGCTATTGTCAAGTCAGGCTGCTCCTCTGACTTCCAAGTTCCTCGCCTTATCAGTATGGACTTCATACCTGCTCTCCGCGCCCCTCTGATGTCAGTAAAGGGCTTGTCACCCACGAAGACGCATTCCGCACAGGTCAATCCCAGATGAGAAGCTGCGAGTCTGAAAGGCGCAATGCTCGGCTTCGTCTGCGGAGTGTCCTCGCCGGCGATTACCACCATATTGAACACCCGCCTGAAGCCCAATAGAGAGATGCGACGCATCTTCACACCAGGTGTCCCGTCTGTGTCTGTAACCAGAGCAAGCAGGTATCCCTTCGCAAGAAGATCTTCCAGAGTGCTTACGGTATCCGGGAAAGGGAGAGCCCACTCCCCGTAGTTAGACCAGTACTCTCTCGTCATCTCTGAAGTCAAGAACTGAGGTAGCGCGACATCCAAGCTCAGCCCACGCAGCAGAATCTGCCACCAGGAAGATCGGTCGTAAAGGCGTCTACGGTTCATCGTTCGATCGAGACGAAGAAGCTCTTGGAGTAGCCTGTCCCTATTTATATCGACGTGCAGACCATGGAGGTATCTAGCCAGCGTCTCTGAGACCCTTGCCTCCGCGATCGCTTTTCCTCGAGTGGAATTGATCAACGTGTCATCGAGGTCAAAGAGCACGGAAGCGACCTTGTCCATGGATCGGCTCGATTGCCTTCTCAGCGGAACTTGTTCTATCCCCATTTCGGGTCGATCTCGAAATTTGAGTACGCTCTCCAAGCCCCAGAGAATCCCTGTTCACCCTCAAAGGAGCAAGATACCTTGTCAACTCTGGGACCAAACCATCCCTGATCCCTTCCTAAGAGGGAGATCTCACGGATAAGCGCAGAGATGATTTCGCGCGACCCCTCGCAGAAGACCTCCACTCGTCCATCGTGAAGATTTCTAACCATCCCTCTGAGACCAAGACGGCGGGCGACTTGGGAGACCCGCATCCTAAACCCTACCCCTTGAACCTGCCCCTCTACAAGCATTCTAGCCTTAACCAAGAAATGACACCAATGAAGCGAATAGCGGCGAACATAGAAATAGAGTCATCGAAGACTGATTCATGCGAGCGGAAGGAGCAGAAGAACGTACACCGGTCCTACCCGCCGAGATCTATCCGCCACCGGTGAACAAGGGGAGGATGTCCACCTGGTCTCCCTCTTTCAACTCTGTCTCCAAACCTCTAATCTGGCGGGCCGGCAGATCGTTAACGTTCACTAGGACATCTTTTCTAACCTCGGTTCCGGCAGGATCCAATACATAGGACTTGAAGAGCTCCCCATACCTGCTGGCCAGATGCAGAAACAGGTCACGGAGCCTAGCGCCCTTAGACAAGAGAACGTCCTCAGAAGCTGCATTGAACTTCATCCTCAAGGAACCGTAGTAGCTGACCCGAACCCTCATCTCGCCGCCTACCCCCTTTTCCTCCTACACCCAGCCGAAACATGTTTGCGCCGCTTGCCGGGGGAGGAGGCTAATGCGCTACAACCATTTTATCTTCTGGCGGGCTTAAATAACCTTGAGGTTGACCGAGCATGGTATCTTCCCTATCTGAATCCGAGTTGGAGCGATATGACAGACAGATGCTAATTTCCGGTTGGGGGGAGGAGGGACAGAAGAGGATCAAATCGGCTAGGGTGGTCGTAACAGGAGTGGGAGGATTGGGCTGTCCTGCTTCGATCTACCTTGCAGCTGCAGGTGTGGGGAAGCTTGTCCTTGTGGACAGGGAGAAGTTTGAGTTAAGCAACCTGAACCGGCAGATTCTCGGTTGGCAAGAAGACATTGGACGCCTTAAGGCGGAGGCTGCCGCTGAGAAGCTGAGAGCGCTGAATCCGGACATCAAGGTCGAGGCTGTGGTCGTTGACATAAAAGAGGAGAACGTACACCGACTACTTGAAGGCGCTGACGTAGTCGTGGACGCGATGGACAATTGGAGGACGCGATTCATAATAAACGGAGGATGCGTCGACAGCAAGATCCCATTTGTCCATGCGGGGATCTTCGGATTCTACGGTCAGATAACAACGATCATACCAGGCACAGGGCCATGTCTCCGTTGCATTCTTCCAGAGACGCCGAGCGAGATCTCAAGATTCCCTGTACCAGGAGTCACCCCTGCCCTCTTCGCCTCACTTCAAGCGATGGAGACCCTGAAACTCATCACAGGTCTAGGGGAGACCCTGAAAGGAAGGATGCTTCTCTTCGACGGAGAGCGCATCAACTTCACAATCGTTGACGTGGAAAAAGATCCTAAGTGCCCCGCATGCTCTCATCTGTAGAGATTCATGATTCAAGTGGAGAAGTGGAACACCGCTCATTCTCGCGAACTACGATTGCTCTCCTGAACTCCCACCTGGCGCGACTGGTGGAAAGCGGCGCCCTCGACAATCTATGCTCTCCGACACCACAACCCATAAAAACAAGGAACAAAATCAGAACCAAAGATCACAGCGCAGCAGGGTGGAAAACATGGTCGCCAAAGCCCGTATAAAGCTCACCAGCACCAACAAAGAGAGCCTTGAGAACCTATGCGTTGAGATCAAGGACATAGCCAAGAAGACAGGTGCAAAGATGAGGGGACCAATACCATTGCCGACCAAGAAACTCAAGGTACCAACAAGAAAAACGCCCTGTGGCGAAGGCAGCGTCAGCTGGGACCACTACCAATTGAGGCTACATAAGAGGCTCATTGATATCGCCGCATCCGATAGGATCATGCGCTCGCTTATGCGTCTTACCATCCCTCCGGACGTCTTCATCGAGATAAGCCTCAAATAGCTGGCTCTTCGAGGCAAAACAGCACTCAACACGATAAACCCTGACGATCAGACTCTGGTCCCTCAAGCTGCAAGAATTACACTCGACTATCTTCTCACATATTCGTTCGGGGAGAGATACTCTATCCAAATTCCGTACTTGACAAGCTTGTCTGGGTCCTCCACGGAGCCGATGCTGGCATCGATGTTGTTGTGAACTGGATGAGCCCAGACGCTTTTAGGAACTAGGTTGAACTGGAGAGGAATCCTTGCTACAAGCCTTCCGCTATCGATCAGTTCCCTGAAGGCCTTGCCCCTTACACAGGCCATATGCGTGGAAGTATAGCTCCTTACCAGTTCTTCAGCTCCAAAAGAACCTATCCCATGCCAGAGACAAGCATCCTCAGGAGAGGCGAGAGAGTAAAGGATGAACTGGGGCGATGAGGGTGTATCCGAGTAGTCGTAGTCTATGAGCCTTGTTCCCTCGACCGTGAATGAGTCATCCCCTTCAGCCACGCTTACGTCCTCCGGGTCAATGGCGTTGGGGTAGAGGGGTGTAGTCTTATACCTTACGTTTACAGCGGCCAGAGAGTGATCTGCGAAGTGAAGTTTGCCTCTGGCAGCACGCTTCGAGCCGAAGCCCTTCGCCGAGTGCGGCACTGAGAGAAGTGTAGTTCGGTTCTTCAGGCTCCTGCCCATGAATCGGTATATCCTCTCTATCGACTCGTAATCCGAGTGGCTCTTCTCTATTATGTTCTTGATGATCCCATCTTCGCCCTCCGCAGCCAAAGCTTCCAAAGGCAGTCTTAAAGAGGGGAGGCAGAGGTCTACGCCGAAGAGTTCTGAGAGCTCATTCAGTTGGTCGTACTTGACCATGTCAACAAAGTCTAGGTAGCTGCTGGAAACACGGTCCAGGCAGCGATCGATAAGCTCTATCTCCTTCCTGGAGATCAGTGCTCCCTCGTACTTCGACAAGAACCCCACGTCTACCTCAAGTTTCCCCACGTCAACCGAGGCCGCAGGAAACGCGCTCTGTCCGCTCTTCAATATTGAAGACTTAAGCGGATTCACGGAATACCTGTCTGCCTCAACATCATCCACGTTGAGGATGAAAGGCATGACCACTCCAGAGGAAGGGGTCTTCAGTAACTCGCATATCTCGTCTATGTCTCGTGAATCAAAACCACTAATCTCCTTCTCTCTGAAATGATGTGCACACACCTCAAGTATGCGAACAGCGATGATCCCTTGAACCTCCTCAACCGTCAGCTGAGGATTCGAGTACTCCAGAGAGGTTCTCAGGAAGAAGTGTTCACCGCTGAGATTGAACTCCCTCTTCTCCTCCCCTTCGAAACAATAGAGCTTCACGTCGAGGCTAGTGGCCCTATTGAAAGTAAGGAGCTTCTCCAGAAGCCTCTCTACACTGACAGATGAGTTCCTTAGGAAATCTTGGACGAGATATCGAGCAAGATCGGGAGACAAAGTCAACCCCTCTCCAACGACTCAGCCGCCAGCAGATATCCCTTCTCCGCAAAGCCTCCTCCCCAGAACATCCTGACTACCCTGAAACGCTCAGCGAAACCAAGCTCCTTCAAAACCGATAGCACACCCTCAGCTTTTTCCGCGACACAGATGTGGACTTTAAGACCTCCCAATCGGCCGAGAATCGTGTACAACAAGTCATCAGCAACCCCCACCGAGCCCGGTCCACAAACCAATGGTCCCACCTCAGCCATCTCAGGGTATTTCCTGGCGAATACAAAACCCGATAGACGATCGTCCTCGTACGCAACATAGCATAAGTTTGCCTCTCCTGAAAACCATCGCCTCAACAGCTTCTCACGGGATCCACCAAAGCAGAGACTATCCAACGCGAGTATGGAGGAGAGATCTCCATCTTCAGCCCTTCTAGTCGGCCCTACACGGCGTTTTGATGTGCCTTCACCTTCCAGCACAATGAAATCTGAGTCAGACCTGAACCCTAGCCTCTTGTAGAGCGGGACAGCATGTTTATAGGCGTATAGACCCACGGTCTTGACCGACCTCGACCTGAGGTAGTTCACCTCATGCTCCACTAGGCGTGAGCCTATCCCTTGATTCCTGTAGCTACTCTCCACAATCACATTCCCGATCCAGCCAACCTCGCCAAAGGCGATCGTCATCGCGATTCCCACGCGCTCCCCATCCACAAGGGCGATGAAGCAGCCGCCAGGCTCCAGATCAATCGCGAATTTGAAGTCTTCCTCAGTCAGATCCCAACCCATCGTGTCTGTTAGGCGGATCGCGAAGGGAAAATCCCTCTCAGACAATACTCTAATATTGATCGTTCTTCCCAAGCCTCCTGCTCATTTGAGACCGCAGATCAACACAATCTCCAACCAAGAAATGCAGGTAGCCTGATGATCTGCTTGTCATATTTTAAACGTTGG
Organism: uncultured Candidatus Bathyarchaeia archaeon; assembly: GCA_964495315.1. Classification (GTDB taxonomy): domain Archaea; phylum Thermoproteota; class Bathyarchaeia; order RBG-16-48-13. Next base: position 28,745 of record CAZBVH010000002.1, on the reverse strand, counting down.
CTTACCCCGGTCTGTCAGGTCTCTACACCTTTCCAAGACCGCTTTCACGATCAGCGGCAGTGCTATTGTCGCGTCACAGTAGCAGGTGACATACTGACCTTCAGGTTTTTCTTTTCCCCAGCTCATGCCTTCCTTGAAGGTACATCCGGACAGACCTCCCCACTCCGGTCTATCTGTCGTTATCTGAATCCCGTATGAATGCCCCGACGACGGAATATTGAACAAGTCTTGTAGGTAAGCCGTTTGCTGGATGTAGTTCTTCGGGACCCCGCCCCCCACATATATGACGCCGGTCTTCTTTGACTGTCTTTTGATCTCAAAGATCTCGACGTTATCCTCTATTCCATCGACGGTCAGGGTCCTCAACCCCTTCTCAGCGGCTCTTACATAGTGCTGGGTGAGGGCCAAACCGATTGAGCTGTCATTCAGAGCCGGAACAAAGATCGGGATACCCTCCTTCCAACAGTTCCAGATCACAGACATCCCCTTGTCCTTACTAGACCCATTCTCCTCGATGAATTCGCCCAAGTGGTGAAGCAGACACCTCGAGGAGATCTTCTCAGGCTCTTCTTGGGCGAGCCTGCCCGCAAACTCCTCTATCCGCTTGTCTATCTTCCTAAACTGCGTCTCATCGGCAAAAGTGTCGTATATCCTGTCTATGCCGTGCTGGTAGAGGAGACTGTCATCGACCTCGGGTGAACCGATGTAGTGGGATTCGCCGAGAGCTCCTACAAGGTCATGATACATGTTCGCGCCAGTACTAACAATAACGTCGACCATCCCTTTCTTTACGAGGGTCACGATTACACCGCCTATTCCGGCAGGAATCATAGCCCCGGCTAGACCGAGGAATACTGTAGGTCTATCAGGGTCCCTAAGCATAAGAGTGAAAATTTCCGCACATTTGGCCAAGTTACGTGACTGAAAGGAAGTACGGCTGAACGCAGTCAGTAGATCTGAGACTGTACTCAGCTTCTCAATATCAAGGGGTCTAACGACATCTTTGAGATACTTGTCTCTCATCGTCCATCTCCAAACCCATAGACGAATCATCCTTTGAGGATGAGGTTTAATATATTACTGCGACCCACTGTTAAGTTAGCAGAAAGGATAAGGCTTTCATCGCAGCCGTTGGATTGAGCTTGCTGGTAGTTTCCGACATCCTTCCTCATGATAACCCTCCCAAGGTAATCAGTTCTGAGGATTACCTGAGGTCGAAACTCAAAGGGCCCGTCATCAACATTCAGCTTGATTACCGGTACATGAAGACGGGATATTATGTATCGACTCACGCGGAAACAAATGGAAACCGGGTCATCCCTACATGCACAGACATTATTGACGCATACAACAATGCGATCTTTCTAATGAGGTCTGAGAAGAGAGGGATACCTACTCCAGCCCACGTGGCAACCAACAGTGTAGAAGAGATCACCGACAAGCTCGGTTTTCCCTCGATCCTCTTCCCGCTGAACCCAGTCTCATACGACACCTACAGGATAGCCCGATCCGGCGACGAACTCATCAAAGCCGTCAAGAACCTCGGTATGAACCGAGGCTACCCGGTAAGCGCTCAAGCACTTCTGGGTCCAGTCGAGACCGTAAAGTCGGTCTTCGGATCCGTTCAACTCAAAGAGGCGAACTCGGCAGCTGAGAAATGTTACAAGGAGTTCATGATACCGCTCTGCAAACTCTACATACAGAGAACCGCGGAGAAATGCTATCTCTCCAGCATGGCACCCCTCCGACCAAGTGACTTGGAGCCCAAAGACTTGCAGGCCATCAGCGAGAAGACAACGTCCATGAGGAACATACCCTGACCAGAATAGCGTGTTTCGTAGAGGCCTACAGCTACATAGACTACATCAGACCTTTGCGAAGGTTCGAAGCAGCAGCCAAGACACTGGGACACGACTTCGACTATGTAACAAAAAAGAATCTCTCAGAAATACCCCTGTACGACGCACTGTTTATTCGCACGACAACCGACCCACGATATCCAGCCTACCTAGCCTCGAAGCTGGCATGGGAATCAGGATTGACAGTCATAGATGAGCCCTTCGCGATAATGGCATGCAGCAACAAGGTTCACGTGTATGAACTCCTAGAAAGGTCGAATATACCTCGAATCCAAACGGTGTTCCTTCTAAAAGATCAACTGAACCAGATGACAATCCAAGAAGCGTTCAGCATCCTTGGGAAACCGATCGTCTTGAAAGCTCCCTACACAGCGTTCTCCAGGTACGTGGAGAAGGCTGAAGATGAGGAGTCTCTCAACAGGATTTGCCGGAGATTCTTCCGCATTTCGGATATAGTGGTGGCTCAACGGTTTGTTCCCACCGCCTTCGACTGGCGTATTGGGATCCTTGATAACGATGTATTGTTCGCGTGCAAATACCATATGCCTGAAAAACAGTGGAAGCACGGGGCAATGGTGAGAGGAGGAAGGTTCATCTGGGGCAAGACAGAGGCAGTGAAGAGAGAGACTCTGCCGCCGAGACTGAAGGAAGTCGCCATCCAAACCAGCAAACCCTTCGGCAGGGGACTCTTCGGAGTCGACATCAAGGAGATCAATGGAGACTACATAGTAGTCGAGATCAATGACAACGCGACCATCTATGCTGATGAGGAAGACAAAGAAGACGCCGACATTTATGAGAAGATAATCAACCACCTCGCCCGAGAAAAAGATTAATATCCTGATAACGTCTCGTGACGGGACAGTCACCACAAGACCGTGCTTCACTTATATACTACTATGGTCTTTCACGGGTACTATCTTGCTTGGGTAAAACTGTGCAAAGGAGACCCTACATGAAAGGACTTATAACTCAAAGGTCAGTTCCTAGGGCAATGGCCATCTCAAACCCACTGGAAAGAGTGAAGATCAGAAGGGACGTTAGAGTTCAAACCCATCGCTTCGTAGACTTCTTCAAAGGATTCGACGGAGTCGACACGGTCAGAAGGATCTTCGGCGACCAGACGAAGAAGACACTCGACGAGCTCAGAGTTGAATTCATATCGAGAAGAGGCTACATGGGAGTCAGCGACCTGGACGGCCACATCATAATCAGCGCAGACTACCTCAAGAACGGAAACCTGAGAGACATCTACCTGGATCTGATCCATGAACTCGTCCACGTGAAACAATTCAAAGAGGGGCAACAACTCTTTGATCAGAGATACGGTTACACAGAGAGACCAACCGAGATAGAAGCATACCGCTACGCGGTCGAAGAGGCGAAGAACCTCGGGATGTCTAGTGAGGAGATATTTCAATATCTCAAGACCGAATGGATCAATGACAAAGATCATGTGAGGCTGGCCAAAGCGCTTGACGTCAAACCCAACAAGCAAGAGTGACTTGTCATTCTACAAGTCTGCCTTTCTACAGTATTGAATATTGAGACTGGTTTGGTAACATACTTGAGTTGGAGTCGAGAGTATTTGTACAAGAGTTTAGAGGCTCTCGGCCCAGAGCATGAATACGCGGTCGTCGACGAAGAGTTACAACCTCTCCCGATCGTGGACAAAGTAATCAAGCACCTAAGCGGGCGGATACAGAACAACGTTGTCTTCGAGAGATTTGCGTTCGGGAAGGAACTCCAGTGTCACGTCGCCGAATTGAAGTCCAACAGACCCTTCCGTTCGCCCCTTACTTTTGAGGAGACTATGCATGAAGGGGTCGTAGAGATCTCAGAGATCTTAGAGAGAAACTTCGGGGCCAATCTCTTAGGCTCAGGCATGCATCCCAGTCTGAAAGTGGAGGCTGCAAGAATCTGGCCTCATCGAGATAGGGGAATCTATGACGCTCTGGCTCAAATCTTCAACCTGAAGCAGCACGGCTGGCTGAACATACAGAGCTATCAGCTCAATCTTCCATACGGAGATGAGAGAGAGACTGTTAAGCTGCACAACATCCTAGCGAACATCTTGCCGTATCTTCCGGCCCTCTCAGCTTCCTCACCGATATATGAATCAAGGATTGGCCCCTTCGTTGATAACCGTCTCCACTTCTACAGCATAAACCAGGCAAAAGTTCCATCCATAGTGGGAGATGTCATCCCGGAATACATAGAATCATTCAACGATTACAGGAAACGAACGATTGAGAACTACTCAAAGCAGCTTCTGAAAGCCGGTGCGTCTCCAGCAATCATAAACAAGGAATGGATCAACTCAAGGGGCGCAATACTCCGGTTTGACAGGAAAGCCATCGAAGTAAGAATCATGGATGAGCAGGAATGCATCAAGGCTGATGTAGCCCTAAGCTGCTTCATTAGAGCCACGCTGAGAGGCTTCTTAGAAGAAATTGAGCCCCATCAATCCCACAACCTGCTTGTCACGGACTTCAAGGCCGTAGTTAGAAATGGACTGGACGCGAGAACCTGCCATCCGGAGGCCCCCACTGCACGAGGTGTTTGCCGTTGGCTACATCGAATTGCGGAGAAGAACGCCGATGATGAGGAGAAGAGATATCTGTGGCTGATCAAGAGGAGAATCGAGGAGGGAAACCTCTCGAACCTGATCAGAAGAGATGTAGAGAAGAGGAGCCGAAGAACCGATCTCGAAGAGGCCATTCTCGATGTCTACTCGAAACTCGTCGAGAGTCTGCGGAGAAACCAGATCTACTCTTGAAGCCACAACAGAACAGCCTGATTGAAGCCACCCTTGCTGCTCCGGCAGCAACGCTGATCCACAAGGATGCGGTCAACAGCGGTTGCAGGAATCATCCGACGCTATGCCACCCCAGCACAACCATTCTCTGCAAAGTTCGATTAGGCTTTGACGAAAAGATTATGCGGCACCTCAACTGGAACAAAACACTAAAATCTGACCGCTCCATGGGAACAGCATCATTCCATCGAGCAAAAAGAGGATACGAAGATGATCCCTCAAGCATTCTTTGTGACCAGCGGGAAAGCATTCAGCCCAATCTCCGAGCTTAACGCTTTCGATCTAGCCCTGAAGAGGGCAGGAATCGCCCAGTGCAATCTCGTACCAGTCAGCTCAATCCTCCCACCGGGGTGTCAGGAGAAGAAGCGCGTTAAGATACCTATCGGCTCCATAACCTACACGGTCCTCGCCAGGATGGAAGGAAACGAGGGAGAAACCATCGGTGCAGCCATAGCTTGGTGCTGGGAGAAGGAGAAGGAATTCGGCATCGCAGCTGAAGCTCACGGATACATGGATCGAAAAGCCCTGGAGGAGATCGCGGAATGGAAGCTAATGGAGATGGCTAAGATTCGTGAAATGGAGATCGGAGAGATACACCTACGAGTAGAGAACATGAGAGTCCCTATGGACAACTACGGTTGCGTGATAGCCGCTTTAGTCTACGTGCCTTGAATTGAGGTACATCTCAACCCAGAAGCAAGACTTCCCCAACTCTTTTTCGTCAAATGCGGATCATTGAAGAATGGAGTGAGAACAACCCTTCCCTTCAGGGGAGTTTCAGAAGATCACCGAGAAGATGGCAAACCACTGTACCTATTATTGCGATGACCGCGTATCCCAGACCAGCATATATGGGGTTTCCTTCGCCGCCCAGTTTGCTTGAGTAGTATCCCATTATAGATATGAGTGCCACCCCAATCGCCACACAGGCAGGTATGGCTGAACTCAGAGGAAGAAAGAGGAATGGGAGCATCGGCAAGATAAGAGCCACCATGCTCATCATGAAACAGAAGACTGAACTCGCTATCACCTCCCTCACCGAGGTCACTTCAGTGTCGATCTTGTCATGATTTCGTCGGTGATACTGCTGTTGTCTTGCGGTAAGACCGCTCACAATCATTCCGAACGAGTTTCCGAACGAGTTTGCGATCCCGCCAGTGATTCCTGAGATAATCACGATTCTCAGGCTTTGCGTTGCCTCCGCCATCCCTGAAACCAGACCAAGAACCAATATCAGCTCATCCGTTAATCCGAAAGCACCTCCATGCAGGATCTTCTCAAAGGTTTCAAGAGTGATTTTTCCCAGTTCAACCACCGGCTCAAATGGTCTTTGAAACTTGCATAGGGGACTGGGTTAAACGTTGCGGTTTGACTGGTCATAAGAACGATGCCGACTAGATGAGTCTGAGAATAAGAGCCCATAAGTCACTGAATGAATGATTTGAGAGATTCCAGACTCTTGTGGACGTCTCCTATTGTCTGGTTCTCCACAATGATAGGGGCGTCAAAGCCTGCCTTCAAAAGCACATCCAGACCCCGTCTCCAGTCTACGTTTCCTTCGTCAATAGGCAGGTGCTCGTCCTTCTCCCCATGGTTCCCGCTCAGATGAACATATCCAACACAGTCGGCCACTTTCTCTAGGAGAGGCAAGAGATTGCCGCAAATATTCGCATGAGCGAAATCGCAAGCCAAGCGAAGGTTTTCGGGCGCTTCTTCATGGAAGTACTCTTCGATATGATCTGCATCATGGAACAAGAAGTAGGGAGGAAAGATATTCTCTAGGAGAGGCGTAATCGCGTGATCTGCACAGAACAGGGAGGCACGCTCAAGAAACTCAGCGGTATAACGCCAGCACAACTTGTCCACACCCTTGACGAAGAAGGGTGAAGTCCCCGGATGAATAACAGCATATTCAGAACCTAGATCATGGGCAAAGCCAAGTGATTCCAATACCGTCTGCTGCATCTTGCCACGAACATTAGGATGCAGAGCGGAGATATTGACAGATGTCCAAGGTGTATGAACACTAAACACAATGCTATAGGAATCACGCATCTCGTTCAGTCTTCTAACCCGATCCTGATCTAGACTATGAAAGCCGTCGTCAGCAATCTCCCACACAGTGATGCCAGTGGTCGGCAGCTTCTTGCAAAGGCTGTCAAAGCGTTCTTGAAAGAGACAGAGTGTGGAGGCACCAAACTTCAAGGAGCCACATCCTACTCAGGTGAAATGAAGAATCATCTTAACTTCCTAAAGAACATAAGGTTGACGCGATGGGCAACCTTGACTTTACCCGTTGAAGAAGAATAGCAGAGGTGGGTAGAGGGAGCATACTGGGCACTATCAAGACTGTCGGTGGATAACTCCGAACCGTCCTGATCCAGTCCAACGATCTTTGACCTTTTGCACTGATAGGAGTCGACACAATGGTTAAAATAGGAGTACCTTGATCGATCGGTCAATGGAACCATCATTTCATCTGGCTATTCCCGCGCTCATCATGATGGCGTTGGGAGTCCCACTCGATACTGCGATTGGTCTCGCTCCCTTATCACTCCTGTTCGACCTGGACATATTCGTGGGACCACACCGACGACTCCACTCGTTAGTGATTCTGCTGGCGGTAGCAGGACCGACCACCATCTTTGTCGTTGAGATTTTCCCGCAAGCCATGCTATCCTATCTTGTAGGTTTATTCTACGTGAGTGTACATCTCTTTCTCGATATTTTCGAGGGAGAAGTAGCACTATTCTATCCTGTATCGCCAAAAGGCTATGGTTTGAAGTTGAAGATGCGAGTCGAGAATACGCCAATCAAGATGGAAGCAATTCAACTTGGGATAACAGTCGTCCCGGAGATCAAGTCAAATGGGGGTGTTTACACACTTCTTTCGGGTCCGGGAGCGATCGCTCTGCTGCTTCTCATGTCAACCATTCTCGCCAGAGCAGGGGGACTAATCTAAAGAGAGCGGTTTAATCTCAACCCTTTAGGCGAGAAGAAGGCAGCCTATGGTCAGAGTATATGCTTCTTTCCAACGATTGGCTGCACCACCTTGACAGACGCAGGCACAAGTCTGTCGAAGATTTCTGGGGACTCAGAGTGAACGGGGAAGAGGGTCTTCGGCGCAATCTGCCTGATAATCCTGGTCAGATCACTCGGAGCACAGTGACCTGAGGCATGGATCTGATGGGACTTGAGTTGAAAGTGCCCCAGCCAATGGTCCATAAGCTCCATCCCCACATCCTCATCGCTGAAAGGTTCACTCATGGAGTGAATGAAGTGCCCTCCAGGCTTAGGCCTAATATCTATCAGCTCCGTAAAGCGGGTCAGATCAAGATTGAACAAGAGACTGCCTTGGTTCCCTCTGACGTACTGGAAGTTTACTCCGTTTGAGAGGAAGGGTCTCTCCCAAGGAAGGTACTCTTTCTCCTCGAATCGACCCTTCACCTTTCGTCTCATATATACCGCAATATTCCTGTCGTTCTTCACATCAGGAACGTTAAGACCGGCATCTTCTCTCAAACGGTCCACTATTGCCGCTATTCTCATGGAGATCACGAACCTCCGACCCATGCTCTTAGCAACCTCGTAGAAGGTCCTGAACCTATCGAAGTCCTTGCCGTAGAAGGTGGCAATTACCAGATCGTCGGTCCCCTCAACCACTTTCCTGCTCTCCTCCAAAACATCATTCTCAGAGAGGTTCCTCGAGATCGGACCTCTTGAGATCTTGGTTCCTTCACAGATCATGGCAATAGGGTCAGCTTTCTTCGCCTTCCGAATGAAATCTGCCGTCATATTAGACATCGGTCCATGACATCTGAGATCACCCGTGTAGACTATTGCCCCTTGGGACGAATGGATGATGAAACCATAAGCACCTGGAATAGAGTGATCGACGTGAACCGGTTCCACGGAGACTTCCCCAACCTGGATGAGATCACCTGTTCTGAAAGCCCGATAGTCATGTTCACCAAAATTTATGGATGGGCTCGTCTCCTGGATGACATCCATGATAGTCTTGGTAGTCTCCCCGCAGTAGACGGGTATTGCCGGATCGGTAAAACTGAGGAATCCGCAGTGATCAGCGTGAGCGTGAGAGAGGAATATTGCGTCAAAGACAGGCTGAGAGTATCTCAATGACGCAGCGATCAATACCTCTCGGCTGTACAGCCCCTTCAACCTGGGAACTAAGCCGAATTCCAGGTAGTCGCCGACCCCATTTACTTTCCTCGGATTAAGGTATCCTCCATAGTAGTGTCCCATAGCTGGAAAGCTGACACCGAAGTCAAAGAATATCCGAGTACCAGAGTCCTCGAGAAGAATCTTGTTCCCACCTATCTCTCTAACTCCGCCGAAGAAAGTCAAGCTGACCAAGATCTTTTCACCTCTCAAGACCAAACAATCGCCGATGTGAAACCGTAGCCACGATTCATAAGCGCACCTTCTTGAGATGCCTTTCAACTTGGAAATGAAGGTCCTGCTCTGGTGATTGAAGTCAGAGCTTAATAACTTACTGAATTACAGACGTGTATCGAGAAGAATGTTCAAGAGAAATTGGATGGAGATCCAGCCAATCCAAGGGTACGAGGGCACCTGCTACGTCCGAAGCGTCTACAGACGGAGAGACCTCCTCCACATAGAGGGAGGATATAAGACAACTGTCAATCTTGAGTGGGTAAACGTTCTGAGTGTGCCGGCTGGAGAAGAGATGATGTACCACCAGCAGAATCTAGAGGAAGCTCTCTATGTTCTTCAGGGAAGAGGCGTTATCAGATCTGGAAGGAACGAGTGGAAGATCGAGAACAAGGATACAGTCAGAATACCGACTAACACGCCCTACACCATCCTCTCTACGACAAGAAGACAGCCCATGATTGTGGCAAGCTTCGCCGTCCAAGATCCACCTAGAGCCCCCGAATCTAAGATCGAGAAGGTAGAAAAAGGACTCGAAGGGTCGGAGGTTGAGGTCGAGAAATGGCTCTCGAAGGAGGGAGACGCTGGACACGAAAGCACATGCTGGTCGTATCCGCTCTTCAAGGGCAAGTGGAAAGCGATAGCTTTCACCTCGTTTATGACCGTCTCAGGAATCCTAGGATACCACAGGCACAACACCGAAGCAGTCTATTTCGTTGATTCAGGACTTGGCTGGATGAAGGTGGCAGGTGAGGAACAAGAACTCAAGGCAGGAGACGTCGTCTACATCCCGCCCGAGATGGCACACAGATGCAGGGTCGCCTACCCAGACATACCGCTGAACGTCTTCTGCTGTGGCACGGCAGTGCCCTTCGGAGCGACAACCTGGGTCGAGGAGAACCTGCAAGATCTCTGAGATCGAGATCCATCAGAGTTGCAGGAAAACCTCTTAAAGACCTGTAGGACTGACCTTAGCATTGACTCAGCGTGAAACAGATTGGCGACATAATCTAGGTAAGTTGATCGAAATGAGCAGCTCAACATACAAGGCGCGGTTCTCAAGAAGAACACAGGACGGAGACTTCTTGAACATAACAGTCTGGCCAAGTAAATCGGATCCCAATGCAGAGGTCATCGTGATGCAAGTCCGTAGACAGAAAGAAGGGCAATGGGAAACCATAGGCAGGCTTGCGGTATACAGAACATCTCAAGGCTCCTACAGTGAACTCCCAGAACGACCTGGAACATAGACCAAGACTCGACAAATCGGAGAGAAAGCACGGAGCTACATTCGTTCGACGCTCGCCCATTGGGTCCGAATCAAAGCAGGACAACTCAGGAGCAAAGAACTCTAGGTTGTACTTGTTGGGCGTCTCACACCCGAGAGCCCGCAAATACCCGTTAAAGACTATTCAAGCGAACCGATGAGTCTCCTATCGGACCGTTGACGACGAAAGAAATGAGGAAGATCCTCCGGAACTCAGACGCACATGATTGTTTTGACTCTTTCCAGAGGCGTCTCCACGCTCTCAAACCTATTTCTTCATGTACTTGTCTGGGTTCTTTTCAAAGGTTTGTTGGCATCCTGCAGCGCAGAAGTAGTATGTCTTACCCTCATGTTCACTCTTGCATCTCGCGGTCTTCTCGTCTACCTCCATGCCACAGACTGGGTCTTTCGCCGTTTTGTTCACCTCCCCCTAACTTGTGTAGTCCGGACGTATACGTGCCCTTCTAAGCAAGTTTGCGTTTGTCACGACTGTTATCGAGCTGGTGGCCATAGCTATCTCCGCTATCACCGGATGGGCTAAGCCTAGCATCGCCGCTGGGAGGGCCAGGACGTTATAGGAGAAGGCCCAGAACAGGTTCTGCCTGATCTTGCGGAAAGTCGCTCTCGAGAGTCTAATCGCGGCAACCACACTCGATAGGTCTCCCCTCACTAAGGTCACATCGGCCGATTCGATAGCGATGTCTGTGCCAGTCCCTATCGCTATCCCAACGTTCGCCGCTGTTAGGGCCGGGGCATCGTTTATCCCGTCGCCAACCATTGCGACCGTTTCCCCATTCTCCTGCAGTTTCTGTATCTCATCCACCTTTTGGTCAGGCAGTACTTCAGCCAGCACCCTGGAAATCCCTATCTTCTTGGCTATCGCCTGAGCTGTTCGCCAATTGTCTCCTGTCAAGATGGTGGTCTTCAGCCCCATTCTCTCCAGCTCCCTTATCGCCTCGACCGAGCTGTCCTTTAGAGCATCAGCAACAGCAACAATGCCTGCTATCTTGCCGTCAAGAGAAACGAGCATCGCCGTCTTAGCCTCTCCCTCTAATCGGGTCAAGTCCTGCTCTAGGGATCCGTAGTCTACTCTTTCCTCTTCCATAAGCTTCCTGTTCCCAACCAGAGCCGTCTTCTGGGAAGACAGAACAACCTTTGCCTTCACTCCTCGCCCTGTTAAAGCCTCAAACTCCTCAGCCTCGTGAAGTTCAAGATTCTCTTCCTTCGCTTTCCTCAGGATAGCTTCTCCCAGCGGATGCTCCGAGCCAAATTCAATGCTAGCAGCAATACGGAGGACCTCCTCCGGGGTCTTTCCGGGTGCTGGCACGATGTCTGTCACCTCAGGTCTTCCCTTTGTGATGGTTCCCGTTTTGTCGAAGACGATCGTGTCAACTTCTTTGAGAGTCTGTATAGCCTCACCATGGCGTATCAGCACTCCATTCTCGGCGCCCATACCGCTGGCAACCATAAGAACTGTAGGCGTTGCGAGCCCCAAGGCACAAGGACATGCGATGACGAGCGTGGCAACCAGTGCGAAGATTGCTAGAGTGAGAACTCCCAAGTTTGGGTTGACCCAAGGAAGTAACGGTTGAGCCCAGATGCTCACCTGTTTCATCTGGTCAGGTATCACCATCCATAGGGTGAATGAGATGGCTGCGAGTCCTAGAACGGTTGGGACAAAGTACCCGGTCACCTTGTCCGCGAACTCTTGGATGGGGACCTTAGAACCCTGGACCTCCTCCACCATTCTTATGACCTGGGATAGAAAGGTGTCCTGTCCTATCTTTGTCGCCTTCACCTTCAGCATCCCTCTTTGGTTAACAGTCGCGCCGATGACTTCTTCACCGACCCTTTTCGGTACTGGCATGGACTCCCCTGTAGCCATGGACTCGTCCACGGCGCTCTGCCCCTCGACTACCACTCCGTCGGTCGGTATCTTCTCGCCGGGTCTGATGATCATAATGTCGCCGACCTCGACCTCGTCGATCGGAACTTCCTTCTCCTCTCCGTTCACAAGGAGGCGTGCTGTCTTAGCCTCCAATTCCAGCAGTTTTCTTATCGCTTGGGAGGCTCTGCCTTTGGCTGTGGCTTCTACGTACCTTCCCGTAAGGTGGAAGGACATGATCATCGCGGCTACGCCAGCGTAGTTCTCGATCGGGCTGAGGAATATGGCTGGACCTGTGAGAAAGGCTGTAGAAGTTCCTAAGGCTATGAGGGTATCCATGTTAGGGCTAGTATGGGAAGCCGCCTTCACTCCTGAGATAAGAGTCTCCTTTCCAGCCCAGAACATGACGGGCATGGATAGTAGTACTATTCCGAAGTTGTAGATGGAATGGTTTGGCCAAGGTGTCCCGAGGATCATCTCCGTGACCATCAAAGCGATGATTGGTATAGTGAGACCCCATGCTACAAACATCCTGTTCCTTGCTTCGTGAAAACTGCGTTGTTCTTCCTCGACCTCCTTCTCGTACCTGGCTTCACCTTCCTCTTGACCAAGTGCCTGGTAACCAGTGTTCTCTATGACGGCTCTGATCGTCTCGTAGTCGACCGCTTCTACGTCGTACGTGATGACCGCTTTCTCGGAAGCAAGATTGACATTTGCTTCCACGACTCCCTCGGTCTTCCTCAAGGCATTCTCTATGGTCTGAGCACAGGACGCGCAGGTCATCCCACCTATTCTCACTATCGTTTTTCTGGTTTCAAGACTCGCATCATACCCCGAGCCCCTCACGGCCTCAATCAGCTCTGTCTTGTTAGTGACTTCTGGATCATACGTCACATAGGCCTTCTCTGACGCGAAATTCACGGCGGCGTCCTCTACTCCGCGGTGTTTGCTCAGCGCCCCCTCTATAGTCTGGGCACAAGAGGCACAATGCATACCGTCAATCTTGAGCATGGTCTTCTGTTTACCCACTTCAATCTCCTCTTTTATGCTACTCTTCTAGTGTCTAGCGCTTTGCGCGGCATGTGTTAGGAAGAATATGCCGAATAACCCCGACGCGACCGCGTGATAGGGCCAAAATTGACTTGGGATGTTCCAAATAACAGACTGAGTGAGCAAGGCTATCGAACCTATGGATAAGGTAACTAAGCCCCATATGATGGACAACCGCGCTGAGGTCTTCGACAAGCGCTTCGTATTCATGACTATGCTCACCTGTTCTGCATTCATTACTGAGGCAGGCCCCAATATAAATATATCTTCTGAAGATATATCCGAAACGAACTGGTTGAGGGGCAGCTCCGATCCTTCCCCAGCCTAACCCACTTCGATTTTTGGAGAGGAGTCCCTTGAGGCTCTAAGGTGAAGACCAACACTCTTCGAAAGATACCGATACAAGCACGGGAACGCGACCCAAAAACGGCGAAAGGCCCTGGAATGAAGCAGCAAAAGATGAGCCGACCGAGGTCGACGGAGGGTTCATGAGGAAAAACGTTGTTTAGAGAGCACTCTGCCGGAGATAAGCTTCAGTGACTCAGGCAGCGTCCTCCTCTTTCTGCCATAGTTTAGGGCAAAGACAACCGGCG
>CAZBVH010000002.1:0-14850 GCA_964495315.1 uncultured Candidatus Bathyarchaeia archaeon | reverse complement strand
GGTATAAGAAAGGATATGGCGAAGAGGGCCATGCCTACCAAGAGACAAGAGCTTATCTGGGAGCCGGCAGGTAACGTCGATGAGAAGTATCCGTAGAGTGATCCGCTAAAAGTCTCAGTTAACCCTTCACGGAATTTATGTCCTGTCCTCTGCAACTAGGATCTTACCATTCCTTGTCATTTGCCAGATTGATTCTTGAGAACAATACTACCGCCAGCACGAAGAATTAACAGTTGCGGTATGCACTCGTGAACTCCGTAAATGATTGGATGCACAAGTTTATAAGCCGATTCATCTTGAGACCCGGAAACCTCCCAACTGCATGGCAGATAAGCCACTCTGCAGGCATAATTCCAATTGTCTTGACAAGCAGAGCCACAGGAAGCCCAAGACTACTATGGCTCCATTCCATCCCAGAGACACGTAGCGTTAGGCGGGCAGATATTATGTGAATGCCCTAGCATGAACACGGCTATCCAATATATGGAAAAGACGCTCCTCCGATCGGGAGCACGGCAACCTCTGCTTGCCTTCTCAGCCTGAACTCTTCTTCGATCGCCTCAGAAAGATCACGGGCAGGCACCATCTCCATCTCCCGGATTTTTTCCTCCGGTATCCCCCGCGTAACTACGACAAGCCTCTTCCTTTTGAGTAAAGACCTCAGCCTAGATGCCATAGGTCCGCCTGTCGGCGACGCCTTGCCCTCTCCTATCCACTTGACAACTTGATCTGGGTCTGGTCTCTGACTCAGGGTCTCGTGGAACATGGGCCCGGGTCCATCATAGCATGCCGAAGAGAGGATTATGGACCCCCCTTCCTTGGTTATGGAGTTGGCTGACATGATCGCCTTTGAGGATTGTATAAGATCAGCCTCCAACGGATAACCAGAAGTTATCGCAACATCAACCTTTCTTGGGATCGAGACACCATAGACTAGGTTGAAGGCCTCCACCGCATAGTCCTGGGAATCCTTGACATCACCCAAGAACACCTTGTAAACCTTCCCCTGCGGTGTAAGCACAACATCGAGCTTCGCGTCCAGACCTGCTATCCTGGCGGTCTCAAGCATGTCTTCCCAAATCGGGTTACCCATTCTGGTTCCTTGCTCGGCTCGAGGATCCGCCGTCATGACGTGGTTCTTGATTATCGTCTCTCGACCGCAGACCCCAGGAAGGATTATTTTTGGACCGCCGCTGTAACCCGCGAAGTAATGGGGAGCAACCGTACCGAGCCCCATCACAAAGTCGGCTTCAACAACCAGCCTGTTCACCCAGACGGGAGTCCCCCTAGATGTCTTTCCCATGTGAGCCAGGGCAGAGCTATCATCGGCATCATGGACAGACACATTTACCCTATCAAGAACCTCTTTGCCCAGCTTCTTCTCTAGGTCCACATGATTGGGGAGACGATGGGTCCCCCTAGCCACAACCAACTCTATCGCCATGTCTCTGACTCCGAGCTCGTTGAGCTGGTCAAGTAGCGCGGGCACTATATCAACAGCAGGAGTTGGACGTGTCTGATCATCACTTATTACTGTGATCCTCTTGCCAGCCCATGAGCGATCGAGAAGGCTTGGCATGCCGACCGGATTCTTGAAGGCTTCTCTTATGCTGCCTCGGATATCGTCAAGACCCGGTATATCTCTGGGCTCTGCCTGGACGAGAAGATCCCATCCCTGAGGCAGTTGGAAACGGATCTCCTTTCCCTCATAGTATGCCTTACCGAGCATAGGAACACGCTTCAGCCATTGATCATGGAAGGATAGATGGAAACTTCTTTATCAGGATGATTACTGCGAGCGGTCAGACGACAAGGGCCGCTCTATAGCGGAAGATAGAGAGTGCATAAAGCTGTTCACGGGGATCGAAATCAGTAGTGACGCTCACAGCTACGAGTAAGGAACCTAGGATTACGAGGAACTGACGGATAAGTTCTGTCAGATCCACATATTGTGCAGCACCGTCCACCTGAGAAGCTGTTTCCACAATGAGGTGACAATTACTCGCTCTCCTTCAGCAAGCTAGACCTAACAAAGACCTCGGAAGATCCAGAACTGCCCCGCTCAGCCTTAAGCCTCTTCAAAGCCTCTATCGCCTCCCTCGAAGAGTCGGTCGCATACAGCACATCGATCCTTGACCAGTCAAGCTTCAAAATACGACCGCATCCAAAACACTTCCTTGTCTTCCTATCGCATCGCGAGATTTGAATGAGATGACATCTGGGACACGCGTAGACCAAATAGCTTTTGAGTCGCTGCAAGGCACGACACCAACGAATCCACAATGAGCTCACAAGGTCTAAGCCTCTGCGGTCAACAGAAGCGCAGAGTGAAGTAATAGTTGTTGCGCTTGTCTTCGCGTTCTCAACTCGCAAATCCATTGAGACCGACGATGGGTATCCGCTGAGCATCTGATCCTATGTCAGAGAAGATCGCGGTTTCGATAGTCAGAGGAGTTGATGTCGACCGAACAGTTGTTGAGCTCCCAAAAAGAAAGAAAGACACTGGATTGAAGCTAGCCGCAACCCTCTTCGACGTGAGTCGATAGACTGGAATCAGCGTGAAGTCCTGCTGGAGACTGCAACAGCCAAAACCGCCACAACCGCACCGAACAGAAAAGCGGCATGATAGCCGAAGATCTTCCAGACGAGACCGCATAGAGCAGGAACAGTGAACGCCGAAAGGTGATTCACGGTCTGTCCAGTAAGGAGGGTAGAGGGCAACTCGTCCGGATCGGTTATACCATGAGCGTATGCGTATAGAGCCGTACTAAACCCCCAGAACAGAACACCATTGACCAAGTACAACGCGAAGAGGAGAAGACGGTCCTGAATCAAGACAAACCCAAGGAAAATCAAGATTGCAGCAGAATAGTCCATAATCAGACTCCTGCGGTTTCCGATTCTCTCGATCAGCTTACCTATCTGGGGGGCTGCAAAGACGCTGACCAGTTGATTTGCTGTCACCAGAACCGTAATCAGTTTGACGTCGACGTGAAATATGACAACCAAGGCAAAGGGAATGAATATGCTTGCAATGTTCCGCCGTGCCCCATCCAAGAAGGTCAACAAGTAGTAGAGTGAGTGTATTCTTCTCAGATGTATACGCCTACTGTTGAGAGAAGGTCGTTCGCCTGAGGGGGACACCCGACCGTAGAGAAACATGGGAACCGCTGCAGCCATCGCTAACAATCCACCTGCAACAAACACTCCTCGAATCCCCAGAGGGTCAACAAGCAGGAAAACAGCCAGCCCTGCTAAGACATTTCCCGCCGCGCTGAAACCTGCGATCTCCCCCAACACTCTCGCCTTCTTCTTACCCGCCGATTCGAGAGAAAGCGCGTAATGAAGCGGAGAGAAGAAGTGAAAGCCTAAGCTCCACAATAGGACCGCCGGGATCAGAGTCATAAGATCACTCGCCAAAGACACACTCATGAAGCCTAACCCCGCGATGAGTAGGCAGATACCGGCCAGAACATGCTCAGCAGCATACGCACAAAGTATCCCCCCTAAGACGGCAAGCAGACCGGGGACCTCCCTAATACTTTCGATAAGCCCCAGTTCTTCTGCACCTATCCTCAACTCACCACCGACGAAGTTTGAGTACACAGATCCGTACATGGAGAATCCAAAGTGGAAAAGAAAGGTAGAAAGTATGACAAGAAGGAGCGGAGCACGAGAGACCTTTTCCGGTATGAATTTCGTCCTCCTTCGAAAAATAGAACAAGGTAAGGGCTGCCACTTTAATATTTTTGGAACACTATGAGATACACTAGAGCATGACAGCAGGTGGATTGCATCTGCGAGCTGAAGAAAGCTTTGGGTAGTCCCAAATTGAGAGGAGGTACCATGAGAAGAAAGGATAGGCAGATCACCGACTTTGAGGCTAGGCGGATCCTAGAAGCATCAAGGGTCGGCAGAATCGGAGTATCTACAGCCGATGGACCCTACGTGGTTCCTGTTCTCTATCTGTACTCACCGGAAGACAACAGCATATACATCCATTCATCGACGAAGGGGCTGAAGATGGAGGCAGTAAGTAGGGATCCGAGGGTTTGCTTTGAGGTTGATGAACTGAGGAAGGTTGTCGTCGGAAAAGAAGTCTGCAAGTGCACTGCAGAATATGAGAGTGTGATTGTTTTCGGGAAAGCATCCATCGTCGAAGGCGACCAAAAAACCGAGATACTTCAGAGGCTAAGCTGGAAATATGGGGCAGAGACCGGACAGATCAGCCCAATGGATCCCAGCATATTAGGGGAAACAGCAGTAATCAGAATAGTCGCTGACCAGATGACCGGCAAGGCTAATCCTCCGACAAGCAGAACCCTTACGGAAGGACGAGACTAGGACGGACGACCTCGCAGATACTATCAAGAGAACGCGTTGGAGATAGAGTTCTCCCTTTGGACGCTTATGGATCGCTGAGCCTCTCTCACCAGGCTCCGAAAATGGAGCAAAGAACGCCTGCCGAGTATAGGTGGATGTCGCCGTCCTCAAAGCGGTGGAGATATGCATAGAGGAAATCGTGAGTACAGAGATAAGCCATCGATTTCAAGAGTTTAGTCTTTGTAGTAGTAGGGTCTCTTGACGTAGCCGAAGGCTTCGATGGCAGATATGATGGCTTGACCGACAGCCGTCCCCACTTGTTTCACGGGGCATGGAGTTATGTCACCGGCTGCGTACACCCCTCGGATATTTGTTCTCTGTCGGTCATCAACGACAACGTAACCATCGTTGTCCACTTTAACCCCGGCCTCTTGAGCAAACCGGCTGTTCGGCACCTCCCCGATGTGAATGAAAACGCCGTCAACCTCAAGCTCAGCGACCTCTCCAGTCTTGTTGTCGAGGAGAGAAGCGCGCTTAACCCTTGTATCCCCCTCGATTCTCTTGACCTCTTTGTTCAGGAGGAGCTTGGTCCCTTTCTTTCGAAGATCCTCCACCAAAGCTTGTTCTGCCCTTAGCTGACCTCGTCGGTGGACAAGCATAACCTCCGATGCCAGATTGGAAAGATATAGGGCTGAGTCCGCGGCTGAATTCCCACCGCCTACCACGACTACTTTCCTTCCTTTAAAGAGGGCACCGTCACACACCGCACAGTAGCTCACTCCCCTGCCCCTAAACTCTCTTTCACCAGGTACCCCTAACATCCGATAACAACAGCCTGAAGCAAGGATCAGCGCA
Organism: uncultured Candidatus Bathyarchaeia archaeon; assembly: GCA_964495315.1. Lineage (GTDB taxonomy): Archaea > Thermoproteota > Bathyarchaeia > RBG-16-48-13. The sequence goes on along the minus strand of CAZBVH010000002.1, from coordinate 9,672 downwards.
GGAGCAGCATGGACTGCCTTGCGTGTCTCGACGTGCTTCTCCTCCGCCTTGAGATCCAGCCCGGTCACCTCTTCTAACTCCCGGATCTCCGCCCCTACCCTTTGAGCCTGCTTCACCAATCTCTCAGCCAGCTCCACCCCACTGATGCCGTTTGGAAATCCTGGAAAGTTCTCGATCAGAGGGGCCTCTGCCGCAAGACCGCCGGGGATCCCACGTTCAAGAACAAGTGTCCGAAGGCCCGACCGGGCAGTATAGATCGCCGCGGTCAACCCTGCAGGTCCGGCACCTATAATGATGACATCGTAATCGTTACTCATCAAGGACACTAGAGGGATACCAAGTCCAAAGGACACTAAAGAGTTTCGAGACTTGCATTCAACCGTTGGTTCGACGATAGTATTTGAGAACCCGCCGGATAGTGATCCAGCGCCCTCCGAAATCCCGCCACAAGTGGCTAAGCCTCCTTAAGCCCACCCTCGAATGTAGCGAAGATACGATAATTGGGGAACCAGGTCAAACGACAAATCTCTTTAGCTCAGAACGTAGACTCGATCACCAGAAGGGCTTCGTATGGTCGAGGATAAAGTCAAAGTCTGGTCTATGGATTCTAGAGCGAGATCCCCAGTAGACTCTTTGGAGCTTAAAGCCAGGCATATCTTCGAGGAAGCAGAACTCTACGAGTGTTTTAGGCCTGGAGATCAAGTCGCGATTAAAGTTCACTGGGGAGAGATGCTGAATACGAGCTATCTCAGACCCAATCTGATCGGAGCGATCGTTGACAAGGTGAAGGAACACGGAGGCTTCCCCTTCGTCGCCGAGGGAACGTCGCTGGGATTCAACAGTCTGAGAGGGACTGGCTACACTTACACTAGCAACGGAGCCGCGCACGGATACAACATCGCGACATTCGGATGCCCTGTAATCAGCGCCGACGGCTGGACTGGCACCGACGACATTGAGATAGACCTTCCGGAAGGAAACATACTCAAGCGCACGTTTGTATCGAAACCCCTTGCGACAGCCGACGCAATGATAGTAGTCAGCCACTGGAAAGGACACGGGGCAGGGGGAATCGGAGGAGCAGTCAAGAATCTAGGGATAGGATGCGTCTCCAAGAGAGGAAAGTACCTCGCCCACGCCGGAGTCGATCTAGAGGAGGAGGTGGGCGTAGATCCAAGTAAGTGCCCGGGAACCGAATGCCCATTCTCGGAGATGTGCCAAGCACTCTGCTACACCGGAGCGATCAAGGTCGACAAGAATGGCCTTCATTTCAACAGGGAACTCTGCGTCTTCTGCTCCGCCGCATGTATATGCTCCTATCTCGGAGGTAAAGCAATAACCTCACCAGTAGGAAGGAAATATGACCTAAGTTACCAAGAGCGAGTAGAAGCTAGATACACGGACAACGCATTGGCCGTCGTCAAAGCGATCGGCAGGGACAATCTTGCATACGTGAACTACATGATAGATGTGACGCCCTCATGCGACTGCGCGATGGCTGCAGACAACCCGATAGTTCCAAACGTAGGCGTATTCGCGTCGCGAGACCCAGTGGCGATCGATCAGGCCTGCTACGACAAGATGGTGGAGATGCAGGGACTACCGAACTCGCAAGCCCAGGGGATGCCTCCCGGAGTCGACAAGCTAAGAGAGATACTCAAGTTCGACCCTACGATTCAGTTGAAGGTCGGAGAGAAGATAGGGCTAGGAAAAAGGGAGTATACCTTAGTGACATCTGACCCGATAAAGAATGAAGTCATCCTTGAATTATGGCCTTGGAGGGAACAGGCAGCCCAGTACTTGAGGATGGTTGCAGAGAACCACCCACTCAAGAAACTGCTGCCAGCGGACCATCCGATATGGGCATCGCTAAGAGCGAGGGCGGCCAAAACAAGGTAGCAAGACACAGAGAGCAGACACCCTCAAGAGGGCACCGATCGTGGTCGGCTTCCGTCTTTCCTAAACACTCATAGAGTTGTGGTTCCACGAGATCAGTGGTAGCCATCGGAGAAGAATGTAGACCAAATACCTGAGAGACATAAACTAGAGTCCCTGACTAGGCCACCGCAGTCTTACTGAGGCGGGCACACATGGATTCCAGTTCATCGCCAAAGGTCATGTCCGACCTCTTCCAATCCAAGTAGCCCGCGGGGCTTGAAGGGTACGAGGCATACAGTTCAGAAACCTTCTCAATTGCATCAGCTAGCGACTTCAATCTCCTTAAGAGTGAGAATCTGCCGGACACAGCGCTTAGCAGGAATCGGACGCTTGTCCTAGCCTTGCTTACCAGGGAACCCTCCTGCAATGATTGAAGGTGTCTTTCCGACATCAGACCGCTTGCCATCGTGTAGCTGATCTCTTCATCTGAGAAGCTCCCCATCATCCGGAAGAATGTGTGTAGAGCCGAGAACCTTGCACCGTAGATCTTCATGTAGAGTGGGTTGAAACCCCACAGTGATTCCAAGGTGTAGTCCCCGGGCTCTGCCTCGAACAGGACGTCGGAGAGGATCTTAGCTGCATGGATTGATGGACCGATCCCCTCACCTGCAAGCGGATTGACCTGGTATCCAGCATCTCCTATACACGCGAAGCCGTTCCAGACCATGGAGCCTAGGGGTCTTCGGTTGGGCACAAGCCCGACGCCGCGATCCAGGACAATCGATCCTTTCAAGATTGGAAGCTCGGATATGTGGCGGTCGAATATCGCCTGAGGATTCTTCCTGAGGCTTGTATGAACACCGGTACCAACGTTTACTTTCCTTGAGCCCTGAGGAAAGACCCAGTAGTATCCCAGCGGCGCGATCCTATTCGATAGAAAGATGTGGCAGTACTCAGGATCATCCATGTCGTCCTTAAGGAGACGGATCTCCCGGTAACAGGAGTAGCTCTCTTCCCTGCCCATGCGCTCCGCAACCCACCAGGAGGCAGGAAGCATACGTCTAAGCCTTGAGACAAAGCCAGTCGCATCTATCACAATCTTACCGGACAGAACACCAGCACGATTCCCCTTAACGTCCCTTACGCTTGCACCGGTTACTCGACTGCCTTCTATCACAGGGGACACAGCGAGCGTGCGATCGATCAGGCGTGTTCCTGTATCAAGTGATTCCTTCAGGAGTCTCTGACCGAATTTGAGTCGGTTTACGACATATCCCTCATCGCGAATCGTAAACACCGTCTCAAGATCAGGTGAATGAATCTTCACCCCCGCAACTCTGCTCTCGAATTCACCCTTTCGGGGTCTTGGAATCTCTGCACGGCGGAAATACTTCTCGGGAACAGCATTGCCACATACCTTCAGACCGATCCTCTTCTCCGGCAGACGGTCAACCAAGAGCAATTCATACCCTTTCTCGGCAAGCAGTCGGGACAATGTTGACCCAGCGACGCCTGCCCCGAAGACTAGCACCTCAGCCCCATCGCTGATCGTCATCGCCTTTACCCTAGAGACGCCAGACTGGAATCCAGAGCAACGATGGGGCTCATCATATTTACTAGTTTCCTCAGAACAGAGTATTCTCGGGACAAAGGTTTCCGACCATCCAACGAAGACATCTTTTGGATGTGCAGAATGAATTGATGGACTTCATGAACAAGGAGCAAGTAGGCGGAGGGGAAGCAGATTGAGGATAGGAGTGATAGCAGACGACCTAACCGGCGCCAACGATACTGCGGTCCAATTCGCGAAGCAGGGGTTGAAAACCATCGTGCTGATAGACTTTGAGTCAAATCCACAGGCAAATGGCGACTGGGATGTCGTTGTGATAGACACATGCAGCAGATCGGACGCGGCCAAGACTGCATATGAGAAGGCAAGGAGGGCAACGAGGTTTCTCCAGGAATCAGGCGCACAACTATTCTACAAGAAGATAGACTCCACCTTAAGAGGCAACATAGGATCTGAACTGAACGCTGTCATGGACGAACTTAATGCAAACCTCTCATTTGTGGTACCTGCTTTTCCCGCCACAGGAAGAATCACTCTCGGTGGATACCAGCTTGTGAACGGAAGACTACTAGAAAACACTGAGGTTGCACACGACCCCCTCTTCCCAGTGAAGGAGTCGCACGTCCCAACCTTAATTGGGAGGCAAACAGGAAGAAAGACTACCCAAATGGGACTAAACAAGATAAGAGGAACTCTAGACGACCTCTCAAACGGAGTGCGCGAGCTGAGAACTCAGGGATTCGAGATAATCGTCTTTGACGCCGTCACTCAGGAGGATCTAGCGAGGATTGCCCTACTGCAACCGTGCTACGATGACCTGAAGGTTGTATGTGGACCAGCTGGGTTCGCTGAGGAGCTGGCAAAGACAACAGTCACGAGGAAAGAGACTCCGACGCTGACGGTAGCAGGCAGCCTAAGCCAAGTGACCGCGAAGCAGGTGGAGAAACTTAAGCTGCAGCCGAGAACGGTAGTAGTGGAGCCGGATCTAGCAGAGATTACTAGGAGTGAACCCGAGTCGAAGCAGAGAGAGGAGATCGTGAACGAGGGGATCAAGGCACTCTCAGAAGGTCATGACCTCGTAATCAGACCAAAGGACTGCCAAGCCTCACGTAGAGCACTGGACAAGGCTTTGACCGATCTAGGGGAAGACCGCGCTTCAGCAGCATCGAGGGTAATCCTGGTATTGGGTAGAATAACGATGGACATCATGAAGAACTCAAAGATAGCAGGCTTGGTCTTGACAGGCGGAGACACGGCGCGAGGAGTATGCAGATCAATGAGGATAAACACAATAGAAATAGACGATGAGGTCTTACCAGGTGTGCCGAGCGGAGTTGTCGTAAAAGGAGAATATGAAGGACTGAGAATAGTCACAAAAGCCGGATCCTTTGGCGAGGAAGACGCCTTAGTTGAATCTGTGCGATTTCTAAAGCGAAGATCACGGTCAACGGCATATCGAACTTACCAAGCAAGAGAAGCCGGAGAAGATCCAAGATAGACGCTTGAGAAGCCAACAATCGCAATAACTATTGGAGACGGCACAGGAATCAGACCCAAAATCATAGCGAAAGCGCACTCTTCTAGTGATTGTCACCGCAGATGTAGACCGATAGCCACGGAGGATTCGGATTCCCCGGACAGGGAGGAGCCGAATCAACCTTAAATTGGTGGCTCCATTCTATCATCTGGCACTCAGCCGCTCAGATGAGCCCGAGCCCTAGAAGACCACGTGGCTAATGAGGATAGTTCAAGAATGCCTGTGACGAAAGCCCAGATCCAGATCGAGAATATTGTTGCTACGACAGACCTGAAACAGCAGTTAGACTTGAACCTCATAAAGAAGACCCTACGAGGATCGGAGTACGACTCCAAGAGATTCCCAGGACTAATCTACCGGCTGAGAAAGCCTGAGGCAGCGACATTGATCTTCAGCACCGGCAAGATGGTCTGCACTGGAGCCAACTCCGAGGCCCGCGCCAAACGCGCAATCAGAAAGGTTGTCGAGAAGCTAAGAGAAGAAGGTATGACCTCATGCAAGAACCCCATCATTGGAATAAAGAACATCGTAGCCTCAGTGAACCTCTCCGGATGGATAGACCTTGAGCGGGCCGCCTTCGCACTGGGAAGAGTAATGTACGAGCCGGAGCAGTTTCCAGCTTTGATATACAGAATGGAGGACCCGAGAGTTGTGCTACTCATATTCTCAAGCGGAAAACTAGTCTGCAGCGGCGCAACATCAGAGGAGGAGATATACGTATCCGTGACGAGACTGCACAACAAGCTCGAAGAGGAGCAACTGATCCTATATCGAGGACCAACCCCGAACCAATGACCCTGCCGGAGAAGAACCGGGCTCTGTCTAAGAAAGAAATAATAGTCAGCTAGCAACCAAAGGTACTGACCTAGCTCGCTTGTAGGAAGCGCCAAGGATAGTGAAACGTTTTGGGAAGACTGATACCTCAAAGTCCGGTCTTGGATTACGCAAAGAGTGAAGTAATACCTGACTTCAACATCTCAGAGGGAGCGAAGAAGGATATCGTCACAGCATCGGAGTCAGTACTAAGAGAGTTCATAAGGCGACTTTGCCTTAATGCCGCGACCGTAAGCAGACACTCAGGGAGAAAGACAATCAGCCAGACCGACATAGAATTCGTCTTGTCTGAGCTAGGTACAAAGCTCGGCCTAGAGGAAGGATACAACGTCAAGATGCGGGAAGCATTCAAGGAAACAGCATGAGACCCTCCTCACTAGGTCCATCCGGATTACATAGGTAAGCAGACGCATGTCAGAAGTAAGGTTCAGGAAAATCAGTGCAGCAGACTTCTTTTACAGGAACAAAGACATAGCAGGTTTTGATAACCCAGCCAAAGCCACATTCACGATCGCTCGAGAACTGGTGGAGAACGCCCTAGACGCCTGTGACGTGTACGGAATACTCCCGGAAGTGGATGCGAGGATCTCTGAAGAACCAAAGGGGTTCCTCATCGAGGTCAAGGACTGGGGAGTTGGGATACCAAGAGAGCACCTTGCCCTCGCGTTCGGTCAAGTACTCTACGGCTCCCACTTCGATGAGGAGAAGCAGACCAGGGGAGTATTCGGATTAGGCGGTAAGATGGCCGTGATGTACGGGCAGATAACCACGAACCAACCCTGCCATGTAGAGTCAAGCACATCGGACAAGGAACCCGTCAACTGGATAGATATGAGGATAGACATCGAGAAGAACCAACCCATAGTCCTAGCCGAAGGGTCAAAGGAGAACAATGGTTGGAGAGGGACACTCATCAGGTTCAGCTTCCAAGGGAACTACCCCTACTCAAGGCAGAAGATCCTTGAGTACCTGAAGCAAACCGCGGTCATCTGCCCCTATGCCACGATAAGATTCCATGAGCCAAGCGGCGAAGAACACCTTTGGGAGCGGAGCTCAGACAAGCTACCGCCGATCCCAAAACCGATGCGCCCCCACCCGAAAGGAGTCGACATCGAGAGAGTCAGAAGAATGCGCGACTCAAGGGAGTACGGCACGGCTCTAGAACTGCTGACCGATGGGTTCCAAAGAATAGGAAGGAAGACCGCAACCAACATACTATACCTAACGAAGAGATACGGAGCCGAGATCCAACCGGAAACCAAGGTGGGCAGCCTTTCCGATGAGGGGATCCAGCAGATCGTGGCTGCAATCAGACAGTACGACAAGTTCCAAGCACCTGACGCAGACTGCCTCAGCCCCGTCAACGAGGAACTGCTTGAGAAGGGCATAAGGCAGAACTTCAACCCCGAATTCGTAACCACCTACATGGGAAGGCCCTCGTCCTACGAAGGACACCCATTCATAGTCACTTGCGGCATCGCATACGGAGGAGACATCCCGATATCCCTCGACGGGAAGGCCCACCTCTTCCGCTTCTCAAACAAGATACCTCTCGTATATGATGCTGGAGAAGACCTCTGCACAGACATCGTGGAGAATTCCATCAACTGGTCAGTCTACAAGGTCAAGAAGGAAGACCCTGTCGCTGTCTACATCAGCCTCTGCACGACGAAGACACCGTGGAAGAGCGCGGGAAAACAAGCCTTCGGCGACAATCCCGAGATACGAAGGGAGATACTGAACACTCTAAGGAAATGCGGAAGAGACCTAAGGCTGTACATAGGGAGGAAAGAAAGACTCCAAGAAGAGCAGAGAAGAAGTGAGATCCTTGAGAAATGGGTATCCGTCATCATCCGGCACGCAGCGAGACTGATAGACGATCCGAACCCCCCACCGGTCTCACTCCTCATAAGGAGCCCGAAAGGATCAGTCCTCCAATTAGAAGATGAAGTGAAAAAGAATGAGTGAACAGAAAGAGAAAGGAGAAAGAGGAAAGGCTCACTTCGAGAAAGTCCAGACCGATATCCGCCAGAAGCTTGAGTCGCTCGGACTGGACATACTGACAAACGTCAGGCAGAAGAGGTTCCCAAAGATAAGAATCCCTATCCGGAGCACCTCTAACATCGTCTACAACGAAGAGATGGGGCAGTGGACGACCGGAGAGGGAATGATAGTGCAGAGTTCAGGGAACATCAGACAGGTAAAACCTTTCGCAAGAATGGTCTGGACAGCATCCGTAGTAAAGAAGGAACTTATAGAAGAAGGTAGAACCACGACGCTGAGAGATGTCTTCTACCTCTCAACGAACGAAGGCATGGACTACGCAAACCAAGAAGAAAGCAACGGGATCATCGAGAACCTAGAGGCTTGGTCAGGATACCCCAGAGAACAGCTCCACATCGTACCTGAGCAGCGCAGCAGCATCTTTGGCGACATCCTAGTCGAGTATACGATGCCTCAGTACAGGGGCAGGCGAGTCAACCTATCCACCTTCCCGGACGGAGCCAGCATCGGTCCAGCCCTTTCCACAGCAGAGTTCATAGAGACCAGTGCAGAACAGGTACTAGTAATCGAGAAAGGCGCCACCTTCCACAGAGTAGTCGAAGACAACGTCTGGAGCAGGAACAAAGCAATCATCGTACACACCGCAGGCCAACCACCCCGCTCCACAAGAACCTTGATCAAACGCCTAAACGAGGAACTCGGCCTCCCAGTCTACATCTTCTGCGACGCCGACCCCTGGGGAATAAGGATCGCACTCACAGTGATATGCGGCAGCGCAAGCGCAGCACACCTGACCGGACTTGCCACACCAAAAGCACTCTGGATCGGCCTCTATCCCTCGGACGCCGACGAGCTGAAACTGGGAGGAGCGATGAAACTCTCGAAGATAGACCGTGAAACAGTAGACAACATGCTTGAGCTGGACCCCCGATGCCGCGAAGAACCCTACAAGACAGAACTAGAGTTCTTCAAGACGGACGGCAGAAAATGGGAGCTCGAAGCGCTCTCCTCCCTCGGATTCGACTACGTCTCAGAGAGATACATCCCAGAGAAGATCAAAAACCTCAAAGAAACTCGGGGATAGAAAGAGAACACTATCCAGAGACATCGGAGTACAAGCAACCTTCTCCGCCTAGGAGCCCTCGATCCAGCAAGATCGCCGCCTTCAGGAGCCTGAACAACGGAGTCGGGCCTGCGAAACAACCAAACCGACTTCTACAACACCGACCTCCACAAGGCTATGCCAACAGTTTTCGGCCAACCATCAGCCATGCAATTAAGGCCTAGCATAAAAAGTTCAGGAACCCCAGCCAGAATCCAAGTTGAAGCAGAGCAGAAGAAAACCCAACAGCAAGGTGGGAGGTTAAATCGGTTTCTAAATCAAGAAAAACAGAGAGCAATGCCCTATCCGAACCTCTCCCGTGTACAGATACGAGTGCTCGAACTTCTCTCGAGAGGCGAGACTCTTACGAGATGGCAGATCAGGACAAAGACCGGCATAAGAGTAAGGTCTCTCCGAGACTCGATTCGAAGACTGAGTAGTAGACATCTGGTCACAGCAAGGTATGAGGAGGGAAACTTCAAGTACAGAGTGACTAGAGACGGACTGGACGCCCTGGATTTCTACAGGAGGCAAGGAAAGCTGAAGACAGGAATGGATGAAGGAAACAATTAATCGCAGCCAACCACTAACATCTAATGACCGGACCTTGAAGAGAACCGGAACAGCCGAACTAGGACTTCACCCAGGCGAGGCCCCAACCTGGCTCACTTCAAGAATGACCAAGCTCGCAAGAGGAATCTTCGAGGTAATGACAGATGACCTCGGAGAAGACGAGTCTCTAAGAAG
>CAZBVH010000001.1:0-89247 GCA_964495315.1 uncultured Candidatus Bathyarchaeia archaeon | reverse complement strand
CCTTGAGAAATATGAACGGATGAAGCCGTTGTTGGAAGAGATGAGAAGAAGGGGATACATCCTGATCTGACTATTGCGGATAGGTAGGTTACTGGATGAGGGCGGCAGGTCTCAGGGTTGATGAGGGCTTGAATTTCACGGTCATGGATTCCAAGTTCTCGCCTAAGACCTCAGGGTTCAAGGTGCCAAGGCCGTATTTCTCTGCCTCAACCAGATGACGGATTCTGCCCGGCTCGAATCCCATCAGCCGAGCCATAGTAGCGTCGACAGATACGGGTTTCCTCCCAGCGATAATCGCGTTGATACGCTTGGGTCTCCCGGTTACCACGCCTTCCAACCCCACTATTGCGTCTATGATGCAGAGGTCAGGCGTTACAAGCCGAGCCAGATCGACGAGCAGTTGATTGAATTGCATGATCTGATCGCTGGGGTGGTATGTCGCTTTCTCCTTCTTAGGAGGAAGACCGAAGAGGTTCTTTATGGTCCCAGTCACGAAGGTTAAGGGGTGAGTCTTAGCCACGGCGATAGAGATGAAATACTTGGGTTCAGTCAGCAATTTGTGCAGATCGAGTTCTTTGAAGTAGAGCCCCTCGAACTTGACTTTGATCAGAGGTGGTTGGCTGAGGCTGACCAACGATACGTCGAAGCCTGACTCCCTCAGTCTCTCCGCGAGGTCTTCATACCCCCACTTCTTGAAGATCGCCTCATCGACGAACTTATCTTCGCTATCGGCCTCCACGATCTTTACCGAGAGGTCCCGGTCTTCCCTGAGGGCGAGGCTTGTTACAGCCTCGACCATCTTGACACTAGTGGCAGCGAATCTCGTGATGTCCCAAGAAGGGTGTGTACAGAGGTTGGGTTTGATCACGAGGGGTGATCTCAGAAGCCCGAAGCCCCCAATCAGCTTGATAGCATCTCCCAGGGTTTTTGCGCGGGAGGCTGCACTCAGATCACCTCCATGCTTTACGAGAGCAACCGTGTCCACCAATTCTTGATCCCCAGTCTTTGTTCAGTAGAGGGGAGAGCCTTCGACTATTGCCTTTCCGATCGGACCTTCCATCGACTCGATGATCCTGTCGACCAGTTCCCTCCAGGGAATCCTATCGTAGACCCAGAGGAGCATATCATCAGTCCTATACTTCATGAGTCGCAGGAATTTCTGGTGTGTGAAGCCTTTCTTGCCAAGTTCGTCTTTCCAGATGTCCCAGAGGTACTCCGGGAGTGTGCTTCCAGACCAGATGTCTTTTCGTTCCGGATCTGCTGGAATGCTATCGCCTAGCCTTGCCTTGCCAACCTCAACCCACAGAAAGAGGACCACGTTCTTCACGGCTTCCGATTCGGCTGGGATCTTTAGTCTCTCTCCCATACTGTATCCCTAACCATGAATCCGGCGAAAGTGCATAAAATGTTGTTCTTGGCCTTCTGCTGTTTAAGGGGGCTGAGCAACAGATTAGGAAACACCCAACTCGCTCATGGCTTAGGTCTGTTGTGGTGAATGTGACCCCAACTTCAGTCTGAACAGTCAAACCTGAAGAAGACTGAGAGAAGGCAGAATGGTCCTTGCAGACAGCCCTTCCGCCGAGAACTTCAGGGTGTTCTGATATCGGCTCGGGCTCGGGTGATCACGGACTCGATGAACCGCGTCTTAGCAGCTGTATAACCGACGCGGTCAGAGCCATATTCTGCAGCCAGCTGCCTCTTCAGTTCACGATACTCCTGAGCCACTTCAGGATGATTACGAAGGAAGTCGCGGAAGAGCAGATGTTTCTTCCAGTGGTCACTCATGAACCTTACCAAGTGCAGATGGTAGTTCTGCAGAGACGCAGCTTCTCCCGCGTATTTCTTTCCTAGGCAATAGTGCCAATCCAGTTCTCCTGGTTGAGGGGTCACATCTAGGTAATCGAGGCTCTGTAGGAGCCGAACGCAATCCTCTGCATCAGTAGAGCAGAGAACCCCTGCCATCATATCGATGATGGGCTTCGACCACAAGTTCGGAACAGCTGTGCTACCGATATGCTCTATGGCTAAGACCTTATTCCCGATAGCCTTGAGAATGCGTTGTTTCTCCGCCTCATACAAGATCGGCCAGGCAGGATCATAATCCACCATTATGACAGGGCGCGACAACCATCCTACTCCCTAAGTGTGTGCTTGTATGCTACTGTTTCTAGGTCATACTGCCGACCGCGTTCTTGAGTTTCGAGATGAAGATTTGCCTGCTCTCGTCTCTACCTATTATGGTCTTGACCTGCTTCCATGTTTCAGGGCAGTTCTTGTAGTCCACGCCAACTATGTTGTGGATCAATTCGTCGATCTTCTTCCGATTCTCCTTTGTTACTGTGATCCCAGCTTCTTCGAAAACTGTCTGTAGATGTCTGAAGTAACACGTCACCCGCGTTCCACTCCAGACTATATGATGCTAACATTTCTCGTATAAACATCACAAGACGTTTGAAGGAAGGAAATCATAGGAGATGAGGAAGACGCCCAGGAGACGGATGGGAAAGAGATGCAGGTGAACAGGTGTATTAGATGTCTCGACTTTCCATGCATTGATGTGGACAAGAGATCTTATCTCGTTCCAGACATGAGGATCGAACCTGAGAAGATCCGCACGATCATGATCTCGGAAGCGCCACCCCACGATCCAAAGGATTACTTCTATGCCCGGAACAACCCTTCCTATCTGCAGACAACCATGCAAGCCTTCAAGGATGCAGGCCTAGATGTTTCCTCTGCGAAGGATATCATGGGCTTGGGAGTCTACATCACAACGGCAATAAAATGTGGAAAGACGGGATATTCCATATCTCCTGGGACCATAAGGACCTGCTCAAGCCTGCTGGAGACGGAGATAGGTCTCTTCCCGAGCGCTAGAGCCATCCTGCTTATGGGAGACACCGCCATAGAGGCCGTGAACTCCATAGCCAAGAGAAATCTTGGTGAGAGGATAATCCCAAGGGGTTCTACATACAAGATCAGATGCAGAGAATACTTCTTGAAGCATCTCAGGGTTTTCCCCTCATATCTGCAGACAGGCAAGAGCTTCTTGATCGAGAAATCCAAGAGGAGGATGATAGCTGAAGACATCGCAGCTGCATTGAAGTTTTCGAAGCCAGATGCAGATCAAGCATAGAAAGAGTTCCTTCATACGATGGGAGCTGATACTTCACAAATCATATTGGCTCATGCTCTCCGTAGTAGTTCTCGCGGGGTTTTTGAAGGTGAGGCTGCAGGGAAAGAAAGTACTCGTTACAGGTGGTTCTCGCGGCATCGGCAGAGCCATCTCGTTGACGTTTGGACGCGAAGGGGCGGATGTCGCCGTCAACTTCTGTAGGAACGAAGAGAAGGCATTGGAGGTGGTTGAAGAGATTCGATCCATGAGGCGGGAAGCGATCGAGGTAAGGGCGGATGTCTCAGTCAAGAGTGATGTCTTGGTGATGGTGGAGAAGGTCATCGAGCGCTTCGGCAGGATAGACGTACTGGTCAACAATGCGGGGATCGGTCGAGGCGTTCCGATACTTGATATGACTGAGGAAGACTGGGACAGTGTCCTAGATGTGGATTTGAAGGGGGTCTTCCTATGCACCCAGGCCGTGGCGAGGGAGATGATGAAGCAGAATGGGGGCAAGATCATCAATATCGCGTCACTCGCAGCCGTAGGAGCCGTAGGAAACTCGGCTCAGTACGCTGCTGCTAAGGCAGGGGTTCTGCAGTTCACGAAGGTCGCGGCATATGAGCTCGGGAAATACAGGATAAACGTGAACTCGATCTGCCCAGGTCTAATAGAGACGGATATGATCTACTCGGGAGGAAGAAGCAAGGAGCAGATGGAGAGGGTTCTCGAGCGGTCGAAATTCTCCATCCTCGGTCGACTTGGTAAGCCGCAGGACATCGCAAATATGGCGCTATTCCTTGCATCAGAGGAGGCAGATTTCATAACGGCGAGAAACTTCATAGTTGATGGAGGACGCTTCAACCTATTCGGACAGATCTGATCAAAGGATGCCTCCGGGTAATAGCCCAAGAAGGGAATACGGCATAGAGAGACGGAAGGCCAGTGAAGAAATGGTCAACACTGTTGCGTATTGTGGGCTGATCTGCAGCCTATGTAGGAATGGAGAGAAAGGGTGTAACGGGTGCAGGGGCGGAGGGGGCGATGGTAATTGCTACCAGCGGAGATGCTGCTTGGAAAAGGGGGTTGATGGATGCTGGCATTGTGAAGCCTTTCCTTGCGACAAGGGCTACTTTGCCGACGAAGAGTGGGAGGGGTTGTGCAGAGGATTCGTTCAATGCATCAAGGACAAGGGTGTCGAGAAGTTTGCCAATCTTGTCCAATCGAAGCTGGGGGAGAGGATCGAATACGGAGATTTCCGATTCAAGAAGGAGCAGGAGATAGCGGGTATCTTATATGGTCCAGGAGAATAGTAGACAGTACGCGCATGAGGGACGGCTGTCTTGAGCCACTCAATGACGTTGCATTCAGTGCATTGACCGCCATTCCCTTTCTCAGGTTCAGCTGGCTCCTATGATAGGGCAGGGATAAGGTACAAAGCTTGAGATTGAGATTCACTGGTCTCCTTCTGTTTACTCTTCTTTTCTTGGTGTCTTTGTCAGCAGTATCTGCCCACTCTCCTCTCTCTCCTCAGCAGAATGAGAGCCTTGAGACAGCCTACCTGATCACTGACCCGATGAAGTCTTGGGCTATCTATGGGGAACTCCATGAGGGTGGAAAGGCCCAATACTACCGTTTGGATTTGGAACAAGGCAAGACACTCCAGGCAAGCCTGTTCATCCCGACTTTCAAACAAGGGAGTTTCACCCCCAGGCTGGTAGTAATGGGTCCAGGGATCGCCTCTCGCGACAAGGTTCCGACATTCGTTGAGACTCCTGGCGAGGTCGGAGTTCGTCTCTTGGAGTTGCAGCCTATCAACAGAGCTACCTATGAGCCTTTCACTCCATCAAGCTTCTACGAACTCGCTGAGATAAGCCTAGACGCCCCGGCAACAGGCACATACTATCTGGTTGTCTTTGAGCCTTATCGGGGAGGTCGTTACGGTCTCGCAGTCGGATACGAAGAAAGGTTTGGGCTGGAAGAATGGATCTTGATACCTATCTTCGCAATAGGCATCCACGAATGGGAAGGGCAATCGATAGCATTCATTCTGGTTCCTATGGAATTGACATTGATTATCGGCTTCGGAGTTATTCTTTGGAAGCGGCATGCTGCAGCGCAGACCCTCTTTGGCTTGATGGGTGTTCTCGCGAGTCTTCTCTATCTGGGCAGCGGATTCATGATGCTCGTCCAGATGTCCTTGGCATTGGCTGCAACTTCCATAGATCGATCTGCCTTCCTGACTTTGGTTCTGGCACTATTGCCCATTCTGTTTGGCTTAGCTATCTTGCGGATTTCATCGTCTCCAGAAACGGTAACGAAGGGTAGGAGGGCTTTGCTAGCGATACTGGGTGTCTTGGGTCTGTTCACCTGGAGCGGACTGCTAGTAGGCCCTCTCTTGTCCTTGGTGGCAAGTCTGGTTCCCATAAGAAAACCAGCAACACCGAGCCCGAAGCCTTAACCTTATTGGTCTCATGGAAACAAGAGAAACGATGCAACCGACTCATTTCTGGCCGATGCAGAGGACTACTCCTACGTACTGCTTGTTCTTCCTGTCTCTAAGAAGTGTTATTGAACTCTTCCTGACGGACCGCAGCCTGCTCCTGAGGACCTTACTGGAGAGCATGTAGTAGATCAGTCTGAGGTTGAGCTTGAGCATCTCGATTGCCCCACCAACTGCTTTCGTGTATTCTGCCAAGCCTACGATGTGGTGGGTCTGCTTCAGTTGAATATTCTTGAGTTCTGAGTCAACGAACCAAGCCTTCCAGTCGGACGGGGTTGGCAACACCAGAGGAAGCCCGATGGCCTTCTCAAACATACCCTCAGCCACGGCGATGGATTGTCTCACCTCCTGCGGCATTTCTTCGGACTTGTAAAGCTCGTTTACTCCTAAGAAACCATTAGGTCTGAGAACGCGGACATACTCCTTGAGAACCTTCTGTTTATCGAGAAAAATCGAGACAAATTCTGTGAGAACTGTATCGAACGTGTTATCCCGAAAAGGCAGCCTGTAAGCATCACCCAAGACAAGCTTAACCTTGTTCTTGAGAACCTCTTTCTCTACCCTCTCTTTAGCCCTGGAGACCATGAGTTTAGCTATGTCTATGCCGAGAACCTCAGATCCACGCTCCTTTGCGATGCGGCATGTTGTGTAGCCCGTTCCACATCCAACAACCAAGACCCTTTTACTGTTGTCGATCTGGCACATAGCAAGCAGTTCGTCTGTGGATCTCATCCCGCCTACATGGAAGTATGGAACACCCAAATATGCCATGAAATCGTAGTAGCCGAGTTTCTCTGTCTCGGCCGATTTGAGCGCCGTGTCCCTCATTCCCATCAACCGGCAAGGCTTGGACCCGCTTGGGGTCTCCTAGATGCTCCTCTATCTCTCCATGAGATCTAGGAGCTGTCGTCAAGCGGTCTTTGTCATCAGTTTAAGTGAGGAGAGCCAGTCCTGTGTCTTCTTGATGACTTCCTGCGTGTGCTCCTTCTCCAGGAAGACGTGATCTCCGCCCCGTATGATGTGTAGTTCGTTCTTCCGATTCAGACTCTTGACAATCTCAAATGCTTTTGTCGAGTCGCTCAGGGGCACGACTTCATCTTTCTCGCCATGCACTATCAGTATCGGCACTGAGATTCTATGAATGACGTCAAGAGGTACAGTGTCATCAACTGTGTCGAAGAATGGTTTTTTCAGATACCACCCTTCCCTGACTTTAACCGCTCCTCCGGAGTTGAGCGCCTTCTCCATAGCCTTTCGGGCTTCCACATCGGCGTCAGACATGAACCTAGGTCTCAGCGGACTGAGCGCTGCCGAGTACAGGATGAGGAACTTCACACGCTTGTCTTTTGAGGCTAGGATCGCTCCGACACGTCCACCCATGCTTAGTCCGAGGACGCCTACCGCCTCATTGTTCACCCATCTCTGCCTTGCTAGATAAGTTAGGACTTTCTCCGCATCGCTTGTCTCTCCTGGAATGGTCATGTCTTCGAAATCGCCGTCACTGTCTCCGGAGCCCCTGAAGTCGAAACGGAGGACGACGAATCCTGAGCCGGATAGGCTTCTGGCTGTCTGCACGAAGAGTCGATGGTTTTCTACCTTGTTTCCTGCGAATCCATGAAACATGACTACTCCAGGAGCTCTTTCCCTATTCTTCAGCGTGTCTGGTATGTGGAGGACCCCGACGAGTTGCTGCCCCCGATTCCTGAAGGTTACAGGCTTAATCATGATCCTTTACCTCTTGGCTGGTCTTAGGTCTAATTCCCTGTTTATCTCTTCTGTCATTCTTTTGGGGTTTCTGTGCGGCAAGATTCTTGTCGGGTCTCACTGATGAGCATCTGATGTCAAACCTAAATAGGTCGGCTGAACGGTTTCTGGAGCTAGGGTCGACATGATAATAGCGAACAGGGACAGACTGACTTCTCATGGCAACGTTGACGACAGGAAGACCGTCCTAGACATTCTTGAGGCTGGCTTTGAGGCTTCGGACCCCTACGAGAACACAAAGAAACTGATCCGTGTGGAAGACGGGAGACTCATGTTCGGCCACCCGGATTTCGAGTGGCAGACCTCGGATCACCGTTCGAGGGGACGTGACCCCATTGTATTCGAACTCTCAGAGGTCAAGAATATCTACGTTGTAGGTGGAGGGAAGGCCGCTCAGAGAATGGCAAAGGCGGTCGAAGATGTTCTTGGGAACCTGATCACGGACGGCCAGATCAATGCCAAGAAGGGTGAGCCTAAATGGTGTAGGAGGATAAACGTGACGTTTGCCGGCCACCCGATACCTGACGAGGACAGTGTCGAAGGATCAAGAAGAATTGTGGAGATATTGAAGAGGGCGAAGAAAGACGACATCGTGATATACCCGAACTCAGGCGGCGCATCGGCCCTCACCACTTTGCCAGGTCCAGGGCTAACCTTGGAGGATTTGCAGGAGGTGAACCGCTTGCTCTTCTTCGAGTGCGGTGCTTCCATGCAAGAGACGAACGCGGTCCGAACGAACTGCCTGACGATCCTGAATGTAAAACAGTGGAGATATGTGGGCGATGCCAGCGGCATCTATCTTCTCACATCTGAGACGCCTCTAGACCCTCGACGCATAGACCCTCGCGACCCAATATCGTCCAGCAAGATCGATGCCTATCAAAATGCTGTCGATGTTCTGAGGAAGTATCAGATTTGGGAGAAGGTTCCGGAGTCGGTTCGAAGATATCTCAAGAAGGCAGATCCGGAGCATGGTCCCATTAGACCCGAGGAGGTGGAAGGCAAACCCTTCTACGAGTTCTGGGTTATGGACCCGCATTACATGTTGGAGGTGGCGAAGAGGAGGGCTGAGGAACTGGGATTGAACGCCTCGATCTTTGTCTCGAGCCTGAACAATATCGATGTGCGTCCTGTTGCTGAGACGTTAGCATATACGGCTCAAGAGATAGATGCCTACGGCAGACCTTTCAAGCCACCTTGCGTCTTGATCCTTGGCGGAGAACTTCTCGTCGCGGTTGGCAAGGCGACAGGACTTGGCGGTAGAAATCAAGAGTTTGCTCTCTGGGCTGCCCCCATGATCGAGGGAAGAGACAACATCGTCATAGCGTCAGCAGACTCCGATGGAACAGACGGTCCAACCTATGCCGCAGGCGGCATCGCTGACGGCTACACCATGAAGAGGATCAGAGAAGCTGGCATTGACTTGTTCAGAGAGCTGGAGAACCACAACTCTTATGCGGTGCTTGAGAAGCTCGGCGACCATATTACTACCGGGGCGCGGGGGACAAACGTTCGAGACCTCCGCTTAGTTTATGTTGGGACACCTTCCAAGAGGTGAGACAACGAGCAAGGATGACTTGGCAAGAGTCGCCTCCAGGAAAATGATCCACCTTACGACCAAGGGCCGGAAGACCGGGAGACCTCATATGGTGGAACTCTGGTTTGCCGTTCGTGATGTCAAAGTCTACTTGAGCCACGAAGGTGAAGAGACTGACTGGATGAAGAACATCAGAAAGGACAGTCGAGTCTCCTTTGAGATCGGCAGGATGAACTTCACGGGAAGGGCACGCTTCCTAGAAGACCGCACGGACGAGGCGGAGATAGGCAAGGTGGCGCTTTACGAGAAGTACTACGGGAAGGCAACTGGAGAAGTCATCGAAGACTGGTTCTCCCTATCAAGACTTCTCGTGATTGAACCCTAGATGAATGCTCCTTATCGGTCTCTCGCAGGGCATCATCATTTTCGAGCTCAGCGGTCATCTTCTGCCTATGCTTCGGGGTTATCGATTGATCTCGCGATCAAACGTCTTGAGTCCCTGGGTTGCATTCTTGGATAAGAACTTTCAATCGATATTCACGATGTGAATACCGGATGATAGTGAGATAGATGCTGCTGATAAGTACGCACAGGTTCAAGGATGTAGATCTCGGAGAACTCGCTAGAGTCACTCTTGAGGCAAGGCGAGAATCTGTCCTGAGAAGAGGCGATGTGGATCTCGAAGAGATCGAGAAGGAGTTGGCGGGATACGCCGATGACCACTGGGCAGCGATCTTGGCAAGGCTGAAAGAGTCAGGTGAACTCCGGGGCTGGATCAGCCTCTGCGCTCGTTTCACAGGGATGCTGTTCTCGGGAAGCTGGAATCCGATCGTGCTTCCAAGTGAAGACGAGGATGAGGTTGCCCGGGCACTCATTGAGGAGGCGAAGACATACACTAGGATGATCGGGCGTGAACGGCTCGAGTTCCTTCTCGATAAGATGACAGATGAACACCGTGAACTCCGACAGAAGTATCATGATTGGTACCTTGCGCAAGGATTGTACCTGGTGTGCGAAGAGGACTCAATGGTTGCTTATGTGGAGCCAACCGGACTGCCGCCCATCCGTTTTCCCACCGGGTTCAAGACGGTTCCGCTGCCGGAGGTCAGCAACGAGGACATCAGAGACTCAGTCTTTGAGACCTTTCTTAAGAGTAATATCCATCTGTTTCTTGACGTTGCGCCAGAGCAGAGGGTCGTCACCTTTGACTGGTGGTTTGACAGGTCTCGACACGTTGACGATGAGGCTTCGCTTGTCTTGGAGAGGAGAGGGCGGGTTGCCGGCTTCGTATTGATTCGCCATGAGGATGGAGAAACACAGCTAGGACCCTTCGGAGTTCACCCGGATTTCAGAGGAAAGGGTCTAGGCAAGGCACTCTTGGCGGAGAGCTTCAGAGTACTGGCTGAGAAGGGAGTAAGGAGTATCAACGTTGAGGTGGACAGCGACAATTCGCGGGCGCTCAAGCTCTATCGCATGTTTGGCTTTCAGAAGCTGTGCACACAAGCCTACTACTGCTGGAGGACAGAGCAGGGCTGTTGAGATGAGGAGGAAACCTCTTCAAAGCCCGCTCATGTTTTCTCATACTGGTTCAAGACTGTGCTGCAACGGACAAGCTTACATTGGCTGGCAGTCTGGTTTAGGCCTAGCGTGCAACAGATGTATTTGTCAGAAAGATAGATGAGAACCGCAGCCCTTCTACACTATCAGCTTTCGTGCACGACAGCTCGCTGGGCTAGGCGGTTCTCAACTTTTCCTCTCGAACAGCCTAGTTGCGCTGTTGAGAAGGCGCCGTATGGGCAGTTGCTGTGGGCAGAGCTCCTCGCACTTCCCACACTTGGCGCATTTGTCAGCCTGGTTCTCAGGTGGGACCTGTTCCCAATATTTGTCCTTGACGGCTTTGTCGTGGCTTTTCATGTAATACTCGTTGTAGAGCTGGAAGATCTTGGGGATCGCGACCCCTTGGTCGCAGGGCATGCAGTACTGGCAACCGGTGCAGCCGACGAAGCCAAGCTCACCATACTTCTGTCCAACCTGCTCTATCATCTCCAGTTCTTTGGGCGTTAGGGTGTTCGGACCGGAACGTTCAGCACTCTCAATGTTCTCGATGACTTGTTGCATCGTGTTCATGCCGCTGAGAACAACGGAGACCTGAGGGTGGTTCCAGACCCATTGGAGCGCCCACTCTGCAGGCGTCCTCTTGGTCTCAGCTTGATCCCAGAGGGTCTGGATGCTGGGCATTGGTGGGAGGGCGAGTTTCCCCCCGGCTACTGGCTCCATCACGACTACGGCGAGACCTTTCGAGGCCGCGTATTTTAGACCCTCGGTGCCGGCCTGGAAGTTGGACTCGACGTAGTTGTACTGTATTTGGCATAGGGTCCAGTTCTGGTAGCTGTCGATGATCTCCTTGAAGACGTCTAGGCTGTCGTGGAAGCTGAAGCCTAGGTGGCTTATCTTACCTTGGTCGATGGCTCTCTCGGCCCAGGTGAAGACATCGAGTTCCTTCATCTTGTTCCATCGATCCTTTCCCAGGCCGTGCAGGAGGTAGAAGTCTATCTGGTCCGTCTGAAGCCTCTTCAGCTGCTCGTCGAGGTACTTGTCCATGTCGGACTGGGAGTTGACCAGCCATGTAGGCATCTTTGTCGCAAGCTTGATCCTGTCTCGGTACCTGTCCTCAAGGATCTTCCCAAGCAGAACCTCGCTGTTTCCCTGATGGTAGGGGTAGGCGGTGTCTATGTAGTTGACGCCGTGATCTACGGCGTACCTGATCATGCGGGTGGCTTCCGGCTCGTCGATCTTGGCAGAGTCATCCCCAAGGATGGGGAGCCTCATGGCGCCAAACCCGAGAGCTGAGACCTTCCAGTTTAGCTTCCCGAATCCCCTGTACTTCATGGCCTCACCTTACCATTCGCTTCGCTGATGAGCTGGGAAAATTGGGTACTCCAGTATATTAGTTTTTGACTGCACTGAGACTCCGCTGATACCCGCTTGACGGAGAGTCCAGAGAAGAGAGCCAATGCCTGTCTGACTCAGGTCTTGTTCTTGATAGTGAAGCGAGTGTGTTCTAGGAAGTCCTTGACACGGTAGTATCTGTTTGATGCGAAGGCGATCGTGGTGAATCTCGTCAGGTCCGGTAGACCATCTTCGCTGAGTATCTCCTCGTCGATGTGGATTGCAGGCGTGTCACCGGCGAAGACATCACGGTCCATGTAGTCGAAGTGGATTATGTCTCGGACTTTGCATTCGATGTTTACTGGGCATTCCTTTATGATCGGAGGCCTGACGTATTTGGCTGGCAGAGGTGTCAGGCCTGTCGCCTTGAATTTATCGATTTCTCGACCTGAGACACTTCCGCAGTAGTCGACTGCCTCTAGGATTTCCTCTGTGGGGAGGTTGACTACGAACTCTCTTGTTGTGTTTATCAGTTTGTTTGTGTATGTGGCGAATCTGAAGCCCACGGCAACGATCAGTGGACGGAGAGAGATCATGAATGCTTCGCCGGCGGTTGCCACGTTCGGCTTACCAGTCTCGTCGATAGAGGTTACGAGTGCTGCGGGTGTTGGAAATATCGCGCGGTGAGGAGTAACAACCTTCTTCAAGTTGATCAGCCCTCATTGTCTCTTTCAAGTCATACAGTTGATTCCGAATAAAGTCTGCTGATGGGCCCGCGTGTTGTTCACGGGGATAGGTTCTATAGATTTTTGTATCATCAGACGGCTAATCTTGGATGGTGAAGATGATGGCTTCAGAGAATAAGATCATCAGGGTCTACTATGACTTCGCCTGCCCCTTCTGCTATGTTGGCAATGAGTCTGCTTACAGACTGGAGCAGGAGTTTGGAGTCGATTTTGAATGGATTGGGTGGGAGATCGGGCCGAAGGTAAGGAAGCGTGGTGAAGTAAGAGAGAAGCGGGAACACTCATTCATGATCAAGAGGCTCGCGTATGATCAGAACATCGTCTTCTCTGTTCCTCCGGTGCGGGCCAATACCCGTTTGGCGATGGAGGGTGCTGAGTACGCGAAGACTCAGGGGAAGTTTAGGGAGTACTTCGACCGTGTGATGGATGAGTATTGGGTCAGAGGGACGAACATCAGCACGCTTAAGACGCTGGTTCCAATCGCTGAGTCCTTAGGACTGGATACTCATGAGTTCGCTGAAGCCTTGCGCAGCGGTCTTTTCCGGGATAGAGTGCTTGATGATGACGAAGCGGAGAGGCTGGATATTCAGTATGTCCCGACCTTCATCTTCGGAGGCTTTCGAGTAGTGGGAAACGTACCGTTCTATGTCCTCCGTGAGGCTGTAAATGTATATGTTAGAGGATACGAGCCCCCAATCTGACTGCTTCAAAAGGAGTACTCGGCAGTATCCAAGAACCAGCGATTATCTCGCATGATCACGCTGCTCTTGTGTATTCTTATTCTCTTCTTGAACAGGGGTCCATAGGTCACGAAGGTGTGGTACTCGCCGTTCTCGCCGCAGATGTCTATTTTGCGCTCTTTTAGGTACCTCAAAAATTCTCTATCTACTTTATGTCCGATCCATTCTGACCCGAAAAGGTCGGGCTTGGCTGTAACGACTATCGCTTCGAAGCCAGCGTCTATGAAGTCAGTGAGGATCTTCTCGGGGTCACTCCCCCAGAGGGGTTCAACCGCCTCGATTCCCAATTCCCCACAGACCCGTTCTACCCAGTCTCTATGTTCTTGTATGTAGATGTCGCCGAAGATCATCCCTTTCACACCATGGGGGATCAGGCTTCTGACCGCCTCTTTGAAATCTTGCTCGTATCCGTCCCACGTGGTCTCCTTTTGCAATAAAGGTATGCCAATTGCTTCAGCTTGAAGTCTAATCAACTCAGGCTCTATGCCGTGAAAGCTTACCCTTCCATGTTCTTTGGAGATGAAGTTCACAAGGTGCGAGATTGTGTATCCGCTTCTCATTGCTTGGAAACAAGCTAAGCAGCTATCCTTACCTCCACTCCAAGAGACTACGTAATTCATAGGGGTATCTTCCCGGCAGAGGGGGACTAAGGTTCAGATCATTATTGAGTTTATCTAAAAATCTTTGAGTCTCAAAAGTGACTCCAAGGTCAGCACGTCAAGGAGTGTCGACAGTGGTCGATTGTTACGCCGGGAATGAAAAGACCCGAAGCCACACCCTCAACAGAGACATCGATCCTAAGTACACTGCTCATGAATTCTGGATAAGACAGGCAGCCTCAAAAGACACGACGTCATCAGAAAACAGGAGCAGGCAGATCCCTTTGGACGAGACTGAGAAGCCGATTCTGGAAGTGAGTAACCTTCGTAAGACCTACAGGCTGGGCAAGTTGGATATCGAGGCTTTAAGAGGAGTCAATCTGGAGGTCAAACGGGGAGAACTCCTAGCGATAATGGGGGCGTCAGGTTCTGGAAAGACCACCCTGCTCAACATCGTAGGAACCTTGGACTCCCCCACTGAAGGCAGCGTAATCCTCGATGGGGAGAACCTCTCAAAACTGAGCGAATCAGACAAAGTCAGGATAAGGAGGCGCAAGATCGGTTTCATCTACCAGTTCTACAACCTGATCCCCATCCTCACAGCTAGGGAGAACGTGGAGCTGCCAATGGACATTGCCGGCGTTCCAGGAGAAGAACGTAAGGAGAGAGCGGATAGATTGTTGAAGATGGTCGGTCTTACGGACCGAGCGACTCATAAGCCAGACGAACTGAGCGGGGGAGAACAACAGAGGATCGCAATAGCGAGAGCATTGGCTAATCATCCGAGCCTGGTCCTTGCAGATGAACCGACCGGAGATCTCGACACAAAGACCGGGCATGAGGTCGTAGGCGAACTTAGGGACCTATGTAAAGGGGAAGGGGTTACCGTGATCATGGTCACCCACGATCCTGTTGCCGCTGAGCACGCGGACAGGATTGTTCAGATGAGGGATGGGATGATCAAAGGGGAGAGAGTCCTGAATCCCTAACGTGAAGTTCAATGGAGGAGCAAAAGTATGTCACCACCCTTCGTCCTCAGGTATGCGGCTAAGAGCATCATCAGGAGAAAGAGGAAGAATGCGCTATCGTTTGTCGGGATCCTGCTAGGCGTGATCCTTCTCGTATCGATAGGCACGGTTCTGGAGAGCGCCAGTCGCAACTTCAAAGACCTCGCGATTCGGGCGACGGGGAATGCTGACATCAGCATAACCTCGGCTGTTGGGAAATCCTTCCCCATAGAGACGCTCCAATTGGTTAGGTCGATGGCGAATATCACTGATGCAGCGGGAAGAGTGGAAGGTCGAGGAACAGTCTCCTTTTGGAACCAGACTGCAGGACAAGAATACGAAGAAGACGTGAGCGTAATTGGAGTCGCTCAGGGCGACTACGACTACATGGATGAGAGGTATACAAAGATCGAGGGAAGACGGGTCCTCGAGAGGAACGAGGTTATCGTCGACTCTAGGTTTGGCCTTGGTATCGGCGATACCATGAAGATACGTGTACTCGGGGAGTACTACGAACTCAAGGTTGCAGGAGTCTACCTTCCCCCACCGCTGCTCAAGGGACTCGGGGAGATCGGGAAGAGGATCTACATTGACCTGCCAATGGCGCAGAGGATCTTCAAGACTTATGGAAGACTCACGATGATGATCGCCAAGATCAGGGACTTCAGAGATGTAGACCGGGTCGTGGAAAGACTCGAAGGAGAGCTGGGCTATAGGTATAAAGTCTCCGCGGTCAGGAAACAGATGCTGCAACAGATTGAGGAGCTCATGGAAGGCTACTCGATAGACAGCCTGCTTTACGCAATCATAGCCTTCACAATCGCCGCCGTCTTGATCTTCAATATGCAATACATGAACGCAAAGGGTCGGATATACGAGATAGGAACCCTCAGATCCTTCGGCATGACCATGAATCAGGTCTTCCTGATGCTCATCAGCGAAGCCGCATTCATCGGAGTCATAGCCAGCATAGCTGGAGCGCTCATCGGAACGGCACTAGCGATATACATGGCTGAGGCTTTCATCAGCCCAGCGGCCACGCTCATTCTTTCAAGCCCAGAGACCGCCCCTGCCGCCGAGTATGTCAAGATAGTCTTCAGTGAAACCTATCTGAAAGCCGGGGTGGTGGTCGGACCCTTAATAGCGGTGATCGCAGCAATCGTCCCCTCTCTTATGACGTCCCGGGAGAACATCATCGAAACGGTGCGAGGAGGACGGTCTGCCGATGAGAAATGGTTACCCATCTTCTCTGCAGTGCTGGGACTGATCTTGCTTTGGGGCGCAAATCAGTTGTCGAAGATTCGGGACCCTGGGACGACACTCCTAGGAATCTCTGCAGAGATACTTCCAATGTTCTCATTGCCGGCATTCATACTTGGAGGCGTCGCTCTCGCAGTAGGGTGCCTTAGGATATACGCGGTCCTCTGGAGATATCTCTCTCAACCAATCTTGGGGAGGCTTGGAGGCTTCGCATCCAAGAGTATTCGAAGAAACATGACTAGAACGGCTGTAAGCCTCTCCTTGATATGTGTAGCCTTGACGTTCTACATGGTGGCAGAATTCGAAATGGGATCGATGGACATCAGTATAGAGAAAAATATGAAACGGCTCTTTCCCGCAGACATAGTTGTCTTTAGCGAGGAGAGGATTCCGGCTGACTTCCACAAGAAGATCCAGAACCTTGGCGGAGGCCGCTACGTCGAGTTTGTCACCGCGACCATATCGTTCGAGACTAGGCTTAGGGTTCCAGACGGCAGAGCAGGAAACTTCTCCGCGCCGATGATGGGCATCGATGTTCGCTCCTTCCCTAAGGTTATGGACGTCAAGCTTAGCACGGATACACCGCCTAGCGTGTACTACGAGTTGATGCAACCCAATACAGTGATACTCTCTCGTGCGGTAGCCTCCTCGCTGGGGGATCTTAGGCGGGGCAGCGCGGTTGAGATCCTATCAGCCGAACGGGTCTTGGCCGCAGGACAGATCTTCTATGTGCCCATCTGGCGCAGGTTCAGCGTGATCGGTATAGCGGAGGCTAATCCCGGCGCAATATTTGCCTTCGGTGCCCCTGGCTTGGGAGATCCATGCTACGTGTCCTACAGTACCCTTACCGGCCAGTTCGGAAACGTAGGTGACTACGCGAATGTCTTCTTTA
This sequence comes from uncultured Candidatus Bathyarchaeia archaeon, assembly GCA_964495315.1. GTDB lineage: Archaea > Thermoproteota > Bathyarchaeia > RBG-16-48-13. The sequence goes on along the minus strand of CAZBVH010000001.1, from coordinate 72,195 downwards.
TTGAGGTAAGAGATGAGTACAAGAACCGGCTTGCCCACGTCAAGGATGAGATCAAGAGACGTTTCGAGGGAAGATATCCAGTAGGGATAATGACCCGAGAGGACTTGCTCCAGGACCTAGATGAACACATAGCGGAGGAGCTGGCAATGTACGAGGTCATGAAGATCTCCGGGTTCATAGTCTGTGTCCTCGGCATCGCGGTGACCACAAACATGAACGTCGACGACAGAAAGAGGGAGATCGCGATTCTGAGGTCAATGGGCGCTTCATACTCGCAACTGGCAATGATGATCCTGGTAGAGGTGATAGCTGTGACTGTTCTTGGACTCGCTGTGAGCATTCCAATCGCAGTCAAGCTCTATCAGGTTATCGTTGATTGGGTGAGCCTGTGGGGCTTCGAAATGGTCTACTTCCTTTCTTTCACCCCGATACAGATAGCGATAACCAGTGCGTTTATGATGGGCGTGCTCGGAGCAGTCTACCCGACCTACAAAGCAATGAGACTCAGCATAATTGAGACTCTTAGAAGAGACATCTGATGCCTCCAAGCTTGGTCCGGAGCAAACAAAAGACCCATGAAGGGAGCAATGGAGAATCGACTATTTCCTGCCACTAACTCGAATTCAGGGCTCCCCCCCGAGGTTGACAGCATGCAAGGAGGGTGACACTTCCTCGAGGATTGGGGATTGCAGAGAGTTAACCTGAGACTGGGTTCTGACCGTTCTTTGAGTTCCGGCATTGACGTCGATTAGGATGTCAGTCCGTGTTAGTGATCTCTCGCTGGGCATCACCGTTCGCAGCAGCAGGTGTTCTACCCTCGGCTTCCTTGCCTCCTCTAAGTCTGTAGACTCTTATCTATTAGTTCAGCTGTTCCTTTGCACAATTCCTTGAGGCTCTGAACATATTCCTCCTGCTTTCCGGAGAGGCTTGTACGCCCCAGTTGCTCGACGAAACCTTGGATATCTTGGATCTTCCCTTTGAGATCCTGTCTCAGAAAGACGTGAAGGAGGCGATCTTGATCTTCCAGTTGCTTGCGTTCGGTGACATCTCTCACTACAACTGTGAGGCCTACTATCTTATCGTCCTCCTTCAGCACGCCAAAATTGGCCTCCCCAAACCCTGAGCTTCCATCTTTGCACACATAAGGAATCTCAAGCGCCGCTGGCACTTTCCCTTCCCAGATGGAGTTGAACACCTTGATATAGTTGGGAATGTCCCTGGCCCTTAGGAAGGGCAGCTTAGAGATGTGGCTGCCGACGACCTCCTCCTTGGAGTAGCCCAAGTTCCTTTCCGCAGCAGGATTGAATGATGTACAGAGGCCTGCCAGATTGAAGGTCAGTATGGCGTCGGGAGACAACTCGAAAAGCTTGCGATAGCGCTCCTCACTTCTTCTCAGCTCCAGCTCTCCACTCTTCCGCAGGGTAATGTCTCTGATTATACGCCACATTCCTACGACTTGTCCGTCTTCGTCTCTGATCAACGAAACTCGAATATTTACTGGAAAAACAGTTCCGTCTTTTCTCAGTAATTCTTTCTCGTATAGATCGGAGTAGCCTTTTTTCATTATCTCTTCCTTTACAATCTCATCTTCCATCTCGTGCCATTCTTCAGGCGTCAGTTCTTGATAGGTCACACCTCTCAATTCGTCTCTGGAATAGCCAAGCATGTCTGCGTATGCCTGATTGCACTCAATGATGCGCCCTTCCATGTCCACATATACGACACCATCCCGCATCATCTCAAACAGTACGTGATATCTTTCCTCAATCTTCTGGAACGCCTTCTTTGCACTCTTGGCCACGACTCATCACCTCTCATTCTGCGTCAACCGTTATTGTCCTCCTCAATCTCGCAGCATCTTTTCCACTTTATGTTTCGCGCCGACACATATCCTTTACCCAGTTCTTAGCGACACGCGACCAAGTGTGACCAGAGCCACTCACCAAGAAGGGGACACGAATTATCGTCTTCCGAGGATCCTTCTTTGAACAGCCGGTTCAAAGAACCGGCAAACGCGTCTCGACACCAGTCAAAGCGGCTGCACTGTAACCAGAGTGCCGCTCAATCCACTGGCAACAAGTGGATTGATCAACGGGCGGCTGAATGGTGGCGCAGAAATCTCGAAGATGTCGCCCGGTCTGGCGTTGACTCCGGCTGAGAAGCTTAGGGTAGCCGCACCGAAGAAGTGGCAGTGTACATCCCCAGAGCGGCGGAACCCGTCGTACTTGAAGTGGTGGTACTCGAGGTTGGCGATGCTGTGCGACATGTTTGCTTCACCGGTCAGAAAGGTCTCTGCCCACAGCTCATCGCCACCGCGCAGCAGTCGAACGGTGCCAGAGATGCTGGTGGGCAGGTCGCCGGTCAGCAGTTCAGGCCCGATCGAGCAGTTGCGAAGTTTTGAGTGGGCTAGGTAGAGGTAGTTCTTCCGCTCCAGCACGTGGTCGGAGAACTCGTTGCCGAGTGTAAAGCCCACGCGCAGAACATCGCCAGATCGGGAGATGACGTAGAGACCGACGACCTCTGCCTCTTCACCGCCATCGAGGGCGAACGGGGGCAGCTCAAGCGGGTGTCCAGGAGGGACGAGGCAGCCGCCGTCGCCCTTGTAGAACCACTCCGGTTGGACACCCACCTTGCCGGATGCGGGTTTACCGCCCTCAAGCCCTAACTTGAACATCTTCATCGAGTCCGTTAACTGAGCCTGTTCATCTTGCAGTTTGGCGTGCATCGTGTTGCGTGCCTGAGCACTGCCAAGATGGGTAAGACCAGTGCCAGTGACGTAGCAGTGGGCGGGGTCGGGGTGGTCGAGAGGCGGGAGGAGGCGCTTCTCCGAGATGACTTGATCATAGTCGACTTCCTCGTCACCAATGCGATCCCCGACTAATCGTTCCAGCCCTGTCTTCGCCTCCCCTGCCTCCAAGGCTAGGTCATAGATGCTTCTCGTTGCACGCAGGACCTGCAGTGAACGCCCATCTCTGCTGACCAGTCCAACATGACGGACATTATCGAGTGACTTGAACTGAACCAGCAGCACTCCTTTATCCCTTACACTCTATTGGTGTGCGCTTACCCCTTTTTTGCGATTTCGCTCGTAGGGCAGGACAGAATTTTGCTTTGGCTCAGGTCCTCTTCTTCTTGATCGTGGAGATGGTGGTCCCTGGGGCTAGGTATTGGAGCGTGGCATTCGGAGATAGTAGGGGAGACGTTGTGCAAGATGAGGAAGGGATCAAGACTGTCAGGGATTTCGGTAGAGGGGTAGCGGTTCTGGCATAGAAGCTTCAGGATAGCTGTTCCCTGGTCAGATGATAACCACTGTTTGTTTGAAGTATGTATTTTCCGATTCGTGTTATTGTCCTTGAAGAAGTTCTTTCAGGGATTAAGTTTATATCATGGATATCGATTTCGATATTGGTTTCGATATTGCGTGATGTTTTATGCATCGAAGCGGCAGCCAGAGAAGACGCCTAGGCAAGGGAATCGGTGTACCAAAAGGAATGCTCCACCATATGACATTGGACATCCTGAAGCAGGAGTCCATGTCAGGCTCGGAGCTTATGGATGAGATTGAGCATTATACCGATTGGAGACCCAGCCCTGGCTCAATGTATCCTCTCCTCGCGATACTGGAGGAGCAGAGACTGATAGAGCAGGTAAGCTCTGACCTTCCAACACTCAAGAAATACAGCCTTACACAAGCTGGACTGAGAGAAGTCGAGAAACGCAAAAGATCATGGACACACATCAAGTCCCACTACCATTCCGTCCAGAAGATATATTGGAGACTCTTTCAAGGAATGCGAGAAGAGGTCTTCGAAGCTAACTACCGACTTCTAAACGCGTTGGAGAAGATCAATCCCCTCATAGTGGATAATCGGGAAGCCTCTGCGAGAGTGCGAGGAATCCTCGAAGAGACAACCAAGGAGATCGAGAAGATTAACAAGCAATTGGAGAACCCCGAATGAACGACCTTAGACGTGCCTTAGGGTATCTGAAACCTTACAGTCGGGATACAATTCTTGCAGTCACACTTCTGTCTATCACGGTCGTTCTGGATCTGGCGATACCTAGACTCGTCCAGGTGATCGTCGACCAAGGTGTTGCAACCAAGAATGTGCAGGTGATAGCCAACACCAGCCTCATCATGATCGGCGTCTCAATTGTTAGCGCCCTACTGGCAGTCGCGAACACCTTCTACTCGGTCCGCACAGCCCAAGGTTTCGCCGCAGACCTCCGCAGCGCAGCCTATCGCAAGGTGCAGACCTTCAGCTTCAGAAACCTTGACGACTTCCGAACCGGAGAGCTGATCGTGCGCCTCACCAGCGACATGAACCGGCTTCAAGCAGCCGTCCAGATCTCACTACGCATGCTGGTCCGTGCACCTCTGATGATAGCAGGGAGCATCATCCTGATGCTAGCAACGAACAGCATGCTCGCGACGATGATACTCCCCATGATGCTATTCATACTTCTTCTCACAACGATCCTCGCCCGAAGGATTCATCCAATGTTTGCAGCGATCCAAAAGAGACTTGAGCGGCTAAACCAAGTCCTAGAGGAGAACCTTGCAGGTATGAGAGTAGTCAAAGCTTTCTCTAGGAGAGACTACGAGGTAAAAAGGTTCGGAGCGGCTAACGATGACCTTATGGAGCAGGAGGTCAAGGTTGTCAGGCTACTCTCGGCCCTTATGCCTATGATGCTACTGCTCATCAACTTAGGAATCGTGGTCATCATCTACTTCGGAGGATCCCAGATCATAGCGGGCAGACTGACCTTAGGCGAGATAGTGGCCTTCGTCAACTATCTTATCTCAACGATGTTTCCCCTCTTCATGCTGGCTATGATTGCAGGTCCAATATCAGCGGCAAACGCATCAGCCGTGAGAGTCATGGAGGTCATGGACTCCATCCCAGACATACAGGACAAACCCAACGCCAGACCCTTGACAGATGTGAGAGGGAGAGTGGTCTTCGAGGGTGTCTGCTTCAGCTACATCAAGGACTGCACAGACCCCGTCCTAGAGGACATAAACTTGGTGGCTGAGCCAGGGCAGACGATCGCCATCTTGGGCTCAACAGGCTCAGGAAAGACCAGTCTCGTCAATCTCATCCCTCGGTTCTACGATGTGACGAGAGGAAGGATAACTATTGATGGTACCGACCTCAGGGATGTAACACAGCAATCGCTTCGCGCCCACATTGGGATAAGCCTCCAAGAGACCGTTCTATTCTCAGGCACGATACGGGACAACATAAGGTATGGCAGGGAAGACGCTACCGATGAGGAGGTCATGGTCGCAGCGAAAGCAGCCCAAGCTCACGAGTTCATAACAAGCTTCCCGCAAGGCTACGATACACCTGTTGGACAACGAGGAGTCAACCTTTCAGGTGGGCAGCGACAGCGAGTCGCGATCGCCCGCGCACTCTTGGTGAAACCAGAGATCCTGATCCTCGACGACAGCACAAGCTCAGTAGACGTCGAGACAGAAGTCAAGATACGACGTGAGCTAGATGAACTGATGAGGGGACGCACAAACTTCGTGATAGCACAACGCATAAGCACAGTACTCGGAGCGGACAAGATAGTAGTACTGGATCATGGCAGAGTCGTGGCTGAAGGCAACCACAGGGAACTGATTAAGACAAGCCCCATCTACCAAGAGATCTACGAGTCACAACTTGGCAACGGAGGAGATAGCGATGAGTAGCCGCAGAGAAAAGGCACGTCCACCTCGTATGCACGGACCAGGCGGACCCATGAGCCGAACCATCGAGAACGCTAAGGATCCACGAGCCGCCTTTGCACGGTTACTCTCTTACCTCAAGCCGTTCAGACTGCAACTTGCCATGGTAGTGCTTCTCGTTACGGCAAATACCTTGCTATCTCTAACAGGCCCCTACCTGATCGGCGTAGCTATAGACCAGTTCATAACTGGAAGGGACGTCACAGGGCTTCTATGGATCTCACTGCTCCTGCTGGGCACCTACATTGCTGGAGTCCTCACTGCCGTGTCCAGCGGGTGGATGATGGCGACGATAGCGCAGAGAGCACTCAGAGACCTCCGGAGAGAGCTCTTCGAACACATTCAGACCCTCTCTCTAGGCTTCTTCGATGCAAGACCTGTAGGAGAACTCATGAGCAGGCTGACCAACGACATTGACGCGATCAATCAGGCTCTCACAATGAACATTACCCAACTCATATCGACTGTGTTGACACTAGCAGGCATAGTCGTGATGATGTTCGTCTTGAACATCTGGCTTGCGCTCGGCAGCCTAATCGTCTTCCCCATCATGATATGGGTGACAGCCCTAATAGGGGCACGGACACGCTCCGGGTTTAGGAGCCTACAAATGAGCATGGGTGAGCTCAATGGGAATATCGAGGAGACCCTGACCGGAGAACGTGTCGTAATCGCCTTCGGACGGCAGGAAACAGCCCTAGGAGACTTCGACAAGATCAACTATGCCGTTCGAGACGCAGGAATACAGGCCATGTCATATGCCCTACTAACTCCACCGCTCATGGGAATACTGAGCAACGTCAGCATAGCAGTCGTAGCCGGCCTAGGAGGATGGCTGGCGATCCGGGGAGTGGCGAGCATAGGTACGATAGCAGCATTCATTGGGTACTCTCGAAACTTCTCGCAGCCACTCAGGATGATCGCCGACCTATACAACAGCATACAGTCAGCACTTGCAGGCTCAGAGCGCATCTTCGAGATCATCGATCAAGAACCGGAAACGCAAGATTCCCCAGACGCGATCCCTCTCGAGAACATGAGAGGAGAAGTAGTTTTCGACCACGTGGACTTCAGCTACGTGCCTGGAACACCAGTCCTGAAAGATGTCTGCATCCACGCCAAGCCCGGTCAGACCGTAGCACTCGTTGGACCTACAGGGGCCGGAAAGACCACGATCGTCAACGTCCTCACACGCTTCTACGAGACCCAAGGCGGGAGAATTACCATAGATAGGCATGACATCAGGGAGATCAAGAAGGATAGCCTTCGAAGGCGGCTGGGCATAGTCCTGCAGGATGTCTTCCTGTTCTCAGGCACGGTACTGGATAACATACGGTACGGAAGACTGGACGCCACAGATGAGGAGTGCATCGAAGCAGCCAAGCTGGCGAACGCGGACAGCTTCATCACACGGCTACCCCAAGGGTACATGACAAAACTCTCCGAGCGTGGATCGAACCTCAGCCAAGGACAACGCCAACTCCTATCCATAGCCAGAGCCATAATTGCGGATCCCCGCATATTGATATTGGATGAAGCTACAAGTAGCGTCGACACCAGAACTGAGATGAGAATACAAGAGGCACTCCTCAGGCTAATGAGAGGTAGAACCAGCTTCGTGATCGCTCATCGGCTGAGCACTATACGCAATGCAGACCAAGTCCTAGTAATCAATGAGGGAGAGATAATCGAGCGAGGCACTCACAGAGAACTCCTGCGAAAGAGAGGCTTCTACTACAACCTCTACATGAGCCAGTTCACAGAGAACGACGAGCGAAATACACTCGAACTTGCACCCTTGAAGGCTCGAACCCCTCCGAGTTCACAACAGCAAACATGATCAACCGATTAACATATCATCGACAATTCCTCGGGGTTGTCTCCTTGGAAAGCCGTTTCTCTTTCCGGTTGCTGATGAGGAGATACAGACAGCACTCGTAGCTTGAGACGATTCGCAAGACATCCTTTGGAGAGAACTCAACCCTTGAATACCGCACAGGTTCAATCTAGGAAGTTTGAAAAGAGATCTACGGAGAAGAATACCGCGAGAATGGGAATGTCGGACAGAGAGACAGAGAGAGCAGTGTTGGCTGCTCAGAAGAATGAGATCACAGAGCACCTCATCTATGAGAGGCTGTCAGATGCGGTTAAGGAACCTCGCAATAGAGACGTTCTGCGACACATCTCAAGGGATGAGCTGAGACACTACAAGTTCTGGAAGAAGCACAGCCGCAGAGATGTGAGCCCAGACAGGCTGAAGATATGGAAGTACCTCCTCATCGCCAGAATATTTGGTTTGACCTTTGGAGTCAAGCTAATGGAGAGAGATGAGGGACGAGCTCAGGAAGTGTATGAAAAGTTCACCGAATCCTTTCATGGAGCTAGAAGCATCCTTGAGGATGAGGGTGAACATGAGGAGAGCCTGATAGGCTTGATCGACGAGGAGCATCTGAGATACGTTGGCTCCGTGGTTCTCGGTCTCAACGACGCCCTCGTAGAGCTTACAGGCACGCTTGCAGGGCTAACCCTCGCCCTTCAAAACGCAGGTCTTATCGCCTTGGTAGGCTCAATTACGGGAGTCGCTGCATCTCTATCGATGGCTGCGTCTGAATACCTATCCGTCAAGACTGAGGGAGGGGAGCGGAACCCTATTAGGGCCTCGATATATACAGGCATAGCCTATGTCTTCACGGTCTTGCTCTTAATCTCCCCATTCCTGCTCTTCTCCAACATCTACTTCTGCCTCGGAGTCTCGATTCTGAGCGGAATCTTCGTGATTCTTCTCTTCACCTTCTACGTATCCGTCACCAGGAGCATTCCTTTCAGGAGGAGGTTTCTAGAGATGTCCCTAATCAGCTTGGGAGTAGCAGGGTTATCCTTTGTCATAGGGTTTCTGATACGAATCTTCCTGAACGTAGAGCCGGGCTGACAGGCTCAACCCGGCAAAGCTGAGCGAATGCCAGCGTTCCGCACCTCTCAGGGTAGATCATCTGCGCCAAGTTGGCTTAGTCCGTCGAGAAGACTTGCACATGAGGTTGTTCCTCAACTGATCCAGCCACCCTGTATGCAGCCCCTTAAGAGTCTGAGGCAAGTGCACGTTAACTTATAATTTCGAGAACGCGAATTCAATGGTCAGAGGAGGGATGCTCACGATCAGTCTGATTGAGGTTGCTGAGAGGGCCCAGAACGGACCCAAGATGGATGAGAAAGAGTGGAACATGGGTATGTTCCGGAAGATGCAGGAACTCTCCGAGAAGTACGGGCTGAAGGTGGGGGAACACGAGAGATTCTATGACGTTGACAACGCCTACGCAGATCAGCTCTTCGACGCAGCCGTGGGGTACCTCTCTGAGAGGGGAGTCTACTGCATCAACACGAATAGAGCGATACAATTCACGGAGGAGGAGGTAAGGGAGGCATGCAAGGAAGCCCCCAGCCAGATAACCGTGGGGACGGAAAAGGATGCTCGAACCCTGGCAAAGAGAGAGATTGAGGACCCTAGACCTAGGAACATAGTTGTTGGAGGTCACAGCGCTTGGAATGAGGTGCTCATGCCCCTTGAGAACATGATTAAGGAACTCGTTAGGATACCTAGGATCGACTATCTGGAGACCTTCAACTACCACAGGATCATGGGGAGAGAGGTTCACGGCACACCGATGGTCGTCTACGCGGCCCGAAAGGCGGTCGAGAGGGCTAGGATAGGTGTGAGACTCGCAGGGAGAGCCGGCCTTGCCCTCTGCAACTATCCCATCCTCACTACCACCGAGGCCCTGATTGCCCCTAAGGATGAGGAGAGGGGGCTCAGGTCGAGCGACGGGCTGCTCCTCTCTGTCCTGCCTGACCTGAAGGTCGAGACCACCCTTCTCGCCGCAGCAATATACTTTGATGAGTATGGTTGCTTCGGCATGAATGGGGGTACAGGTGGGTCGGTAGGCGGCTTCGCCGGCGGCTGGGAGGGAGCCATGATAGAGGGCATCGTCAGGAATATCGCAGCCTGGATGATCTACCACGACTCCGTCCAGTATATGGCAGGCTTGGAGAAGCTGCGGCGCAGCTCCATGCAGCCCATGGAGAAGAGCGAGTCATGGGATGTTTGGGGTGGCGAGAAGACTGCCTCCTGGTGCGGCTTCGCGATGAGGAAAGCCCTCCGCAGGCACAAGAACACGATAGAGATGGCGAGCGGTGGAAGCGGCGGACAGGCAGAGGACCTGGCTTCAGTGGAGAACATCCTGTACACAGCTGTCAGCACCATAGGAGGAATGGTGATGGGAGGCAACCTCTTCTACGTCTGGACCCCTCCACCACCTTTAGTGAGCTGGGGGATCGAGGTCTCCGACGCGGCATTGAAGGCTAGGATCAAGCTGGCTGACCTGGACGAGATGCTGGGGCGGATTCGAAGGGAGAAGCTTCAATCGACCGACTTCAGCAGAGATAGAAGGATACTCATATACTCAGAGCCTGAATCCTTCTTCAAGCCTCATCTGGCCTGTTACGACTATGTCAAGCAGAAGCCGACCGATAGGTTCCTCAGCGGCCGTAGGGAAGCCGTGAAGTACTTGGAGGAAATAGGTCTGCAATTCGACTAGCAGACTGCTTGAACCATGTCAGGATCATTTTGTGAGGAGGGGAATTATGAAGATAACCGGCGTAAGAACCAAGCTGTATGAGATTGAGATGACGAGGCGCCTTGGTGACGCCAACAGTCCCACAGGAAGGAAAAAGGCTGCGAGTCTAGCCGTCTTCATCGATACCGATGAAGGCATCACAGGCATCTCTCTGGGATCGCCCAGTGCGAGAGGTCACATACACTCGATGGTGGAAGACTTGCTTCTAGGGCGGGATCCGAGGGGTGTGCGAGGACTCTGGAAGAGGATGGTAGACTTTGTCTTCAAAGGCGGGAACCGTGGAGTCGCCAACGACGCACTCTCCGCAATTGATGTAGCGCTCTGGGATCTGAAGGCCAAGGCAAAGGATGAACCGCTCTGGAAGACGCTGGGAGCCTCCACGCGGATGGTGAAGGCTTATGCCAGCGGTATCGATATGCCCCTCTCAGACGAGGAGCTGCAAACCTTCTACGAGGGCATGGCTCGGAGGGGTATCTCGGCGGGCAAGTTGAAGGTCGGTCTGGACCGGGAGACAGATATCCGGCGCATAGGCATAATGAGGGATGCGCTCTCCAAGTCTGGTAAGAAGCCTATCCTGCTCATCGATGCGAACGAGTACTGGTCGCCCAAACAGGCAATCCGGAACATAAGGCGGATTGAGGAGCACTACGAGATCACCTGGGCCGAGGAACCGGCCCGCCGGTGGGACTACCGCGGCCTCCGTAAAGTCTCTCAGAGTATAAGAGCCGCGGTTGCCACAGGGGAGAACCTAGACGAGATCAGCGAGTTCACCCCCCTCATCGCCAACGAGGCGGTAGACGTGGTTGAGATAGGATCTGGCACATCAGGGATTACGGGCGCGATGCAGGTAGCAGACCTGGCCTACGCCTTCGAGCTCCCTGTCTCGATGATGAACTGCCCCGGAAAATACATGGCACACCTAGCTGCAGCCCTGCCCAATCACATGATGATGGAAGTCGTGGACGTGGGCAGAGACGTGGTCATGCAGGTGGACAATCGGATCGAGGACGGATGGATTGTCCTAGGCGACTCCCCAGGCCTAGGTATGACTATCGACGACAGGAAGCTAGAGCGATTCCTCGTTGAGAAACCCTCCCCTGAAGCACGTTCAAGCCCATGGGGGCGTCGTCGCGGCGCAGGGCTATACGAGGTCCCTCCGGGCGAGCCTGAAGAGACAGGCGAAGAGTGAACACCTCCTATCAATCCATAGCATGATAGGGCCCTCAGCATACCCTTGCCCACCAAGCAGGCGCATAGGTGCGAGCTTGGGTTAGCCTTTTCTGCTCGAGGCTAAACCTTTCCGTTAGAGGTTGTGATCGTATTGAAGGATCTCAGGTTCGGGATGTTCGTTACGAGCCGACAGAGCTGGGGTGAGATACGGAAACAGACTCAGGAATGCGAGCGTTTGGGATTTCACTCGATGTGGTTTGCCGACGCCATTCTCCAGCGGGGACCGAGGCTTGAAAGTTGGACCTTGCTCTCTGCTCTGGCGCCGGTGACGGAGAGGATACGGCTCGGATCACTCGTACTATGCAACTCCTTCCGGAACCCCGCACTAGTCGCGAAGATGAGTGCCACACTGGACGTCGTATCAGGTGGACGCCTAGAGTTCGGAGTCGGGGCGGGTGGGCATGAAGCCGAGTATAGGGCGTATGGGTATGAGTTCCCTGATGCCCGAACCAGGATACGGCAGCTGGAGGAAGGCGTCAAGATCATCCGGATGATGTGGACGGAGGAACACCCAACCTATGAAGGAGAGTACTTCTCGATAAGGGACGCCAATTGTGAGCCTCGGCCCGTCCAGAAGCCGTATCCACCGATAACGATCGGCGGAGGAGGGGAGAAGTTCCTCCTGAGGGTTGTCGCCCAGTACGCGGACAGATGCAACCTGGGCGGGTCTCCCGAGACCTGTCAACGGAAGCTGGAAGCCCTTAAGGGGCATTGTACCACGGTTGGCCGGGATTACGATGGCATCGAGAAGTCCTTGTTCTCGCATGTCCATCTCGGGAAAGATGAGGACAGCCTGAGAAAAGACATGAGAAGCATCTACGACATGAGTAAGCTCTCCGAACCATTCGAAGCTTGGTATAGGTTGAATCGCCGGGAGATGATTGCGGGAACGGCTGACGAGTGCATCGGGAGCATAAGAGAGTTTGAACGTATCGGATTCACATTCTTCATCCTGAGATCCTATCAGACGCCTAGCGTTGGGTGGATCAGGCAAATCCATGAGCAGATCATAGAGTGTATCTAACAGGTATCGCTTGCACGGGAGGAGAAGGGAAGAAACGTCATAGATATTCTAGGGTTTCTCTGCGACACTGGGCATAGGCTGAAAGACTTATGCGTTATCTGCTGATCATCCATTGGATTCCCTGGATCACCAGCCTTCGGAATATGGGATGATTGTAGGTCGCTTGATCATGACCCAATGCGTTGTAGAGTACCTTACCTTTTCCCACTCTCTTCGCGTAGAGGAGGGGCTGTGCTTTGCCCTCACACAGAGCGGTTGCCAGGATATGGGCGCCTTCTGGCGCACGATCCAAGATATAGAGCTCATCGGTGACCTTGAAGTCCTCGATCCCGCCTGTGATAGGGTGACCTTTGTCTTCGATCCTCACCTGAAACTCATGCCGAGGAGGATGGTGCGTGAACCTGCCACCGATTAGGCTGATGTATCTCTTGCGTTCCTCATTGATGACTGTGGCGGAATGGATACCGAAGAGGTTCTTTCCGTCTTCAACGAACTCAACTATCCCCTCTTCCTGTTCGGCTGTGAGGTCACCCATCGTTGTGCAAAGAATGCAGATATCGCAAGTGTCCAGTTCTCTACTGGCAAGAATTCCCTTGTCATGGCTGACTTCCGTTCGGACCTCTTCCAGCTCTTTTAACCAGTCAAGGATCTTTGAGCCGAGTTCTTCAAGTAGATGGTACCGATCGTTCTTGCTTAGAATCAAGACCTTCACTGCCATTACAGATCCCCAGTGTGTTGTGTGAACCGCGCAATGTGAAGATACCGATCATAAGAGTTTAGCAACTCAACATAACTTTTCGCGGCACTCGGATGCACTGACTAGAAGATAAGAGACAACGCTTCGGCTTTCGCCGTCAACCCTCGTGTGCGATAATGAGTGCTGGCCTGCGAGGCGTTTCGCTTGTCTGGCCGATGTGTCGGATATGGATGATCGGTGAAGTTGAAAAGCCAATAAGCGGCATCTCACCTAGGCGAATCCAGTCCTAATGGGGGACAAGGTGAAATAAGTGAGTCGGAAGATCCTGCTTTCAGCGACCATCAATGGAATGGCAACGACCTTCTTGACAGGTCTGATCCCGAACAGAACAACTATGCTCGTTGGCGCAGACTATTACGGATATCCGTTTCCTTGGCTTATCCGACTTGTACTAGCCCCAAAATACTTCCCTTGGCGAGTCAACTTGCTATACTTGATCGCCGACATAGTCGCCTGGGCATTAATCAGCGTCGCAGTATTGCTCATTATAGCTCATAGACGAAGAACCATGAAGACTAGGCTAGAGAGCGAGACGATGGGATTCGGTGACCCAATGGAAACACTCCAGTCTGACACCAGCCCTCGCGTTTACTAGTGGACGCCATACCTTGCCATCGCAGCCAGCTTTGGTCAAAGCCTAGTGAACATCATTGGCATGCTGAGTGAGATCTGTCGTTTGGTAGCGGTAGGGGAGAACCGCGTCATAGCCTAGCATTACGCCGGCGCAAAGTGTTAGAGGTCTCATTCTTCTTGCCTACGTATATTCCGTACCTGAAGTACTCGTAGAAGCCCTCAGGAGTGCTCTGCGCCTCTCCTGCCAGGTCTCTTATCGCCCTCCTGTGAGCTGGGCTTGCGATGTACAGGCACAGTATTCTATACCAGATTGATACTACGTCTCTGAGACCGAGCCACTTTACCCTACTAATCACCTCGTCGAGGTAGGCAATCTTGTAGGTTCTAGCCACTATGTCTTTCAGTCCTGAGGTTTCCAAGAGTTCTACCCAAGTATCAGAAGTTTCCAGCTTGACGCTGTGGAAGGTGCGGGATGTGTACTCAAGAACTTCTGTTGGGGGTGGTGTCTTCATCCAAGTTGCCTCGTTAAGCCCGACATATCCCCCCGGCTTTGTCACTCGCATGTACTCGTTTACCGCCCTCTGTTTGTCTTCCACAAACACGGTTACGGACTCACAGATGACCGCGTCGAAGAGGTCGTCTTCGAGAGGGAGGTCTTGTGCGTCTGCAATCCTGAATTCAACCTTCTTCTGTAAGCCTTCCCTCTCAGCCCTTTCTCTTGACAAGTCGATCATTCTTTGAGAGATGTCCACGCCGACCACTCTACAGTCATATCTCTTTGCGATGTAACAAGGAGTCTTTCCAATGCCACAGCCGACGTCCAGGACGTATCTGGCTTTGTCTATGTGGCATAGTTCGAGCAGCTCTCTTGTAGCTTTTAGACCTCCTATGTGTCTCGCGGCGCCCAAGTCAGCCATGAGTTCTAGGTATGTAGGTCTCGGCTCTGAGGCCTCTATTGGCGACAGTTGTTTCCTATTTCTCAACCCATTCGCCACCGACTGCAGTTCAGCGTGGATTGAACACTTAACTCAGGGGATACGTTCTATGGATAGATATAGGAGTAATGGAGTTGAATGTAGCACACTGTTGAAACCTGTGCCATCAGCGGGCAATCGAAGCTTTCAACTTTCGCAGGTTATGCAGGAGTGGAATGGAAAAAGCCAATATTTCGAATGGAGATTCTAGGATGGGGAGATTTCATGCGAACTAACAAGGTCAAGGCTAAGATGAGAGCTGGGAAGAAGGCTTTCGGCTGTCAACTAGTCTTCCCCTCAGCCACTCTAATCGAGCTAATGGGGTATGCTGGCTTCGACTACGTCTTCCTGGATGGGGAGCACGGCGTCTTCACTCTGAAGGACATCGAGGAGATGTGCCGGGCAGCTGACCTAGTTGGACTCACACCCATTGCGCGTGTTTCGAACACCGAGCCCTCCACGATACTACAGTTCTTAGACCGGGGGATCATGGGCATCATGGGACCCCACATCATCACCAAGGATGACGCTGAAGCCTTCACGAAGGCTTGCTTCTTCGCCCCTGGAGGGAGTCGCAGTTTCGGTGGGGGCAGGGGCAACAACTACGGCGTGCAGGCGAGCGGTCGAGAACGTCGCACCTTCATGGAGCAAGTCAACGAGGAGATACTGCCGATCGCCCTACTGGAGGATGCCCAAGCCCTCCAGAACCTGCCTGAGATCCTGAAGGTAGAGCACCTCGAACTATTCGCCTTCGGACCTAATGACCTAGCGCAGTCGATAGGATTACCCGGCGAGCCGGACCATCCCCGTGTGGTGGAGGCGATCCGGCAAGCCACATTGCAGATCCGGGCGGCAGGCAAGAAGTTGAAGTCGGATGTCACGGCAGAGGCGCGTACAAACGATCTATTCCTAGAGGGCGCCAAGGAATTCCTGCGAGAGACCGAGAGGAGATAGGTCTACCTGAAGAGGTCGGTTGAAAAGATGTCGGAAGAGATCGTCGAACAGGGTGAGAGCTGTGCTGAGGCATACCTCAGACTGCTCGCGGCGAACGGTGTGGACTACTTGTTCATCAATCCGGGGACAGATACCGCTCCGATAAATGAGGTCTTCGCTAAGTTTGCAGCAAAAGGAGTGGAGAATCCGAAGCCGGTCCTCGTCCCCCACGAAATACCCGCGATGGGCATGGCATATGGATATGCCCTAGTCTCAGGAAGGCCGCAGGCGGTAATGGTACACGTCATAGTTGGCGCCGCGAACGCGCTCGGTGCAGTGATGAGCGCCTACCGTGCGCGCGTACCCATGATCTTCACCGCGGGCCGGACACCTGTCACCGAGGAGGGTTACGAGGGAAGCCGAGACATATCAGTGCACTGGGGGCAGGAGTCCTTCGATCAGGGAAGTCTGTTGAGGGAGTTCGTAAAGTGGGACTATGAGCTGAGAACGACCAAACAGCTCAAGACAGTGGTCGAGAGAGCCTTCAAGATAGCAACAGCCGAGCCGCAAGGTCCGGTCTACCTTATACTTCCAAGAGAGTGGCTGATGGAAGAGGTGAGGGGAAGCGAGGCAACTCCTACAAAGACGAGGCAGCCAGTATCCCCCCCAAATGCAGATATTGGGAAGCTTAAGGAGGTCGCGCGGCTGTTACTGGACGCAGACAACCCTCTTATCATAACCAGCCGACTGGGCAGACGACCCGAGGCCGTCAGCAAACTCGTGGAGCTAGCCGAACTCTTAGCAATTCCTGTCGTCGAAGCGCCAAAATACTTCATGAACTTCCCCACGGAGAACCCGCTCCACGTTGGATACGATGTGAAACCCTATCTTGAGGGAGCTGACGTGATCATGCTGATTGACAGCGACATACCGTGGATCCCGAAGGTCACCAAGCCCAAGGAAGGCGCTGAAGTCATTCAGATAGACGTGGATCCAGCCTACACATCCTACCCCATCTGGGGATACCCAGTTGACATGCCGATCACAGCGGACCCGAGACTAGCGATCCCTGCCCTCAAATCCATTCTAGAGGAACTCATCTCGGACAATGAAGGGAAACGCGAGGAGATCGAGGACAGGTTCGAGAAGATCAGGAGTGAACACAGCAGACAGAGAGGCCTCTGGAGAAAAGCCGCCTTCAAAGCCAAGGATGAGAAGCCGATCAGTTTTACCTGGCTGTCCTACGTTGTGAACGAGGTGAAAGATGAGAACACAATAATTGTCGACGAGTATGACCTTGAGGCGGCTCAGATTCAGCTCAGCAAACCTGGAACCTACTTCAGAAGCTCACCAGCAGGCTGGCTTGGACTGGGTATGGGGGTCGCATTAGGGGCAAAGATGGCAGCACCCGAACAGACGGTCATCGCCTGTGTAGGCGACGGAAGTTACATGTTCGCTGTTCCAACCGCCTGCCACTGGGTTTCAAGCAGGTACAAGATTCCTTTCCTGACAGTGATCTTCAATAATCAATGCTACAACGCCGTGAAACGTACAGTGAGAACGCTCTTCCCGAACGGTTGGTCCGTCAGGACGGGCAACTTCGTCGCTGTGGACCTCGATCCAAGTCCGAAATACGCCGAGATCGCGAGGGCAAACCACGGCTACGGAGAGACCGTTGAAGACCCTGTAGAACTAAAAGAGGCGTTGACGAGAGGCCTGAGTGTGGCAAGGCAAGAGAAGAGACAGGCGCTAATAGATGTGATCTGCAAACACCCGTGAACCCAACCTTCCACTGACTCGCCTAGTGGGCAATTCGCTCTTGTTGCTCTTTTTCTGTTAACGCTTGAAGGACCTTCTCCGGCGTTATTGGAAGCTCTTTGATGCGTACTCCTATTGCGTCGCACACGGCATTCACTACTGCTGGGGCAACAGAGACCGAGCACGGTTCACCAAGCCCTTTCGCTCCAAGAGGGCCTGTAGGCTCCTCCGTCTCCACAATTATCACTTCGGTCTCAGGCATGTCGACCGCCCTCAGCACGTTATAGTCCAAGAATGTGGGGTTGAGCGGCATCCCAGTCACCTCATCTACTATGAGCCGCTCGGTGAGGGCATATCCTACGCCCTGCTGTATCCCTCCTTGAACCTGTCCCTCAAAGAACATTGGGTTGATGGCCCTACCGCTGTCGTGAGCCGCCACTATCTTGAGCACCTTGACCTGCCCGGTTTCGGTGTCCACCTCCACTTCCGCGAAGTCCACGAAGAAGGGAGGCGCATTTGTGGCTGGATAATAGTAGTACCCATCACCCTCCAGATAGGTGTAAGGATGTCTGTCTACTCGAGCCTTCCCGGCTATGTCTTTAAAGGACAATTGCTTATCGGGGGCTCCTTTAACATGGACGTACCCTTTCTCTATCTCCAGATCTTCGACATGTGCCTTCAACATGGTCGAAGCTTGTCTGAGAAGCTTCTTCTTCAGATCCGTTATCGCCTCTACAAGTGCCCCTCCTACGGTGTAGGTGCCACCACTGGCGCCAGCCGTCCCTGAATCATATGGAGTGACGCCCGTATCCTCGGCTGTTACAGTTATCGTTTCCAAGGGCACCCCCAGTTCTTCGGCGGCGATCTGCGCTATTACGGTATGCTGTCCTGTTCCTCCGTGGTCGCACCCGCCTGAAATTATGTCTATCCTGCCATCCTCGTTCAGCCTGATATAGACGCTGGAGAATCGGGGAGTAGGCATCGTTCCGCTGCTATGCATACCGCAAGCCATACCTATACCTCGTTTCCTTGTTTCCCCGACCTCTCCAGGCTTCATCTTCCTTCTCTCCCAACCGATGCTCTCCGCACCCTTCACTATGCATTCACTGAGACCACAACTCTGGATCTTATACAACGCCGGTATCCAGTTACTACCACCTATGGGTTTGCCAGGATCCCCGCGCCCTGGTGCCTTATCTATGTCACCGACTCGTATGTGATTCTTCAGTCTCCACTCCATCGGGTCGATCCCCAGCTCTTCAGCGATCTGATCGTTCTGAAGCTCAACCGCAAACGTATGCTGTGGGTTTCCATATCCTCGCATTGCCCCAGCAACAACCTTGTTGGTGTAGACGAGAAGCCCCTCGTACTTTATGTTGGCGCATCTCCAGAGTGCAAGGGAGCGCATCGCACGCGTAAAGACAAATGATCCGTGACTGGCGTATGCACCAGTATCGTAGATCGTCTTTGAGTGCCTCACTGTCAGGGTCCCATCTTTCTTTACCCCAGTTTTTAGGCGAACAACGGTAGGGTGGCGTGTTTCAGTGCAAGCAAACTCTTCTTCCCTAGTGAACACCAGTTTCACTGGTCTACCCGCTTTCTTGGCCAAGAGAGCGGCAATGTCCAGGCTCAAGGATTGGACTTCCTTCTTGCTTCCGAAACCCCCTCCGAAACCGCCGGGCGGAACCACAACCCTGATCCTATCTTCCGAGATGCCAAGAGCTAAGGCTAGGCACTCTCGAGTGGCAAAGGGAGCCTGAGTGCCTGCCCAAACCGTTATCTTTCCATCCTCGTCCCAGTCTGCCACGCACGAATGTGTTTCAGCACAGGCATGGCATTGAATCGATGTTCTGTAGGTGTCTTCAAATACGTAGTCGGCTTCCTTGAAGCCTTTCTCAATGTCGCCGAATTCTATGTTCATGGGGTCTACTGCGAGGTTGCCCCACGGATGTATCCTTGGTGCATCAGGCTTGAGGGCCTCCTCAGGGTCGAGGACCGAGGGCAGCTCCTTGTATTCCACATCTATCAGTTCTAGGGCTTCCTCAGCTGTGTCGATGTCTTTGGCTGCCACCGCAGCCACCGGATCCCCCACGTAGCGTACCTTGCCGCCGATAGGGGGTAGTGTATACAAGTCCTGTGGGTGTGGCAGAGGAAAGGTGCCGTGCGGTTCGGAAGATACGTCCTTTGAAGTTAGCACTGCCACAACGCCAGAGACTCCCTCCGCTCTTCTCGCATCAACCCTTGCAACTATCGCGTGGGCATAAGGGCTTCTGAGGATCTTTGCATACGACATGCCGGGTAACTTAAGGTCTGTTGTGTACGTTGCCCTGCCCGTCACTTTCTCAAACGCATCATGTGTTTTCGTCATTGGTACACGTTTGCCCACAACTGGCATCTTAATTCACACCTCTCTTGATCTTGCTTGCAGCGTCCAGTATGGCCTCCACTATGTTGGAGTAGCCTGTACATCTGCATATGTTTCCGGCAATAGCTTCCTTTACATCCTCCTCTGTCGGGCAAGGGTTCTCATCCAGCAACGCTTTCGCGGAGATGATCATTCCGGGCGTGCAGAAGCCGCATTGGACAGCACCATGTTCAACGAATGCCTCCTGCAGGGGATGTAGCGTGGTTCCGTCTGCGAGACCCTCGATCGTGATTATCTTTTTGCCTTCAGCCTGTGCCGCCAGTACCAGACAGGAGGGGACCACCTTTCCATCCATGAGAACGGTGCATGCTCCACATTCGCCGGAGCCGCAGCTGAGTTTCGGTCCGGCAAGCCCGAGTTCCTCCCTGAGAACATATAGTAGAGTCCAGTGAGGCCGCACCATGACCTCGCGGGTTTCTCCGTTTACATTTAATCTGATTGAGAACTTTCCCAGGTCGGTCACCCTCTTCCAGCTCTTTCAAGAGCCTGCTTGAGCACATGAGTCGTTAGGACTTTAGACATCATTCTTCGATACTCGGCGGAGGCACGGACATCACTTATCGGCTTGGTCTCCTCTGACGCCGCTTGAGCTGCCTCTTCAATAATATCGTCTCCTACGGTCCTGTCCTTGAGCAGATTTTCCGCTCTCTTGGCTCTGATGGGGGTCGGTGCTACCGCTCCGAGCACTATTCTGGCATCCTTGCAGCTTTCATCAGGTCCAAGGGTGACTCGGGCGGCGACGTTTACTAGAGCGATGTCTACACGCAGCCTGCCAAGTTTAGAGAAGGCTACTCCGGTGAGAGGAGGTTGTCTTGGTACCTGGATCTCTGTAAGCAACTCGTCGCTTCTCATGATCGTCTTTCTGGCTTGTACAAAGAATCCCTCTAAGGGAAGAATCCTCTCTCCATTCGGTCCCACTATTCTCGCCTCGGCGTCCATGGCTATCAATACCGGCGGAAAGTCTGCGGAAGGAACAGCGTTGCAGATGTTGCCTCCAATGGTGGCCAGGTTCCTCGTCGTCACATATCCAATCTCTTTCGCTACATCTGCCAGTATGCTGTAGACCCTGAACCTTGCATCTTCGAATAGTCTTGAAGTCTCTATCTCACGGACAGTGGTTAATGCACCAATGCCTATGCCTCGAGTATGAGGGTTCTCTCTGATGTAGGCCAAGGGCAGACGCATGATATCAATCAGGTACTCAACCTTACTCGGCTTCTCGACTAAGAGATCAGTGCCGCCCGCAATCGGTCTTGCTCTCTCTCCGTACCTTGCCAGCAGGGATATGGCTTCCTCTATGCTCTCCGGTCTGCAGTATTCTCTAGGTCTGAAAAGGTCTGACAATCTGTTCAGTCTTTGAACCGCTCGCCAAACTAGAAATGGTTTTTGGTAACGCACTCTCAAGAGGAGTAACAACTCTAAAATAGAAGGCTGGGATGGGGCTTCAGGATGGGGAGCAAAGGATGATTCGATTTGGCGTATCGGTCCCTACAGGCAGAGAGGGGTTAATGGTCCCCACAGGCTTCGCCTCGAGAGAGACGATCGTTGACGCCGGAAAGCGAGCAGAAGAACTCGGCTATTACTCGGTCTGGGGCAACGACCACATCACAACACCGGAATACATAATGGACGTTAAGCCCAAACCCTCATTCTATGAGCCTTTGATCAGCCTAGCAGCCATAGCTGCCGTAACAGAGAAGGTAAGACTGGCAACAGGAGTCTTGGTGCTTCCTTGGAGAACACCTGCACTTGTAATACTCGCCAAGCAGCTGGCAACCCTTGACGTACTCTCCAATGGGCGGATGATCTTAGGTGTGGGAGTCGGAGCGTACCGTGAAGAATCTAATGCCCTCAACATTGGAGACCGAAGGACTAGGCTTGATGAAGGAATCCAAGGCCTGAGAGAACTCTTCGAGAAACCAAAGGCGAGCTTTGCTGGAAAGTACGTCAGATTCACGGACGTTGAGTTTTACCCGAAACCCATCCAGAGGCCCCTCCCGATTGTTGTAGGAGAGCACAAAGCTACCCCTGCAATCCTGGATCGAATAGCCAGATACGCGCAGGGCTGGGTTCCCGGGATGTCCCCAGAGCAGTTCAGAGACGCGCAACCCAAGTTGAGAGATGCTTTGAGGAAATATGACAGGGAACTTTCTGAGATCGAGCTTGTACGTGAGATCCCTGTAAGCCTAGCAAAGAGCCGTGAGGTGGCTATCAGAAGGTATAGGGAGACGCCAGCCTACGCTCACAAGGTATCACTATTGAAGCAATGGGGCTGGAAACCTTCCCCGGTGGAAGACATAATGGGAACATCGCTGATAGGAAACGTGGACGATGTGATCGAAGGAATTCAAAGATATGTCGACGTGAATGTGAGACACTTCATGTTGAACTTCTCTGTTGCGGAGCCACATGATCTTGCAAAGGCTATGGAGAATTTCTCTGAAGAGATTATGCCGTCCTTTGTGAACAAATAGGGTAGATCCGGTCAATAGTGGCTTTGGAGGGCTGGCATCCGGTTTCCCGCGAGGGCCATGATTGGACTTTGACGTCTTTCTAGGTAACGTAGTGTTGCTCTGTTAGGTATCTGTCTCCGCTATCAGGCAGGACGGTTACTACATTCTTTCCTTCCCCTAGTCTTTCGGCCTCCCTTATTGCGACGAGTACGTTGGCTCCCGACGATACCCCTGCAAATAGCCCCTCTTCTTTCCAAAGCCGACGAGTTATCTCTACAGCGTCCTCGTCGCTGACCTTTACCACCTCATCGATCAGATTGCGTCTCTCCGTCATATCGGAGACGATGCCGCCCTTTATCTCACTTCTAGGGTAGGGTTCGCCTGGAGTGATGGCAACTTTGGAGCTTGAGGGCTGGATCCCGACAACCCTTATGTTCGGCAATTCCTTTTTCAGCACCTCAGCTATGCCCATCAGTGTTCCACCTGTACCTATGGAGCCGACAAAGGCGTGGACCTTACCATCAGTTTGAGCTAGGATCTCCCTACCCGTCTTGTTGTGGGCCCTTGTGTTGTCAGGGTTGCTGAATTGTCGCGCCCACCAGACCTTCGGGTTGCTCCGCTCCAACTCCAGGCACATCTGTCTACCGGGAAGCTCGATCTCTGCCCCAGGCACACTCCTTTCTCTTTCCCGCTGCTCTGGAGTTATCAGTTTAACCTCTGCACCGTAGTTCCTCATGATCTTTATCTTCTCCTCTCCCATTCTCCCAGGTATCGTCTCGTATATGACTACTCTGTACCCTTTCAGGGTACCAACAAGTGAGAGTGCGATCCCAGTATTTCCTGTGCTGGCTTCAACGATCGTGTAACCAGGCTTCAGGATCCCTTTCTCCTCTGCGCGCTCGATCATCTCAAGCGCGATCCTATCCTTCAGACTTCCACTTGGGTTGAGGTATTCCAACTTGACAAGTACGTTTGCCTCAATGCCTTTCGTGAGGCTGTTCAGTTTCACCATAGGTGTCTTACCAATTAGATCCAGCACACCGTTTGCGACCTGCATATTCACCACACGCCGAGTACAAAGTGTTGATATGTTTACGATGAGTTTCGCTCCATCACACCTGCCAGTAGACCACGACAGAACGAGGGTTCTTCGCACTTCTAATCCTTGAAGGATGATATGACTTTATTGGAGAAGAGTTTCAGGCTATCCGTTGTTTGTGGACCCATAACGATGAGGTAGCTCATTCCACCTTTCAGGTACTCTTCTATACGTGTGATGATCTCCTCAGGGGTTCCGATGAGGTAGACTTGACCTATGTCCTCAGAAGAGATATCCTCCGGTCTCTTCCAAGGAAGCGGCTCACCGTAGCCCAACCGTTCAGCCAACCTGTTGTGATGGTCAGCATGGTCTCTAGCAGAACGGAATAGTAGGCTCTGTGCTTCCTTCTTGATCGACTCCACAGCCTCATCATGGGTCCGCCCGATCCCGGTCATTGCTGCAAGTATGCCCTTGATCTTCATCGGATCTCTACCGGCCGCCTTTGCAGAGCATCTCACACTTTCGACCTCCTCCTTGTACATTGTTGGTGGCATCGTTTGAGTGATGAACCCGTCTCCAAGCTCGGCAGCTATCCTCTTCATTCGCCTGCCGTACCCTGCAACCCAGATGGGAGGATGTGGTCTCTGCAGTGGTTTCGTTGCAATCGAGGCGTCCTCAAAGCCATAGAACCTTCCTTTGTACGTGACGGACGGCTCAGTCCAGAACTTCTTGAGGACCTCGATGGCCTCTCTCGCTCTGGTTACCTTTCTGCTGACCTTCAGTCTCCCTTTGTCTCCTATGTTTGGTACGTTGTAGGTGGGCCAATTCCATATGCCACAGCCGACGCCAAGGATCAGCCGGCCGCCTGAAAGGTGGTCTAGTGTGGATGTCATATGTGCTGTGATTGCTGGATTACGCCGGTTCATATCGAGTACGCTTGTGGCAACCTTCAACTTCTCCGTCTTCATGGCTATGGCCGTTAGAATTGTTAATGGCTCGAAGGGCGCGGAGACGTGGTCACGCACATGAATAGAGTTGAAGCCAAGCCTCTCAGCCGCCTTGGCAAACGCTATAATGTCGATGTCGCGTCCACGAGGTTCCGATATACCGAAGTCAATACTTGAGGATCTCATGCAGTTTCCTACCTTGTGGCAGGAGGATATTTATAGGAAGCCTTTCTGCGCACTCGTACGCCCGGAAAAGGTGCCTCCCAAACGGATAGCTGGAAAGCTATTCTTTCATTATGCGTAGTTCTCCCTCGAACTTTGTGAGGTAACGAGGTTTGCTCTCGGTGATCACCACGATGTCTTCGTGCAATAGTCCACCCCACCCAACTTCATAGTATGGGGTCTCGAAACACAACACCATCCCCTCCTCGAGTTGGGTGTGATCATTGGGGCCGATAAGCGGCGGATCGTAGTGTTCGATACCCCATCCATGACCAGTGTGATGCCGCTTGTACTCGGGTATTCCGCTCTTCCTGACTTTTTCAACTACCGAGTTGAATATCACTGAAGCCTCAGCACCTGGCTCCGCCATGCCAATGGCTAGCTTCTCTCCTTCAAAGATAGCATTCCAATACTTCAGCGTCTTCTCACCGGGTTGCCCGAGAACCGCGCTGCGCCCCATGTCGCAAGAATAGCCCATATAACTGCAGCCGCCGTCAAGACGCAGGATGTCTCCCTTTTTCAGTTTGTAGTCGGAAGGTAACGCGATGTCTACAAAGGCGGTTCGGCGTCCAAACGCGATGGGTGATCCATACATGCCCATCCAAGATGTGAGTCTGCCTCCCTCTGAGATAATGGTATGCTCGTATATCCCTGCGAACGCTCTCTCAGTAATCCCCGTACGTGCCTCTTCCAGAGCGGTCTGCCAAGCCTTCTCCGTGATCCTTACCGCTTCCTTTATCCGCCTGATCTCTTCCTCAGATTTGACCATGCGTATTTCCCTGAGTATTCTTTCTGCGGGGACGACCTCAAGTTTGGGCAGTCTGCGCCTGATCTCTTGCCAAGACGGGTGTTGATAGGGCAGTGCCGATTCATCTAAACCGATCCTACCCTTTGTTATGCCTCGTTCTTCCAGTAGGTTGATCAAGATCTCAATTGGGTCTGCTATCTTTGTTCTATCCCAAGATTCCTGGGCTTTGATCAACTCTCGTTCAGCATTGGTGAATCCCCCCTTAACCTTGGGTACCACTGTGTAGAACTCCCCATAATACCGTACGTCGCGTATGTGAGGGGGAGACATGAGAACAACCGGTGTAGGACCGGAGATCGAGGCGATGAGAGCCGGCTCTACTCCTCGTTCATATGGTAGTAAGACAAAACAGTTTCTTGAGCAAAGATCACTCGCGTAAAGAACGTTGGCAGGTGAGGTCGCGACCAGAGCGTCAAGACCGTGTTGCTCCATTTTCTTCTCTGCCCTTCTCCTGTTCAGTAACATAGTAATCAGCCCAGACAATCGTTGACTGAGTGATAGATATTTGAAACTCTTGCGCTAGAATTGTAAGTAGGCATCTATCCCCTAGGATCAGGGTAAGGCTGAGATATTCCTGAGCAGAAAGCGCTTGGGTCGGGTGAGACAAGACATGAGAAGGAAACTCAACTATGTAACCCCTGCAGAAGCCTTAAGGCAGGTTATCAGGATTATTCGCCCGAAAGCCTTGGATTCGGAATCGGCCCAAACCAGCGATACGTTCGGCCGAGTCCTCGCCGAGGATGTAATAGCTCCTATGGATCTCCCCGAACGAGATTGCTCACGATTCGATGGCTTTGCCGTCAGAGCAAAGGATACTTACGGCGCGTCATCGGACACCCCGGTCTTGTTGAGAGTCAAGGGTGAGATACAGCTCGGGGAGAGAGTGAGCTGTGAACTCCACGAGGAAGAGACCTGCAAGGTTCCAACTGGCGGGTCCTTGCCCAAAGGAGCGGATGCGGTCGTTATGGAGGAGCAGGTCGTCCCATCTGGAAGGACCTCAATTCAGATATGTGATCCCCTGCGCGTCGGTGAGAATGTGATTCCTAGGGGTGAGGATGTGAAAAGAGGAGAAAGGATACTATCGAAAGGGAGGATTCTGAGAGCCCAAGATGAGGGGCTTCTCGCCGCCCTAGGAGTCAAAGCTGTCAAGATCGTCCGTAGACCAATCGTCCCCATAATCTCAAGCGGGAATGAGTTAGTTGAGGATATCGAAGAGAAGAAGGACGGGAAGACTATCCAGAGTCACAGCCACACAATCGCAAGATTAGTGACCAGACTAGGCGGAATACCAGTTGATATGGGCATCACCCCGGACGACGTATCCATCACAAGAGAGAAGATAGTTGAGGGTCTAGAAAAAGGAGATCTCTTGATAACCATAGGCGGTTGCTCGGTGGGCGATCGGGATTACGTTCCAGATGCCATCAATCAGTCTGAAGATTCGATGGTGATTGTCCACGGGATAAAGAGGAGACCAGGAAGAGTTTCGGGGGTAGGCGTCGTGAGAGGTAAGCCGATCGTGATGCTGCCTGGACATATCCAATCCACTCTCGTCGGCTTCTACACCTTCGCCATCCCGTTGATGCGCATGTTGAGTGGGATATCAGAAGAGAACCACCTTGCCGCGATCAAGGCAAGGATGAGCGAAGAAGTAGTGTTTGACGGATCAGGAGAATTCGAGAGGGTAGTCCTCGTCAGATTCGAAAAAAGATCTGGGGACTGGCTGGCAAGACCGATCATGGGAGACTCCTCTCTGCTGAGGACATTGGTGGAAGCAGACGGCTTCGTGATCGCACCTCCAGGAAAGACCGTGCTTGAGAGAGATGAAGAAGTCGACGTCAATCTTGTGCCTGGTTTGTCTTGGGCTTGATACCGAGGATATTAGAGTTGTATCCAGAAGACCTGATCTCGTATCGCATCGAGGGGAACATGAAGGATTTGGGCGAGAACAGCCAACTTTAACGCGTGATGCATTTTCAGGGGCGAAGAGGGAGAACAATGAGTGAAATCCTTCAGAAGGCTAACGAGTTGGTGGCAAACGGTGAGAGATTTGTCTTAGTCACCGTGGTGAAGACTAGGGGCTCCGTTCCAAGAGAAGTGGGTGCCAAGATGATAGTGAGAGAGAGTGGAGGCATTTTCGGTACGATCGGTGGAGGTAAGATCGAAGCCCTTGTCATATCCGAATCTCGAAAAGTGCTTAGCAAGGGAGAGCCAAGAGTTGTGACGTACTCTCTTGGTGAGGGAGAAGCTGCTGAGACCGGTATGGTGTGTGGAGGTGAGATGGAGTTGCTCCTAGACCCCATTCGGAATAAGCCCACGCTACTGATAGCAGGAGGCGGACACATCGCGTTGCCGCTCACGAAGCTAGGCGCTATGCTTGGTTTCCGCGTTGTGGTACTTGATGACAGGAAGGAATACGCGAATAGAGAGAGGTTTCCGGAAGCCGACATGGCGATCTGCCAGAACTTCGATGACGCGTTGAGCAGAGTGGAGATAACACCGTCTACATACGTGGTCATAGTCACCAGAGGGCATGCACTTGACGAGCTTGTTCTCAGGCGCACCATCACCTCGAAGGCCGCCTATGTTGGGATGATAGGCAGTCAGACGAAGGTTAGAAAAGTGTTCGAGAAATTGAGGAGAGAGGGCGTTCCTGAGGATGCTATAAGACGCGTCTATGCACCCATCGGTTTGGATATCGGTGGGGAAACCCCGGAGGAGATAGCGGTCAGCATAATGGCGGAGATAGTGAAGCTTCATAGAGGCGGTACAGGTGAGTCGTTGGCGTTGCGAGAGAAGACTACCGTCAGACCTCAGAGAAAGTAGAGAGCCTTCTGATATCCTCCTCCGTGTCCAGGTCAAACAGCACTTCCGGCGACCCCACCTCAACCTGTCTCACCTGTTTCCGATGCCTATTGACTATAGCCTTCAGACCTTGAGTTTCCTCGTTTATCTGAGCGATCTCGCGGAACAGGCTCCTATCGAGGAGTATCGGGTGTCCATGCTTACCTTGATAGGCCGCCACAACTATTGGACCGCCTGTTCTCCTGTACTCCTCGATTACCTTGTCTATCGCCTCCGAGCTGATCAAGGCGATGTCTCCCGGAAGTATCATTGCAGCCTCAGAGTCTTCTGCTGCCGATGTAACGCCGACTTTCACTGAGGAACTCTGCCCCTCCTCGAACGCGCTGTTGTAGACGAGCTTGCATTCTGCCCCGGACACTTCTCTTCCCACTCTTTCTGCGTCGTGCCCGACGACCAGAATAACCTCGTCTGCTTCGGATCCCAGCGCACTCTTGACTACACGTCCGATTACCGTACGCCCTCCGATCTTGTGGAGCAACTTGTTCTTCCCAAACCTAGTTGATTTACCTGCAGCTAACACGATCAGAGAGATCAGACAGACTCAGCTCCATACCCTTCTCGTAGTCGACGTTCGTCCAGCTCTCGCAACTCCCAAGATTGCCTTCTTTGTCCTCATTCGTCGAAGAAGCCCTCATCAGCTTCAATGAGATGCTTTGAGACCTCTTTCTCGTCAAGTTCTACTCCTATCCCTGGCTTTTCCGTGATGGTGATGAAGCCATCTTTGATTAGGGGCTTCTCACCTTTCACCAAGTCCTCCCACCAAGGTGCGCGGGCGAGGTGGTGAACCTCTAGGAGGAGGAAATTGCTAATTGAGGCGCAGGCGTGGACCCCAGCAATTGTTCCGATGGGGGAGGATATGTTGTGCGGTGCGACAGGAACATAGTAGGTGTCAGCCATATCGGCGATCCTCTTGAACTCCGAGACGCCGCCGACCTTGGGTATGTCCGGAGACACGATGTCCGCGGCCTGCTTCTCAATGAGTTCTCTGAATCCGCTTTTGAGGTAGAGGTTCTCGCCAGTGCATATCGGGATCGGACTCATTGAGGTGACCTTCCGCATGGCCTCAACGTTACCTGGAGGGATAGGGTCTTCAAGCCATAGCAGGTTGTACTCCTTCAGCGCATCCGCCAGCCTCAGCGCGTCTTTGGGAGAGTACCTCCAGTGGCAGTCTATCATGAGATCAGCGTCATCCCCAACGGCCTCCCTGACGGCGGCGACCTTCTCAGCCTGAGTATGTATCTCGGTGTTGGTTAAGCAACGATTGAAGTCTTCTCTCCAGTGCTCCGGAGTGTCTATATCGAATTTGAGGGCGGTATATCCCATGTCTCTGACGGACAAGGCTTTCTCAGCCCAGGACTTCGGTTCATCGACCTCTCCGGCATGGCAGTCCGCGTAGATCCTTACCTTGTCGCGGTACTTTCCCCCGAGGAGCCGGTAGAGGGGAGCGCCTAAGCTTTTTCCAACTATGTCCCATAATGCCAGTTCTATCCCGCTGATCGCTGTCACAGTAGCTCCGGCTGTCGAACCTTCACCTGACATGGCGTCGATCATCCTGGTGAAAAGCCTGTTTACGTCGAGGGGGTTCTGTCCTGAGAGGATCTGTTTCATCCTTTCGCTCTTTACGATCTCTCTAACGCCTTCACCCCAGTAGGCTTCTCCGAGACCCGTGATCTCCTCGTCGGTGTAGACCTTCACCAGTATCTCTTTGAAACCTACGTCAAGTTTGGCAGTCCGTAAGTCAACTATTCTCAGATTGAAGACACCCCTGGCATATGCCTCAGCCGCTTCGATATACTGTCTACTTTTAAGCCAAAGAGTTTTTTGAACGGTGCAGGATATGTATTCATGCTTTCAAGCTCTGTTGGGAGGAAGGTGGATTGGTCGAAGAAGAGATCGGCGCAAAGGAGATGGCTGAACGATATAGGAAGATCCCTACAGCCACCATATATGATACCTTGGACTCGATGGGATATGGAAACCAGTGCCTGTCACTCGCGATAAAGCCGCTATGCTACGACATGCACGTAGCCGGTCAAGCCTTCACAGTGCAAGGTTCAAGAGACCCAAGAACCGGAAGCACGAGCCCCAAGTTTGAGAATTTCGGGATGCTGAAAGCGATAAGACCCAATAATGTCGTAGTTGTTGACGCTGAGAAGGAATCCTGTTGCGGACACTGGGGCGAGATGATGAGCTACACCTCGAAGCAACATGGGGCTGTCGGAATAGTCATCGATGGCGGGATCAGGGATGGAAGAGGCCTTCTCAAAATCCCGGACTGGCCTGTGTTCGTCCGCTACACCAGTCCCATCGAGTCACTCAGACGATGGAGACCCCAAGACTTCCAGATTCCCATATGTATGAGTGGAACCCTCACCGCTGAGGTTGCAGTGAACCCGGGCGACTGGATTGTAGGAGACATGGACGGTGTAATTGCAATACCCCAAGAGATGGCTCAGCGAGTCTTAGTTAAGGCTGAAGAGACAGAAGCACGTGAGGAGGATACACGCAAGGCCCTCGCTTCTGGAGTCTCGATCGATGAAGTCTACCAAAAATACAAGCGCCTGTGATGCATAGCAGAATTGGCGTAAGACAGGCAAGGACTGCCCAATACTTCAGAGCATTCAGGGTTCAATGGCGCTGGTGATCTGAGCGTCCAGAAGATGCCTGCCTTGTGGGCTAGGTCGATGATCTCACCCAGCACGTCTCTGCCCTTGATACCCTTATGCATCTGACCTACCCGGGTAGGATAGGAACACTTGCCCACATGGGAGCTCGCAGAAACCATCGCCAACTTGACATTGCCGAGCTTCAACATCTCCACATAGGTCTTCGAGTCTATCTGGGACAGGAAACGCTCATCCCAGTCGTCAACATGCATGTCCAGGTTATTTCTTCGGTAGCAGTTCTCACACCAAACTCTTTTTCTCATCGCAGGTTCCACCGAAGCCTCTTCTTTGCCTCTTCGTGAGTGGTAGGTGAGCGGCGCATAGCTCGCCGCGCCACCTCGGCTATGCAGTGGAACTAAGCAAGTTTTGGATAAAAGCCTAATCAGATACACACCTTACAGATCTCTCCCTGCACTATCTGCCAACAGAATTGGAAGGCAGGTTACACAGATGACGGGCATGTACGAGGTATTGTTCTCATGTGTGATAGCATGAAAGCAGGATGTGTTAGGGCTGGGAGCACTGCAATTGTTGAAGGAGACCCACCAAGACAAATATGCGAAGAGCGAATGAGTTGAGACATTGAGGTGTCTGGCATGCATGAGAAGTTTGAGTTTGAGGGAAAACGGCTGATCATGGATGACATTCATACTTGGGAGGAGTTCTCTGGTTTCATGAGTTCTCTGCGGTTGAAGCAGCCTTTCATCGTGAAGCCCAACTGGATATGCGATGACCCTTGCCACTTCACAGATCCACGCATATTGGAATGGATGTTAAGGTTTCTCCATACACAGGGAGAGGTTGTCCTTGTCGAATCTTACTCCCTGAGGAACTCGACCGTTCTAAGCGATCTCAAGCTAGGCATGAGGCTCTCAGATTATGAGAGGAAGCGTGTAAGGGAATCTGAAGAAGACTTCTTGGAGAGAACCGGGATCAAGAAAGTGATTGAGGAACTCGGAACAGAGTACGTCAACATTGCTGAGGAAGTCTTGGATGGGAGGACTGTCGACAGAGAGATCGTGAAGGGCATTGTTGAAAGTAGGCATCCCCCTGTGTTAAGGAGCGAATTGTACAGTTTCCTCCCCACGAAGCTGTATGCGCGTAGGACAGGCACATTCATCAGCCTGGCGAAGTTCAAGGTCTTCTTTACGCTGTGTATGAAGAACATGTTTGGACTTATACCTGAGCATGTGGGATACGGCTCTAGGCTTCGTGCTTATCACGGCAAAGCCAGCGAAGACCTGGCACAGAACATCGCAGACATCAATAAGATCTACAGGTCGATCTTCAATCTCGTAGGCATGGTTGAAGGCGTAAACTCGCTCAGCTACAACATTGGCAAGGAGACAGGGAGATACAAAGCAGTCTTCGGCTACAAATACGACGCGCTGGAGAGAATGGGACTGATCTACTACTGTGATGAGCCCCTCTGGCTGGACGCCTTCATACATCAACAGTGCGGAAAGAACCCTCTCGAAGAGGAGCAACTTGAGCTAGCATCCCAAATCTTCGGAAGATGGCCCCCTAAGCTGATCAAAGAAGCAGAGAAGACAGGAAACCCTCTCGAATAGCATTGAGGCATGACTGCCTCTTTGGCATAAGAATGAGCTAAGGGCTAACCTGGTTAGCTAGATGACGTAGTGCTCTGCCGGGTGCTCTGAGAAGTACCTATCTCTTCTGTCTACTAGGATGGTCACAACATTGGCATCTCTCCCCAACGTCTTGGCAGTCTGGATGGCAGCATAGACATTGGCGCCCGAAGACATCCCGCAGAAGAAGCCCTCCTCACTGCAGAGCCGGTAAGCCATCTCCCTCGCATCCCTGTCGGCCACGGCTACCACCTCGTCAGGCAGACCCTTCTCCAGCATCAGCTCAATCAGCAGCTTCGTTCTCGGAACACCTAAGACCTCGAAGAACCGCTGGGACACCCCAGACCTTACACATTCAATCAAGGGTGCGTCGGCAGGCTCGACACCGACAACCCGCACAGCAGGGTTCTCCTTCCGAAGGGCTTCAGCCACGCCCAGAAGCGTACCGCCCGTCCCGACCGACGCTACCCATCCGTCAACTTCCCCGTCAAGCTGGTTCAGAATCTCCTTTCCAGTAGTGTCTCTGTTAGCTAGCGCGTTATAGATGTTGCACATCTGATTCGGCCACCAGATCCTTGGATTACCCTTCTCAACCTCACAGCATTTCTTCATCCCTATGATGAGGGCTGCCAGCGCCTTCTCATCTTCGCCCAAG
The DNA here is from genome assembly GCA_964495315.1 of uncultured Candidatus Bathyarchaeia archaeon. Taxonomy (GTDB): domain Archaea; phylum Thermoproteota; class Bathyarchaeia; order RBG-16-48-13. The sequence continues at coordinate 38,912 of CAZBVH010000001.1, read as the reverse complement.
TTCCTCAGCAGCACATCGTACTGCCCTAGGTTGAAGGTCTCAACCTCCCCGCCGAAGAACCTCATCATGTTGATCCTGTCGGTTGGGCTGTAAGAACCAGTCCACTGGGATGGTATGAAGAGGCGGACTTTGTATCCCTTGACACTCCCTACGAAGGCTAGTGCCGACCCGGTGTTTCCGCTGGTCATCTCGATCATGGTACCGCCAGGACCGAGCCGCCCCTCCTTCTCGGCTTCCTCCACCATGCGGAGCGCCATCCTGTCCTTTATGCTTCCGCTTGGGTTAAGATACTCGCACTTGACGTAGACGTTCACATCGAGACCTCTCGTCACCCTTCGCAGTTTGAGGAGCGGGGTATTCCCTATCAGCCCTAGAATGTCCTTGGCAACCTTCAACGTGTAATCACTTGAATTAGCTTCTTTAGAAAGTCCATAGGACTTCCGGCGGTTTTGAGACGCTACGTGGCTCAGACGGACACCGCCTTAACTCCTTTAGCCCCTTAAAACGTTTCCCATGGGAGCAATAGAAACCTGCTTGACTGTGAGTAAGGATTCTCCTATCGAAACCTCACAAGGAATCGGAGGTCAGAGAGGGCTAAGGCTCTCTCCGACCCCATCTCTCGTAGTGGAGTATCTCATTCAGGAGTTTCATGTTCTTTGCTCTCGGCCTCTCGTCGGGGTATCCAAGCGTAAGCAGGGAAACTACACGGAACTCCTCAGGTATGCCTAGCAGCCCTTTCACGCTGTTCTCGTTGAAGGCGCCGATCCAGCAACTGCCTATTCCAAGATCCCAAGCAGTGAGCGCCATATTCTCGATCGCTATGGCCAAGTCGACCAGGAACCCCTCGAAGGGACCCACCTTCGCACTCTCCTTGGGATTAGCCAAACACATCAAGACTGCTGCAGCCTCGCCGACGAACCCTTGATTCCTCGCAGCCTCGACAAGCCTCTTCTTCATCACTGCATCAGTCACGAGAATAAACTGCCAAGGTTGCCTGTTGGCCGCCGACTGAGCGTATTCAGCCGCCTCAACAACTTTCAACAACTCTTCCTTTGGCACAGGTTTAGGTTTGTACCTCCTGATACTTCCCCTAGCCTTAATAACGTCTAGAATCGACAAAGCAGATACCAAGATAGCGAAGCGGAACCTTGAAGATTAAAGCCTTTAAGACTCACTAGCCAGGTGGTCGGGGGAAATATCTAGGAATCCTCAATCCTGGTCAGCCAGTAGAAGGACCGCGGCCTTGGCAGTCATCTTCTTCATGGATTATAGGATCGTCACGGTCCAATGGTCCGACTAGTTTGCGCCTCTTACTTTCGTGAAGAGATCGCGGAATATCTCGTCGCGGTTCATTCCTGTGGCGACCCTGATGAAGTGTCTGCCTTGATCCAGGCTGTAGGTCATCTGATCGCTCAGTATAGGGCTGTGAACAATCTCTGTCGGAACCCAACAGGGATCTACGAGGAAGGCGACAGGGGCGAGGTCCCAGAGAGGTTTGGACCAAGCAAAATGATCGTCGCGGTAATCGGAGAATATCTGGAAAAGGTAGTCGCCGATTGCACTGGTGCCCTTTATGTACCGTTCAAGCTCGGCGACGGTTGTACGCAGGTGTTCGGAGACATTCTTGCAGGGAATGTGTATGAGCGGCACACCAGTGTCGAAGAGTAGCTTTGAGGCGGCAAGATCCTGTTTCAGGTTGAACTCGGAGGCCGAGGGCCAGTAGAGGGGATTGCCGCCAAGCCAGATGACCACGATGTGCTCAATGATCATCGGTTCCATGAGCAGCGCTGAAGCCACATTTGTCGGCGCCCCTAGGGCTACCACGTAGAGCGGTTCCTCTCGCTCAAGAGCCTTCTTCACCAGGTTACGGGCGGCGTCACTCTGCACCGGAGTCTCAGGACTAGGCAGATAGCTTTCAGACCCCTTGAAGACAAGGTTCTCAGCCTTGCAGCCTAGCCTGCTGAGGACACGCAGTATCTCTTGGTAGCTCTTTCCCATCCCGTCCGCTGGTCCCGTAGAACGAGCATTGAAGAACGGTGCAGCATGGATAGCCTCAACGGTCATCTTCTCAGGTGAGAGCATCGCGTAGGTAACGGCGAACTGGTCATCGATCTCATTGTAGGTGTCGGTGTCGAGGACAACCCTGACCTTGCCTTTAGGCAGCTCAAGTCGTTCGAGGAGTTTGGAGCTTGAAAGCCTAGGAAACTCCTTCAGGCTCCTTCCTCCTCTCCGATTTCTCCTACCACGCTGTCCAGCCACCATCAACGGATAACGTGGCGCCGTTAACCATCCTTGCATCTTCGCTCGCAAGGTAGACTACGGCTGCGGCGACATCTTCCGGCATAGCAAGCTTCCCAGCAGGAATCCTATCCAGTACAAATCTCAGGAACCCAGGGTCCTGCAGACGCTTGCGGGTGAGGTCTGTCTCCACAAAGGTTGGAGCCACAGCGTTGACAGTGACTCCATGCTTAGCCCACTCCACGCCAAGGGTACGAGCCAACTGGATCACCGCGCCTTTGCTTGAGCAGTAGACGGACTGCCCCGGGATGCCTATCAACCCGGACTGACTGGCGATGAAGATGATCCGCCCCCACCCCCGGGATATCATCCCTTTGGCTACGGCTTGCGCCAAGAAGAAGCCGCCTTTCACGTTCGTATTGAGATGATCATCCCAGTTGTCTTCTGTCACTTCAAGGCCTGGCGCAGGCCTATTGATTCCAGCATTATTCACTAGGATGTCGATTCTGCCGAACTCATCCTCAACAGTCGCAACCCCCTCGCGGATCTGACTGAGTTCGCGGACATCGATGCCAACCTTGAAGACCCCGTGTCCATACACCCCTGCCTTCGTTGCAGTATTATCCAAGCCCACACCGGGCTTGTCTGAAATAGCAACATCGGCACCATTCTTGGCAAGCGCTATGGAGATCGCGGCACCGAGACCTGTCGCCGCCCCCGTGATTAACGCGACTTTGTTGTCCAGTCTGAACATCTCGTTACTCATGCGGTCTCCTCTCCTTTGGAAGACTCTGAGATATTTGACCAGGTGGTATGCTGTCGGGCACGCTTAAGCCTAACCTTTGGTATAGCGATCCACCCTTACCCTGGCAGTGATCGCGTGGGCAAGCATGTTCTCTTGTCTGCATTGGCGTTCCGTGACCATGCCGATCTCACGGCTTGCGGCCGGTGTCATCCGCTGATAGGTACAGGTCTTCAGGAATTTTCCTACCCATAGTCCGCCGGTGAAGCGGGCTGCACGGCTCGTAGGCAGGATGTGGTTCGTTCCGATGCATTTGTCACCGTAGGCAACCGTCGTCTCTTCCCCGATGAATAAGGAACCATAGTTTGTAAGATTCTCGGTATAGTAGTCGGGATCCTTCACGTGTAGCTCCAGATGCTCCGGGGCATAGTCGTCACTGAGTTTGACCGCCTCTTCCCTACTGTCAGCGACATAGACGATGCCGTTGATTCCCCAAGAGAGTTCGGCGACATCACGAGTCGGAAGAACCTTCAGCTGTTTCTCAAGCTCAGTGATGGTCCTGTGGGCGAACTCCTCGCTGAGGCATATCAGGCAGACACCGCTGTTCGGATCATGTTCTGCCTGGCCTAGAAGATCGCAGGCTACGAGGCTAGGGGTTGCACTCTCATCCGCAATGATGAGGATCTCCGTCGGACCAGCAAGGAGATCGATTCCACACCGCCCAAACAGTTGGCGCTTGGCCTCCACAACATACTTGTTCCCAGCACCACAGAGGACATCGACGGGTTCAACTTCACCCAACCCGAAAGCCATGAGCGCCATGGCTTGGACCCCTCCTAATATGAATATTCGGTCCGCCCCAGCCTTCTTCATTGCGTTAACGGTTGCCGGATAGTATCCCTCGTCCTTGACAGGCGGAGTACATGCAACAATATTCTTCACCCCGGCTACCTTCGCGGGTATGATACTCATCTGCGCCGAACCGAACATAGGATACCTTCCGCCGGGAATGTAGCTCCCGACCGAATGGACAGGAATGTGCTTGTGGCCAAGGACTACTCCCGGTCTGATCTGAACCTCAAGAGGGTGCAGGGTCTTTAACTGCTCTCTGGCAAACTCACGTACATTCTCCTGGCAGAAATCAGTATCCTCGATGACTTGGTCTGGTAGTTTCGAGATCGCTTCTTCGATCTCCTTCTCACCCAGCTCAAAGCTCTTCGGGTTCCACCCGTCAAACTTCTGGCTGTATCTGCGAACGGCATCCATCCCATTCTTCTCGATGTCCTTCAAGATCTCAGAGACGATTCTGGCTGTCTCCTGGTCCTCTTCGAGTAGTCTACGCCTACCTCGCTTGACCATTTTCATAGAATGCCTCCTTTTCTGGTTGCCATTTGAACATGGAGGAATGGAGTCAGGTCTTTCATATTAACGATCGCTCTCCGGGTTTCTCACTCGTAGCGATTTGTTATTTCATTCTTCCTATCTGTCCCATCTTGAGAAATCGCTTGACCTCACGAACCATGGTGGCTGTTCAAGATACGCTAATCATTCAGTGAAGGCTCTCCAGGACTTCTCGGATCGCTTCCGCGCATCCTGCGCCGAAGGATCGTCTGGTCACTTGGGTGGGGGTCAGCATTTGCGACTGCGTATCCTGCGCCGGCAGCCTGGAATAGTGCTATGTCGTTCGGGGAGTCCCCGATCGCTACAATCTCGCTGGTATCCATGTTCAACATCTCTGCGGCGGTCTTGAGTGCTCTTCCTTTGTCAACGGATGTGTCGGTGATGTGGGTGGCGACATTGGCATCTATGATGTGAACACCCAGCTCCTCTGTTCTGAGTATGGCTTGCAGTTCTGCGACCCTTCTTCCTCTGACGACTACGTCGGTCTCCCTAAGCGTCGGCTTGAGGAGTTCGATCTCGCCTGGATGGGAGAGGAGGGCTTGATACGCTCTCCTGGCTTTCTCTGGGTCGCCTTGCAGATGTTTGCTCAGTGTCCTAGGATTCCAGATAACTCCCCCATTCTCGGCGATTATAGGTCCGCTTGTCCCGATGACCTTTGACAGCATGTTCATTTCAGCTAGGACTCGGCCGCTTGAGAGGATTATGGGAATCCCTCTAGCCTCTGACTCTCTTGCCGCAGCCAAGGCGTCTATGCTCAGCCTACCTTGCTCGTCAGTCAAGGTTCCATCGAAATCGCAGGCGATAGCTTTCCACACCGTGTCCAGTCCACCGAAACGTCAGGAGATTAGAATTTGGGTTACAACCGTCTGGTAAGTGTTTCGTTTCTTCTCTGAATCTTTTCAAGGTTGATGGACGAGGTGTCCACAGCGAAGGCATACGCGATCACGGATAGCCATGGAAGAGCTGACCGGATGAGGACGGCAAATTAGGCTTTTATAGCTCGCAGCCTGAGTACCAACCAGTTTTCTTGGGGTGGTTCGAGTGAAGGAAGCTCGAGGAAAAATGGAGAAACGCAGGCTCGGAAGGACTGGGCTTGAGGTCTCGGTACTTGGCTTCGGTGGGGCTCCGATAGGAGAGCATCTGCCTCCTATGACGAGAGAGGAAGCAGAACGAATCGTGCGCTACGCCTTCGACCAGGGCATTAATTACTTCGATACTGCCCGATCCTACTATAACAGCGAGGAGCGCATCGGCGACGCCCTGGCACCTGTTAGGGATGACTGCGTTATAGCGACGAAGGTCGAGGACATGACGAGGGGCGGTGCATGGGTACAACTCAGGCATAGCCTCAAGAGGCTGAGAACCACCAGAATCGACGCGGTCCAGCTGCATGGCGTAAACGACCTGTCGACGCTTAAGAGAGCCATGGGCTCAGACAGCGCCTTGGAAGCCTTGAGGGAGGCCCGGTCCCAAGGTCTTGTAGACCACATCGGAATCACCGGGCATTATCCACACGTACTCATCGAAGCCATACGTACAGGGGAGTTCGACGCAATCCAGGTACCGATTAACGTGATTACGAGGCGAGCCCTGGAGGAACTCGTCCCTTTGGCGAAAGAGCTCGACGTGGGCGTCGTCGTCATGAAGCCTTTCGGCGGACAACCCTTCTTCCTGGGCTCCGACGAGTTCAGGACACTCTTGGGCAGAGACGACCGCGAGATAGCTAGGCGCGCCCTCGGCTTCCTATTACGCCGTGAAGTCTCCACAATAGTCTCTGGATTCGAGAACGTGGAAGAGATCGATGCCGCCGTGAAGGCGGTTCGAGACTTTGACCGCGCGACCCATGAGGAGGAATTCGAGTTCTGGAGTGAGGAGGGTGGCCTCCACTGCCGGGAGGGCGGTACGCTGAACACATGCGAGATGTGTATGCCATGCCCTGAGTTCGTGAAGATCCCTGCGATCCTGAGATTCGACCGATACTACGGCTATGGGTTGAAAGATTGGGCGCGGAGTCAGTATATGAGACTCTCGACCAGGGTTGATGACTGTACGCAGTGCGGGGAGTGCGAGAAGAGATGTCCCTATGATCTGCCGATTGTAAAGCTCCTTCAACAGGCAGATCAAAGGCTGAGCCTGCCGAAGGTCTGACTAGCGTGACAATTTATGATGCATTACGTCTATATGCTCCTCTGTCGAGACGGGAGCTACTACACGGGATATACTAGGGACCTGGAATCACGTGTCGAATGGCACAGGCAAGGGCGCGGCGCCAAGTACACTAGGATGAGAAAACCGATGAGGCTGGTATATGTGGAGGAGTTCGAGTCACGCAGGGACGCGATGAGACGAGAACGGGAGATCAAGGGTCTCAGCCATGATCAGAAGACCGATCTCGTTAACAAAGCCAGCAGAAGGCACTCCAAAAGATGCTAGTTCTCCCGGTGGACACTCCTCGGAACCTGAAGATCGGTTTGCCATCAACTGACAAGAAAGATGCCAAGACCCTCGTCGGAATTGATTGATGGGAAAAAGGGGAAGGCTTCAACTTGCTGGGAACACCGAGCAGATTGAGTCATCATCCATAAGTCTGCCGCGGTCACCCTTCGCGATCGATACTCGTTTGTCAGCGGAGAGGTTCACTGGGGAGCCCCAAATAGCAGATCTTCCGGATTCCTTCTTATTTGGCTGCTGTGACTGGATCGAATGGGGAATCGAAAATAGTATACGTGGTTCAAGGGCTTTGAGATTCAGGTGATTCTTATGCAGATTACTGAAGCCATTCACTATTTGGAGCAGCCGATGCATGGGATATTCACAGCCTGCTACGCAATCCTGGGAAAAGAGATAACCCTAGTAGACTCTGGTCTGCCGGGGACATGGGAGAACGTAATCTTGCCTTACCTCAGGCAGGTAAGACGCGACCCTAAAGATGTCTCCCTAATCATACATACACACAACCACGGCGACCATGTCGGCAGTGATCAAGCCATAAAGGCAGCGACCGGAGCAAAGATAGCAGTACACGAATCGGGGGCTGAAGCACTTGAGAAACCTGAGATGCAACGCACCAAGTATCTGGCTGATTATGGAAAGTACTTGACAGAGAAGGACAGGGAGAACATCCTCAAGAGACCCATCAGCCAACCCCTGAGGGTTGATCGAACCCTGAAGGACGGAGAAGCCCTAGAACTTGGACCGTTCAGCCTGGAGGTTGTGCACACCCCTGGACACTCAGCCGACTCAGTCTGCTTCTACGATAGGCAAGGAGAAACCGTTTTCACCGGAGACTCCGTCGTTGGAGGGAGCACCAAAACTGATGACTTCATAATCCTGCAAGATGTGGACGCATACCTCAGCTCGATCGATCGATTGATGAAGATGAATCTGCGGTTGATGCTGACAGATCACCCCTACCTGCCCTCTGAGAGAGCGATCCTCAAGGGCTTCCGGCTTAGAGAGTACCTAAAGTTCTCCTCGGACATAAACCTCAAGATTGCGGACCAGATAGTGGCAATCCTCAAGAAGACGAAAAGACCCATGAGCGCTGCTGAGGTCTCCTATGCCGTATGCCCAGTCTTTAGGCGGAGGATTCCTGAGGGTGTGACAAACCGCACCGTCTTAGTGCACCTGCAGCGACTAGCGAAGCAGGGAAAAGTTGCAGAAGTGGAAGGACCGTCACGCATATTGTGGACGTTGAGGATTTAGAGACCCCTCTTACAGATGATGGACTGTGGTCGAGAGGTACGTCCTAGGTGTAGATGCAGGAACGACCAGTTTGAGAGCGATCCTCACCGATTCAGAAGGAAACATAGCGGGGTTAGGCCGCTCGTTCTGTAAGGTACACCATCCTCTGAAGGGGTGGGCTGAGCAAGAGCCTCAATGGTGGTGGGACTCATTCGTAGAGGCTGTCCACGCCCCGTGCAAGCCTTTTGCCAGTGGGCTCTCTTGAGACAATGCCCCCAATACTGCTTCTACTAGGATAAGCCACTTGATGTCGATCCTTAGCTTTGCTTCGCCCACTTCTTACAGATATCCACACCGGTCACGGCTTCCTTAGCATAGCCATCAGCCCCTATCTCCTTCGTAAAGGCCTCAGTCACGGTGGCTCCTCCCACGATAACCTTCACCTTCTCTCTCAGCCCCACCTTCTCCAATTCGTTGATGATGAGGGGTATCTGATCTAGGTTAGTGGTTAGGAGGGCGGAGAGACCGACGATAATTGCACCAGAACTCCTGACGGCATCCGCAATCTTCCCTGCGGGCACATCGACCCCCAAGTCGACGACATTGAATCCGGCTGCGACCAGCAGGGTGATGAATATGTTCTTCCCGATATCGTGGAGGTCGCCGAGAACGGTTGCAACGACAGCGGTACCTAAGGTAGCCTGCGGCTCGTCCTCCATGTGTGGCTTCAGAACCGCCAGACCTTCCTTCATCGTCTCGCCTGCCATGATGAGCTCTGGGACGAAGTACTCTCCCGCCTCATACTTCTTGCCAACAACACCCATCCCCTCCCCCATCGCTTCTATGACCCTTCCCGTGGTCATCCCTGTCCCTATCGCCTCTAAACTCGCGCTCCTTATGCCTTCCACGTCGAAGTTCACGACACTGTTCCTTATCTTCTCAAGGATTTTCTTCCCTTTCTCGGTCAACACAGATCACCCGAATCTCTCTTCGTTCCATTCTTCGACAATCTTGCCTACGAGCCTAACCCGCTCAATATCGGCATTCGCGGGAACCATGTCGGAGACGCCGAGCTGCAGCCGCCCAGAACCGCCAAGCGTATCCAGGATCTGCCGTGTGAACGCCTCAAGCTCCCCTACAGAGTGATGCTTCGTGAATAGGACGGCAGGCAGCCCATCCCTGAGAAACCTGCCCTCATCAGTTATGTATCTCTTCATCTCCTCAAGTGTAAGGTCGCCTTGAGGTTTCGGCGTTACACATTCCACACCATCTATCCCCGTATCCTTGAGGAGCGGAAGTAGATTCTTCACAAAGCCGTCCCAGTGGGATGAGATGTACTTCCCAGCCGCATGAACCTTCTCTGCGATCCGCTGGAGGTGAGGTATCATATACTTCCTGAACTGGTTTGGTGAGCATAGGGATTCGTGAGTGTTTGATGGCATGCACAACTCTACGACAGGCGTACCAGCATAGGCTTCAATCTGTTTCTCAAGGTCTTGCAGCATCAGCTCCATGAGCTCCTCCATCTCCTGTTGGTGCTTCCAGAGCCAGATCACCGTTCTATTGAGCCCCATCATCCCTATCACTAGCCTTAGGAGAGGCTCCCTTTCTGTCGCAGCTTTGGGGTAGATCTGGTCGCCGTACCTCTTCTCACCCCATCTATAGCGCGGCCAGTCGAACTCATACTCCCTGTGCTCCAAGACGTACTTGTAGACGTCTATGCTCTCCTGGTCCTTGAGGAAGTGCTCGACAGTATAAGAGGAAGTGCCACTCTCCGTCCTCCTAGCGACCTGCGTCATCTCGCCCACCGGGGTCACGTACTTTGTGACGATGAAGTCACCAGAGGTGTCCTTGTAGAGACCCTTAGCAGGCTTCACCCATACCTCCACATCATTTCCTTCTCTGGTCACCAAGGCGATCTCTCCAGAGTATTCGCCTCCACCGAATAGACCCCCTATCCAGACCTCGCGCGGGGTTGCGCCAAGATCTTTGTAGACCTCATCTAAGTAGAGCCCCCTATATCGCTCGGGAAGCGTATTCGCACAGTTGTTCACATCGTACCAGTGCCTTATCCTGGGCCACCACACTACGCTCTGATGCTCCTTGCCCTCAAGAACAGCCATCAACCTGTCGCGCGTCGTAGCCATCTGCCCTCACCGAGGAGAGAGGGTTACTATACTCTCGATAAGACTTTTGCTGAGCCTTTTCACCACACAGGACTCTCGGGTCTTGATTGCCTCGAGATCCATTAGAGGATCTCGCGGTTGCAGTTCGAGCCGGAATTGCATGGTTCTACATCGCGGTCTCAGCGAATGCTCAAGTAGGTAAAAACTTAATAATATGATTTGTATGAAAAGTATGAAGATAGCTTTTCCATGAAAACTGTGCACAAGTGATCCGAATGGCTGAGCTGTGGAAAAGGATACGCATCTACGGAATCGTAACCATAAGTGAGAGGGGGCAGATAGTGATACCCAAAGAGGCAAGAGAAGAGATGGGGATCGGACCAGGGGAGAAACTGCTCGTCCTAGGCGGCGGCCCACATAAATCCATCGTCATCACGAGAGCCGACCACGTCCGTGAATTCGCCATCAAGCTCATGGGAGCCCTTGGCGGAGAAGACGAAAGATCCCCTGGCAAGAAATCTTAAATGAGCCTCCCACCCCCAAGAGACAAGACTATTTGGAATGGCACATATGTCCACCACAAGAATCGCGTTCAGAAGCCTCTCCAGACGCAAGCTCAGGAACACGCTCACCGTCCTGAGCATCATAATCGGCGTCGCGCTCCTAACAGGGGTCAACATAGCCTTCGACAGCGCCTACAACCAATTCGTTGACACCATCAATAGGTCATCTGGATCCATAGACATCAGCGTCTACTCAGCTACCGGCGCATCACTAAGTGAGCAGGTCCTGTCAGAAGTCCGGCAGGTGAAAGGCGTAGCGGAGGCATCAGGCAGAGTCACAGCCTCAGGGCACGCCATATTCTGGAACATGACGGAGGAAAGCTCAGCCTCACTCTCAATCAACGGAGTGAACCCGACAAGCGACTTCGACTACTTGAACCCGGAATACACAAACATAACTGGAAGCAGATCGCTGGACCCTGGAAAGATCATCATAGATGACCGACTCAACTACACGATTGGACAGAGAATCAAGGTCCGAGTGGGGTCAAGTTACTACTGGCTGGAAGTGGTAGGTCTATACCATCTTCCAGTTGAGAGCCGAGGAATGTTCTTCATCCAGAGATACACAGCGTACGTAACCCTTGCAACGGCCCGGCAGATGTCCAGAGCCTGGGGGAAGTTCACAAGAATAATAGCTCGGGTTGACAGCGTTTCGGATACCCGTGAAGTAGTTGAGAGACTCAGGAGAGCCCTTGGAGGGGAGTATGAAGTAACCGCCGATAAGGAAAGGATCCTTGACAGCATGCAGAATGCCATGCAGGGCTTCAGGAGTGGACTGCTCATAATGTCGGCTGTAACAAGCGTTGTCGCCCTCGTCATCGTCTTCAATACAGTCTACATGAACGTGAAGGAGAGGATCTATGAGATAGGGGTGATCAGATCCATAGGGGCCTCAAAGACACAAGTCTTTCGAATGTTCCTGTTTGAGAGCATACTCCTCGGCATAGCGGGAACAGCCACAGGGCTAGTGACAGGATTTCTGTTAGCAGGATACTTCTCGAAGACGCTAGGCTTCCACGCGTCCCAAGGAATCACGATTATCTATAAGCCAGAGACAATAGCCCTCGGTGTCGCAACAGGGCTACTAACCACATTGATCGGTGGACTCATCCCGTCCATTATTGCAGGAAGAACAGAAATCCTAAAGGCACTCAGACCCTCGATGAGAATGACCGGCCACAGAAGGCTTCAATGGGTACTTTTTGGAGCAGGAGCCCCACTATTCCTCATAGGAGTCTACCTCCAAGGATTCGCCAATGCATCCAAGGTCATAGATATCCCGAGAATCGGCGCAGCCTCGATTCCTCCTTTGATAGCAGGTCTCATCCTGATGACGGCGGGACTCATAAAAGCCACAGAGAAGATCTTCGAGTACGCGCTCTACCCTGTATTCGGAAAAATCAGCAGACTCGCATCGAGAAACTTCTCAAGAAACCTAGTAAGGACAACCATCTGCTTCACACTGATAACAATAAGCCTGTCTTTCATAGTCGCGATAGGCGGAGTACAATATACCGTAAACAACGGGATAGAAAAGACGGTCACCAACCTCTTCCAATCCGACATAATGGTGATAGCGGGAGACGACGCACTTCAAAGAGAATTCTGGAAAGACCTCGCCCGCCTTGAGAACAGGACCCTTATTGAGCAGGCTGCCCCAGTTCGGATAATCGGCACAAAGATACGATCAGTGACAAGAAGCGAGAATGTCACGATCAGCCTGAGCGCGATCCACACCCCAAACGGAGCCTACTCAGACAGGTACTGTGCCTACCCCAAAGTAATGAATATGACCTTCACACCAGAAACCCCGCCCGATGTCTACCAGAGACTCCATGACCCAAACACAATCATCCTCCAAAGCGGCGTTGCCCAAACTTTGGGGGCGAGAGTGGGATCGAAGATCAACGTCCTCTCTTTGCTAGCAGTCGAGATCGCACCAAACATCGTCATCTGGAAACCAGTATGGAGGATCTTCCACGTCATCGGAATAGTCGAAGTAGGAATGCAGCAGCCATCAGGAGGACCAATGAGCAAGATGTGCTACATCTCATACCACACCCTGAACGCGCAATGGGGTTACTACGAGGACGAGGCAACACTGTTCTACGTAAAGGTCAAACCCGAATATAGCGAGAGAATTGGATACGTGAGAGATAGAATTCTCGAGAAATTCGGGAAGAAATACGGGATCGGAGTAATCACGAGAATCGACATCCTCGAGGCAATAGACAAGAACATGAATGAGATGTGGAACCTATTCAACAACCTGATCCTCTTCTCAGTCGTGGTATCCGCAATCGGCATGTCAAGTATAATGATCATGAACATATCGGAGCGGAAGAGAGAGATCGGTATACTGCGATCTCAAGGCATGAGCATAAACCAGGTGAACAAGATGATAGTCGGAGAAGCAATCATACTTGGAGCAATAGGGCTACTGCTGGGAACGATCTCCGGACTAATCATTTACAGAGGAATCACCTTCGTGATGGCCCAGACAGGCTTCTCCGGGGCACTCAAAACACCCTGGGAAGCAATGAGGACCGCAACTATACTCGCGCTCGGGGTATCAGTCGTCAGCGTGGCATATCCCCTGTACAAAGCGCTGAGACTAGACATAGTCGACGCCATAAGGAGGAACGAGTGAACAGATGACAAGAAACGAGACCGAGACATCGATCCTAGAAGTGAACCGCCTAACCAAGGTCTACACACTCGGAAAACTGAAGGTTAAAGCCCTAAACGGAATCGACCTAAGAGTGAAAAAGGGGGAGTTCGTCGCGGTTATGGGATCATCCGGATCCGGAAAGACCACGCTACTCAACCTCATAGGAACCCTGGATACGCCTACAGAAGGCAGCATAATCCTTGACCGAGAGGACCTCTCGAAGCTGAGAGAGTCGGACAAGGATAGGATAAGGAGACATAAGATCGGGTTCGTCTACCAGTTCTACAACCTCATCCCTGTCCTCTCAGCCAGAGAGAACATAGAACTTCCCATGGACCTGGCCAATGTGGACAGGAAGAAGAGCAGGGAGAGAACAGACCAGCTACTCAAGACGGTCGGGCTCTCAGACCGGGCAGATCATAGACCTGATGAACTCAGCGGGGGAGAACAGCAGAGGGTTGCGATAGCAAGAGCTTTAGCCAATCGTCCGAGCCTGATCCTTGCAGACGAGCCTACGGGAGACCTAGACACAAAGACCGGGCAGGAGGTCATAGGCCAACTGAAGGACCTCTGCAAGGAGGAAGGGGTCACCGTGATCATGGTCACCCACGATCCTATCGCAGCCGATTTCGCGGACAGGATTGTCCGCATGAGGGACGGAAGAATCGAAGGAGAAAGCTCCCGCCCCCGGTGAAGAGAGAACCAGTAGCCGCGAAGGCTACCTATACTGCAGGTAAACATAAGAAAGATCAGAATAAAGAGTTCAACCATATCTCGGCAGTGGAACGCCTCCTGACCTTACCCATGACCGCAATCAGTTCTCTACACGAGCCTTCCACCTCACTCTCCGCACCCTACCGGTCCTTGAGAGCCTCACCCACAACCAGCTGAGCTACCGGATCCTGATTCCTCGCCAGAGCCCTCAGGCACGAGAAAGCATCGTCAGCACCGGATCCCTCGTTGGTGCAGAAGAACGCAATCCTCTTCTCCGATAGGTCGTTCCTCTTGAGGTAGGTTCTCATCGCTGGAGGACTCTGCTGTTCCAAGCAGGTACACCGAGTAATACTAGATCATAGCCTGACGGTGAATGCCTCGTCTCCCCGATTCCAGTCTTCTCGTTCAGAGACGCATCCATCCCAGCAACCAGCCAGCCGACCGATCCATATTTGCGATGATCTCCTCAGGAGACTGCCTCGCATGGTCTCCCCGATCAGGACCCCCAAGATGATTATAGGCATCAATAATCAAGGAGCCTGCCTCCCAAGGCACGCAGATGCGTCTCACCTTGGACAGGGTGGCCTAGGATCTTTACTCGCGTGACCGAGGCTTCTGAGGTTTTGCCAGGAGCCAACAAGATGAATCTACCAATCCCTCACCTATGATTGACGGGACCCAGTCAACTGAAGACCTTCCATGATTCGACGGTAACTCGCCAGAGCAGCATCTCCGTCCACGCGCCCCTCAAGGATGCATACTCCGGACTGAAGGAGCGTTGTCCGTGTCCGGTGCTTGAACATGAAAGCTAGACTCATCTTAGTCCGCTTGGACAGCATTCCCATCGTCCTCTCTAACCTTCTCTGAATCACACGGAGGTCCAGGTCCAGGTCCTCACAGGGCACCGCGATAAAGGTCCTTCTTCCTCCCCGACTGCAGACCTCCTCGATCTGAATGCTCTCACGGAATCTGTGAATCTGTGCAGGGCTCTCGCCACATGCAGGACAGTCTTCCCTTCTTTTGAGACCGATCCGATCGAACTCGATATTTGACAGGTCGAAGAAGAGGAGGCTTCCTGCAAGTTTGGGTTTGGTATCGACAAGAACTCTAACCGCCTCAGATACCTCTAGGCTCGATACGATTGAGGTAGTAGAGGGGTGAACCCCAACAACGGAACAGGTGGGTAGGAGATCCTCATCGATGTCGGAGTAGAAGCACTCCAGGCACGAGGTCTCTCCAGGGATGATTGTTGACACAGATCCGAAGGTCTCTATGGCGGCTGCAAACACGTAGGGAATATTATGTTCAACGCACGCCCGATTGACCGCATACCGGGGTTTCAGGTTATCTAACCCATCGAGCACGACATCCATTCCCTCAACGACCCTTCCTGCGTTTGAGCCGTCTACAGAGAGAGGATGAGGATCCAGCTTGACATCGGGGTTAAGTTTCTCCAATTTGAGCATCGCCGCCTCAACCTTCGGAAGCCCGAGCTGACTCGTATCGTAGAGGTACTGTCTATGGAGGTTCGAACGTTCTACAAGATCCCGATCGACAATCCTCAGATAGCCTACCCCCATAGCGGCAAGCTGCAAGACAGCAGGACACCCTAGGCCGCCCAGACCGACAACACAGACCTTGGCATCTCGTATGCGTTCTTGCCCCTCGTAACCGATCTCTCTCAACACTATCTGTCTTGAATACGTGTAGAGATCTTCCTCCGATAGCCCTGTCTTGTCCAATCTATTCCCCACGGTTTCTCACATTTCAGAGACTTTATTGGTTTTTACTTCGGCATACAGCGCATTCTTTTTATGACAGCGTCATAAAGATATATCTGTATCTGACATAACTGCAGCACACAGCGTGCAGAGAGGTGCATCATGGACATGCCAACCAACCCTAAGAGGAAGATCGATTTGAGAGGGCTATGCTGCCCCGAACCCATACTCAGGACCGCCGCCGAGGTGGGGAAGCTGAGGAGCGGGGAGGTGTTGGAGGTGCTTGCCGATGACCCGGCTGCAGACGAGGATATCAAGCGTTGGGCCAGGAGGATGGGACAGGAGATCCTAGACTTCAGGAAAGAGGAGGTTGGCCTGAGATTCCTCATAAGGAAGACCAGCTGCCGGAGGTGAGAGAGTGCCAGAGAGAAAGAGGATCCTATATGTGCAGACAAGTGGAACGGATACCCCGGAGAGGCTCTACGCCCCCTTCATCCTTGCCGCGACAGCACAGGCGATGGGAATCGACGCCACGATATACTTCGTCATCAAGGGAGTAACCGTTGTGAAGAGTGGAGAGGCAGAGAACATTAAGGTCGGAAGCTTCCCGACCCTAAAGCAGGTCATGGACCAAGCCGTCGGAGCAGGGGTACGCATGATGGTCTGCGACCAGAGCTGCATGCTCCTAGGAATAGAGAAGGGGAACATCCAGAAACCAGTAACGATCGTCGGGGCTGCCACCCTAAACGACCTACTATTGGAGGCTGACGCAGTCATAACATTCTAGCACGCTACTTAGCCCGTATCTCTGCGCATACAAATGTATAGGTGAAACCACTCAGACAAAGACTGGGAGGAGGAAGTATGGTTGGTAGGGATAAGCGTACACGCAAGAAGAGCATCGTGATCGTTGGAGCAAATTCCGCCGGAGTCACCGCAGCCGCGGAAGCCAGGAAGAGGGACAGACGCATTGAGATCACCTTGATATCTGATGAAGCCTATCCGCCATACTCTCGTTGTGGATTACCGTATGTGCTAAGCGGGGAGGTCCCAAGCTTTGAGGAGCTCCTGCTCTTTCCCCCTCCATTCTTCGAAGACATGAGAATCGATCTACGCCTACGAAGCAAGGTGAAACATGTCAATCCAAAGGAGAAAACCATCGAGGTCGAACATCTCGAAGGCGAAACGGAGTCGCTGGACTACGACTCTCTTATCCTGGCCACGGGAGCCGCTTCCCGAATCCCTCCAATACCAGGCATCGAGAAGAAGGGCGTCTTTTCCCTCAGAACCCTCGAGGATGGAATGAAGATACAAGACGCCATGAAGAACGCTTCTTCCGCGATAGTTGTGGGAGCAGGATTCATAGGCCTAGAACTCGCCCACGCCCTCGTAAGGAGGGATATCGAAACCACCGTCACCGAAAGTTCCCCACAGATACTTCCGAGAATGATTGACGAGGACATGGCGGAGATCGCACAGGAGAAGATCGAGGAGCATGGACTCAGGGTGATGGTCGGGAGATCTGTGGAGAAGATACTCGGCGACGGAGAGGTCAGTGGAGTCGTTGTGAGGAGAGGGGAGATCGATGCAGAGATAGTGCTGTTTGCAGCCGGCGTGGTGCCGAGGGTTGAGCTTCCAAGTGAGATCGGAATGAGACTTGGAGTAACAGGCGCGATAGAAGTCAACCCGAGGATGGAAACCTCAATTCCTCACGTCTATGCTGCCGGCGATTGCGTGGAGAGTTCAAACATGGTCACAGGTCGACCGACCATAAGTGCTCTAGGGACAACAGCAGCCAGGCAGGGAAAAGTTGCCGGAGCCAACGCTGTTGGCGGTCACTCCGTATTCCCAGGAGTTCTAGACTCAGTGGTCTCGACGATGTTCGGCTTCGAGGTAGGGGGAACTGGGCTTACCGAGTCTCACGCCCATCAGGAAGGACTCGAAACTATCTCTGGATCTATCGCCTCTAAGACAAGAGCAGAGTACTATCCAGGGGGAAAGGACATAGTTGTAAAGATCGTCGCAGAACCTGACACCGGCCGTGTAATCGGGGGACAGATAGTTGGCGGAGAGGAGGTAACCCAGAGAATCAATATAGTCTCGATAGCGATACAGAAACAGATGAACGTCTGGGAGCTATCCAAGGCAGACACCTGCTACGCCCCGAGCGTCTGTACCCCTTGGGAGCCCGTGATACTTGCCGCCGAGACGACGACAAAGCAAGCCAAGCACTAGACCTCTACTCATGTAATCTGGGTGAGCATACCAACCACCGTGGAATATGAGCCTCGAATGAGAACGCCTTAGATTTCCCTCAGTTCAGGGCAACCATGAATATGCCCCACGGATCCTTCACGTCTTCCGATCTCTCCCTTTCGCGCTCGACTTTGAGGGCTCAGACTAAGGGCAGAGAAGGATACCTCGGCTCCAGAGGCAGTCTGCGCACGAAGGGCTTGCACCCCAGCAGTCATGCTCCGAGGTCTCAGTCCACCAACAATAGTCCCTAAACTTGCAGTCAGGACAAGAGGGGAACCTGAACATCTTCACTCTGTGCCTGAACCTCACATACTCCCCCGAGTTCCATATCTCACTAAGGCTTTCCTTCGTGACGTTCCCGAACTGAGCCTTCACCACCCTCTTGATCCTCCCGAGGACATAGCAGGGATATGTGTGCATCAGCCTGTAGCAGGGGCTGACATATCCGTCCCAGGAGACGACGCAGGAATCGTCCTCGATGAAACGGCACTCTCTTTGAGTCCCCAACGCGGTTTCAGGCATGGTCAGCATTACGGAGTGTTTTATCGCCTCTCTCACCGAGTGGAGCCTTAGATCATTTAGGAGGTCGTTCTGCGACGAGTCTGAGTATAGGATTTCGTCTCGCATCTCGGTTGTGTGCGGAAGGAGATTGGTTACGAGGATAGCTGAGGCACCCATCTGGCTGGCAAGGCGCGGTAGCTCAGGTAGGTCTCTAATGTTTCTTCTCATGGAAACGAACTCTATGGCGAGGGAGGGAGTTGATACGCCTAGGCTGTCTTTCACCTTGCCAAGGGTAAGAATGTTCGCTGTGACCCTGGAGAAGTCAGCGCCGCTCCTTATCTCTTCGTATAGGGCGGAAGAGACGCTATCAAGGGAGACTATCAACCTGTCCAGTCCGCTTGAGACCAGCCTCCTAGAAGTCTCTTCGTCTAGGATAGAGGCGTTAGTAGTAAGTTCGATACCCACATCTTCGCCGAGGGTCTTCCTGGTTACACGGATCATCTCGCATATCTCGGGGTGACACAAAGGTTCCCCGAAGCCGCCGAGGATCACCCTGTCCAGGTTTGGAAGGGCTGATGCCATCTTCATCAGTCGCCTGTAATCCTCTAAGCTCATCCTCCCGATAGGGTCTTCCCAGGATTTGCGTACGCAGATCCTACAGCCCAGATTGCACTCGGTTGTGGGCTCCACGTAGAGCCGTCTTATATCGTCTTGATGCGTCCTCTTGAGTAGGAGGTCTCCTCCAATCTCATAGACTTCGAGCTTCTCTCCTAACGCGATCCCATGCTTCTTCATTATGCTCTTTGGAAGTGAGATCACCTCCCCTTCTCGCGCCGTTAGGATATGATCCGTAATCGGGTCTTCCTTGTCTTCCAATTCGAGATCAACTCACGGGTCTGTTTCTGCCCACCACCTGATCTTGCTTCTATCCTCCTCCAGCTGGCGGAAAGAAGACGACCGAGTCACCGTCTCTCAGCTCTGTCTTGAGATAATCTAGGAAATCTATGTCTCTCCCATTGACAAGTATCTTGTTGTAAGGGCGGAGTCTCCCCGTCTCCTTGTCGAGCAGCCTTTCTCTGAAGCCTGAACTGTACTCCCCCGTCAAGAAGTCTATTAGCTCTCTGACGTCTCGTGCTTCGGTCGAGATCTTTAGAGTGTTTGATGGAAAGAGTTCCCTGAAGGTCGCGTATACTCGGACCTCAACCTTCGGCAATTTTAGTCCAAAAAAATAGGGGGACGGATGGAGATAGTCTTTGTGGATTACCGGAGCCCAAGTTCTTTGATCTTCTCTGCTGTCGGCCTACCGTCCTTCCAGCCACGGAGTCCATAGTACTCGTCAAGCATCTGATCCAGTTCAACGACATGCCCTTTGGCGGGTCCCTCAGGCATAGGCTCTTTGAGCAGCCTCTCAGGAAGAGTGTCGTCCTTCCTAGAGAAGCCCTCACGGTTGATGAACATCCGTTCAAGGTTGTAGATTCGCTCACCGATCTTCGTGAAATCGTCTGCGGACCAGTTCCAGCCCGTTATTGGGTTGCTCAAGCTGGTTAAGTCCTCTGCACCGAGGGCAAACGTCAGGAACTTACAGACGACCAACGAGTCAGCCATGCTGAAGATGTCTTGAAACGCGATGACCCACTTAGCCTTCCCATCTGGTTTTAGGGGATCAAGCTTCTCAGGTATGCCAAGGATCTCAGGGGCAATCATGTAGGCCCTCAAGTGGCATCCACCCCGGTTTGAAGTTGCATAGCCTAGCCCGTGGCCCTTGACGCCTCTAGGATCGTAGGCGGGAAGCTCCAGTCCCTTGACGTGCATAGCGAGCTCAGGGGCGCCATAGGATTCAGCTAGACGCTTCGCTCCTTGGGCTATCTCGTCTCCGAACCCTGATCGAATGCCAGTTCTCCAAGCCAGCTCAACGATCGCCTGTGGGTTGCCGAATTTCAGCTCCATTCCGCCAAGCTTCTCTTTGGGAACCAACCCCTTCTCACACAGCTCCATCGCACATCCAACCGTGCTCCCGAAGGATATTGGGTCCATCCCCATCTCATCGCAGATGTTGTGGGCTTTGGTTATGGCGTTGAGGTCGTCGACCCCACACATGGCACCGAGGGACCAATCTGTCTCGTATTCTGGGCCCTCCCCTTCGACCTGGTATGGAGGTTCAGTGATCGTGCTCACCCTACCGCAAGCGATTGAGCAACCCCAGCAGGGCTTGGTGCCAGTCAGTATCGTCTTCTGTATGGTCTCGCCGCTGATCTTGTCAGCCCCTGGGAACACTCCTGTCTGGAAGTTTCTCGTGGGGAGTGCCCCACTCTCGTTGTTCACGTTGATCAGGATCGCGGTGCCCACTTTTGGCAGCCCCTCCCCAGTCACAGCGTTCTCCTTAAGCTTCTGAACCGCTTTCTCAGCTGCTCTTGAGAGCCCATCTTGATCCGCCACCGGCGGCTTCCGCCCACCCCGAACAACCACGGCCTTCAGCTTCTTCGACCCCATCACAGCCCCGACCCCTGCTCTCCCCGCGGCCCTGTGCTTGTCGTTCATTATGGCTGCCATGAGTACAAGCTTCTCTCCGGCTGGACCGATGCTCGCAAGCTTAGCCCTCTTGTCGCCAAGTTCTTCCTGAATCTTGTCCTCGGTATCCCAGACCCCGAGCCCCCAGTATTCTTCAGCACCTCTCAGCTCGCCCTCGCCATCCCTGATCCATAGGTAGACCGGATCTTTCGCCTTGCCTTCGAAGATTATTCCATCGAACCCAGCGAAGCGCAGCTCCGGCCCCCAGTTCCCGCCACAGTTCGCGTCGCCGATACCCCCTGTGAGGGGAGACTTGGTGATCACGTGAAATCTCCCACTCGCAGGGAACACCGTGCCAGTCGCGGGTCCCGTCATGAAGATCAGCTTGTTCTCTGGACCGAGCGGGTCTATTCCTGCCTTGAGTTCATCGTAGAGAATCTTTACGCCGATGCCACGGCCGCCGACAAACTTCTTCGCAGTCTCCTCGTCTATTGTCTCGTCCTTTAGAGAATCAGTTGATAGATCTACTCTCAGAATTCTCATTGCTATACGCTCTCCCCATCAATAGCTGATGCGCCGTACCAATTATCATTTTCCCCAGCATCAGTTTGCGACCCGGTAGGATAAGATCCGTGAATCCATCTGGAACCCCATCCTAGTTTTACTCCTCTGAGCCGATTCTGGCATTGCGGAGAGAGGTGAGAGGAAGCCTCGAAACACTTTTCCAGCCGTCTGCAAGATTGGGACTCTTCATTACACTTGGACCGAGCGGCGAGGCTAGGAGTAAGAGACAGTGACGTCGGAGAGAGGTATCCTAACCAGAAACATGGTTGTTCTCTACGTCTCAGGGTTCATCTACGGCATCGCCGGCTACATGTGGACGCCCTTCTGGGCGCTCTACATAATATCGCTGGGAGCCACGTTGACCGAGGTTGGACTCGTACTGTCGCTTAGGAGAGCCCTAGGGATGATCATGGACCTCACTGGAGGGGCGGTCTCTGACATATCAGGGAGAAAGAGGCTGATCATTCTGTCTGGATATATCGCACCGTTGGGCTTAGTCGTATATTTCTTGGCCAAGTCTTGGGAGCAGCTACTCCTAGGGACGGTGCTCATCTCCATCGACTCGATCAGAGAGAACCCCCTGCAAGCAATCCAAGCCGAATCCGTCGATCCAAGACACCGCGCCCGGGCGTTCGCAGGGTTTGAGACGGCAACAAGCATCCCAGGGATCATCATACCGGCTGTAGCGGGAGTGATCATGGAGGCTCAAGGCGTCCTAGTGGGAGAGAAGACAGCTATTGCCATCACGATCGGATGCGTCCTACTCGCCAACACAGTAAGGGCAATATTTCTAGAAGAGACCCTGACCACGGCAGAGAAATCAGGCATGGAAAAGAGGCGTATCAGCGAAAACTTCAGGAAGACCGCGGCCGGGGTATTCCACAACGGACCGATCCGGACCATAATGGTCTCTAGGGCGATAGCTCACTTTGCATTAGATGCTTTGAGTCCCCTCCTCGTCGTATACTGTATAGAGAACGTCGGCATTACTGATACGGAATACGGAATAGTTACCGGCATATCGCTCGTTGCGATGATAGCCTCAAGGTTACCCGTAGCACGCCTCTCAGACACCCTTGGAACGAGGAACTCGATCCTGATTGCCGGATTCCTGTACCCGCTAATCCCAGTCGCATACTTCATGGCACCCAACTTCTACTGGCTGATCATCGCCGCAACGATCGAGCCGATAGCAAACTCCTTCAACTTTCCAGCGAGAAACGCGTACATCGCCGATCTAGTGCCTGCAAACAGGAGGGCTGGAACGTTCAGCGTCATGTTCGCCGTGATAACGCTCATAGCTATTCCAGGCTCTGTTGTCGGCGCAATGCTCTGGGACGCATATGGACCGCCAGCCACTTTTGCGCTTTGCGTGGGACTATTCATAGCGTCAGAGCTAGTCCTTGTGGCATACTTGAAAGAAGACGAGACGCGATGACCAGATGACCACGAGAAGGAAAATCACAGGCCAGTAGCCGATATGCATCGACTGGAACGCGGCCTCTTGGGAGTCTTGGGTTCGGGAGAATTTCCTCGGGTGCTCAGATAATTGAGATCTACGTCACCACAGTTTCAATCCTCAGTAATAGTACCTGCCAGTGACCCATGCAGAAACTGTTCCAGAAATGCAGACCGGAAGAGTCACCTTATGCAAGCAATCAACCGAACTACAAGAATCGCAAGACACCGCAATTACTGCATGACTCCGACTAAGCAACCCTTAAGATAAGAATCTCAAAGAGACCCAGCAGGTAAACCACGTAGACGGATAGGAAAATTACAGCCTCTCGTCTCCCCATTATCTTTCCGAGACCTAAGAAGTACCATAGGAGAAGATTCGATATCACGCCGAACAGTATAAGATCAGACAGGACAAGCAAGTTTGCCTTGAACGGCGTGAAAGTCAATAGGAGACCGAGAATAAGCGTCGAGTTCAAGAAGCAACTCCCAACGATATCGCCCAAAGCAATCTCAAAGTAGCCTCGGTAAGCCGCCCTCACATCAACCGCGAGTTCAGGCAGACTGGTTCCGAGAGCGACTAGAGTTGCACCTATGATCGAGCCTGGAACACCGAAGAAGTTCGCGATCTCAATCGCAGACTTAACCGTAAGCCTCGCGCCCATGAGGACACCGACTATCCCGACGATGGTTAGCGCGATCTCCTTTCCTATTCGTCTATCTGTGGTCTCGTTCGGGTTGTCGTCCCCGTCCTCCTTTCTCTTCTGCACCAGTATGTAGGAGTAAACGAAGAAGATGCCTAACAGCAGGATGCCGATCACACGACCCACGTACTGGAGGTAGAGAAGCGTGAGGAGCGTTATTGAGAGGAGCATCAATCCAGTTATCAGCTCTCGTCGCTCCTCACCGCTCAAAACCATTCTTGTATGTTCAGAGTGGTTTAGACTTGCGACCAGCAGAGAAACACCGATTATGAGGGAGATGTTCGTGATGTTGGAGCCAAGGATGTCTCCAAGCGAAACAGACATCTCCCCAAGAATAATGGCGTTAATGGCGACGAAAAGCTCAGGAAGCGATGTTGACATGGCGACCAGAAGAAAGCTCAGAACAGATTTCTTGAGCCTTCGCTTCTCGGATATGGCGACAATATTCGATACGGCTATCCCACTGGCACCCCCAAGGAAGACCAGCCCAACTGCCAAGAATAGGAGGAACTGCCATATCATCCAAGCCACAACTCCCAGAAAAAACGGAAAACTTATCAATAAACATGATGGTCACAGCAACTCCACAAGGCTCAGGTTCAAAACCACCACTCCAACACAACAGGAAAAGCAGAACGATGAAGAACTCACTGAGAGCATATATTGACCTGACGAGAGCCCATTTCTCGTTCGTCTGGCCCCTGCTCTTCTGCTCTGGCTTGGTGCTTGCCTTTGAGAAGTATGGCAGCTTCTCATGGTCGCTGACTATCAGGGCTGCATTGATCGGACTATGCGGGTTTGAAGCAGGGCTCGTACTTAACGACTATGTCGACAGGGAGATAGACAAGAAGGACATCGAATTCGACAGACTCACCAAGTATTGGAGACCGTTCGGAGAGAGACCGCTCTCTTCGGGCCTAATCGATCCAAGGAAAGCGCTAGGACTATTCTTACTTCTTGTCACGCTCTCATCGGCCTTAATAGCTACGCTTCCGTACCCGAACAGCCTATATGTACTTGGTGTGATGGCCTACTCCTACTTTGTTGAGGTCTTCTATCAAGTAAGAAAGAGAGAACAGAGGTTCCCTCTAGCACAGCTTCTAGGAAGAACAGATCTCTCCCTCTTCCCTATCGCAGGCTATCTCTGCTATGGTCAACCAGATGGGACCGCCCTCTCCTATTTCATGTTCTTCTATCCTTGGACCTTGGCACATCTTGGATTGAACGATCTCGCAGATATTAGGAATGACAAAGCGAGGAATGTGAAGACGGTAACGGTGCTGTATGGGACCGAGGGCACCGCACGCTGGATATTGTTGTTCACGCTCCTGCATTTCGGTATGGCACCGCTGTTCTTGATACGGCTGGGATCGATAGCCTTGGGTGGGTTCTTGATTGCGTTCTGCTTACTAATCATTGCAAACTGTATAGTGATGGGAGGGAAGAACCCTGAATCAGGATTGAGGGCACTTCCGCTCTTCCATTTGGCCATGATACTTTATGCTGCCGCAATCATCCTCGACTATGCGTATTAGGGGGTGCGTCCTGCCTTTGTCTCTTTGACAGAGTCATTTGGGTAGCGGTTGGCCATCGAAGGATATGGCTAGATGCGCCAGAACGTCAGACGACAGGTGTGAATTGCAGGAAAAGCCGTTAGCTGCTGGGTTGACTGCGAGTCTCGTACGAGCGATTCAGTTAATGTTATAGAACCTGACTGGTCAGAAAGTGATGGCATCAGTAGGAGGAAGGGGTCTTGGCTCTTGTATCAATTGTCCGGGTTCAGGACGAGGACATTGAGGGAGCAGTGAGATCAGCGGCAAAGCAAGCCGGAGGGCTGGACACCCTGATTGGTAGGGGCTCCACCGTTCTGATAAAACCTAATGTTCTGCGCCCGTTGGAGTCCGGTACAGGTATCCTCACGGATGCTAGAGTCACTGAAGCCGTTGTGAAGATAGCGAAGGAACGGAACCCTCGGAGAATCATCATAGGAGAAGGGGCCAGTGTTGGATACGATTTTCCAGACTTTCGAGATACCTTGGACGCGTTCAAGATGTCCGGGACCGAAGATGTAGCTCAACGATGCGGTGTTGAGCTTATCGACCTGAACAGGGATCAAACGGTTGAGGTGGAAATCCCTGATGCCTACGTGATGAAGAAGTTCACGGTTGCGAAGACCGCTCTCGAGGCAGATGTCATAATCAGCGTACCCGTGCTGAAGACACACGTCAGGACAGCGATCACATGCAGCCTGAAGAACATGAAAGGCATCTTACCCGGCTTGGAGAAGAGGAGGACGCACCAATGCGGTTTGGACAGGGCGATCGTGGACCTGAACAAGGCTGTGAAGCCCCATTTCACCGTAGTGGACGCGGTCAACTGCATGGAAGGAACCTGGGAATACCCGAGAGACCGCGTTAACTTGAACTTGGTAGTGGCTGGGGCTGACCCAGTAGCCGTCGACACCACCTGTGCAAGGATCATGCGCCTTGACCCTGCAATGGTCCTTCACATACAGTTGGCCCAAGAGAAGGGACTTGGCACAGCTGATCCGAGTCAGATTGAGGTTAGAGGACTGAGAGTCGAGGAAGTAGCGAGGCGATTCAGGCCGTACTCCGAGGTATTCAGGAGCCGCTTCGGGACGGTTACCCTCATTGAGAAGGATGCATGCACAGGATGCATGGGAGAGATCTACAGCACATTCGTATACCTGAGGGAGGCAGGCTACGACGGTAAGCTTGGGGAGTTGACCGTAATCATGGGTAGACCAGAGGAAATCCCAAAGGTGAGGGGAAAGCCTCTAGTTGTTGGGAGATGCGCCAACCAGTATCGTGAAATCGGCATCTTCGTTCCGGGATGCCCCCCACATGGAACTACAATTACCGATAAGGCCTGCGTGGCTTTAGATATAGACCAGGATAGGGTCCGCGCTGCTATCGAGGAACTCCATAAGATTCCTCCGGGCAAGGGCTGAGCTACAACCCGATGCGCACGATTCGAGATTCCTTTATGGTCTGATTACCGTCCCGTCGGTCTTGCGAACGGCCTCCCATCCGCCGCGTAAGGGGTCATCTGGGAACGGATATTTGGCGGCTAGCTCCTCATCAACATCGATCCCAAGCCCAGGCATATCGTTCGGCCAGAGGTATCCGTCCCTGATCTCAGGACACCCAGGAAACACCTTGCGAGACGTCTCCCCGAACACGGTCTGCTCCTGAATGCCGAAGTTGTAGCAGGCAAGGTCTAGCGCAAGGTTGGCGGCATGTCCTACTGGTGAGACATCACCTGGACCGTGCCAGGCTGTCCTAACCCCGAAGAACTCGCACATCGCGGCAAGCTTGCGCCCCATACTTAGACCACCGATCTGCGATAGGTGGACACGGATGAAATCGATCAACCGATCCTTGATCAAGGGCACATACTCATTCGGATTGTTGAAGAGCTCACCCATAGCGACCGGCGTGCTCGCCTGTTCCCGAAGGATACGGAAGTATTCGATGTCTTCGGGGGCAAAAGGATCCTCCAAGAAGAACAGCCGGTATTTCTCCAGTTCTTTTGCAAGCGTGATCGCCTGGATCGGTGGCACTCTTTCATGCACATCGTGAAGCAGTTCGACATCGTACCCGAATTCAGCTCGAAGATGCTTGAAGAGTTCTAGAACCGCATTCACGTATGCTGTGGGTTCAAAGACATTCTCCTGCTCTGGTGATATGGGTTTCCAAGCTCTTCGTTCGCCTAGTATGTCTCTAGCCCCGTAGGTTGAGTACCCGGGAACTGCAATCTGAGCACGAACATAATGGTATCCTTGTTCGAGGTACTTCTGAACGTTCCTGGTTACTTCTTCCAGGTCACACCCCGAGGCATGCGCATAGAGTGCAGCGGCGTGACGACATTTTCCACCCAGAAGCTGATAGACCGGCATGTTCGCCCGCTTTCCTTTGATGTCCCAGAGCGCCATATCCACACCACTGAGGGCGTTGTTCAGCACCGGACCATTCCGCCAGTACGAACTCACAAAGGAGGACTGGAAGATATCCTCTATCTGGTCGGGATCCCTGCCGACCAGAAGGGGCTTCAAGTATTCCTGTACTGCTGTAGCGACCACTACAGGTCTCTGGGTGAAGGTTGCGCACCCAACACCGTATATGTCCGGATTGTTGGTTGACACTTTGACGATGACGAGGCGAATACCTTCAGGTGCCGTAAGAATAGTCCTCACGTCCTCAATCTTCAACTTAGACATGGTAAGAACACTTCCTAACTCGCTCATGGAAGACTCGCAACCGCGGATGAGAGCTTTCCATTCAGGGTCCCCTCCGAAGAGGGGTCACGAAGCGCAACCTCTTAAGTATTATATCTAATGGGGGAGGAGACTCCACCGCACTCATGGTCAGCAAATCTTGTATGCCGAAGAGGACTAGGAATGCTCTATGGGAAAGATCAGATTCGGTTTTCAGATCCCCACCTGGGGAAACAGATCTTGGAAGGAACTCACCAAGATCATCAGGGCAGTGGAAGAGCTAGGGTACGACTC
The DNA here is from genome assembly GCA_964495315.1 of uncultured Candidatus Bathyarchaeia archaeon. Lineage (GTDB taxonomy): Archaea > Thermoproteota > Bathyarchaeia > RBG-16-48-13. The sequence continues at coordinate 10,527 of CAZBVH010000001.1, read as the reverse complement.
GATATGGACTCCAGACCACCTCTTCCTAGATGAAAGACTAACATCTGTGGTCAAGGGTGACCCGGGAAGACCGGACATGCTGGACACATATACGACCCTAGCAGCCATAGCCGCATTAACAGAGAGGGTCAGGCTGGGTCCTGCAATGACACCGATCCCACTGTACAACCCCTCACAGCTCGCAAAGAAGGTGGCAACCCTAGACTTAATCTCAGGCGGCAGAGTCGAGTTAGGGCTCGGTTGCGGATGGCAAGAAAGAGAATTCGTCAGCTACGGTATTGAGTGGAACAACTTCAAGACCAGAATAGGCAAGACCCGTGAAGGACTGGACCTGATGATTAAGCTCTGGACCGTTGACGGCAACGTAAGCTATGAGGGAAGATACTACAAGACACATGAAGCCCCCTTCTACCCGAAACCGGTTCAAAAGCCCTATCCACCACTCTGGTTCGGCGGCACATCAGATCCCATACTGAAGATGTGCGTGAAGTATGATGCGGTATGGTCGCCTTGGGTCTTGAGCCCAAGCATATACGCCGAGTACTTGGAACGAATGAGGAGATTTGCAGATGGGGCTAGCAAGAAGGTAAGCAACCGTCAGCTTGCAGTCCACATCATCGCCCTCGTGAAAGAAGACTTCAATGAAGCCAAGAGGGAGATGGAAGAGACCATGCTGATGCTGTTTCAAGGCAGAATAGATTTCGAGAGAGGCGTCTTCGGAACAAAGGATGACTGCATTAGGAGACTTGAAAGATACATAGACGTCGGCATTACACACTTCGTGTTGAACGGCTATCCTTACCAGAAGGATGTCGTATCGTATCTGGGCAGTTTCGCTGATGCCGTGTTCGATTATTTCTGATGCAGAGAATGCTGGACCATCCTTCGTTGCCATTACAGTTCCTCGGGTTGACAGCCGTCGTGCCGCTACGATATGCCTTTCTGCCTCAGCATATCGTCGATCCCCAAGATCTCTGAGAGCCGCCTGCCCGCCTTCATCTCCTTAACTATCTCTTTTTCACGTTCCTTTCTGGTCTTCGCAGCCTCCAAGACTTTCTGACCGAACTTCATTGGAACAATCAAGACGCCACTGTCATCCCCGATCACGATATCCCCAGGTCTCACTGGAGCCCCTCCACATAGAACGGGCACATTCACGTCACCACTCGCGGTCTTCCTGATCATTGTGCGGGCGGTCACCGCCCTGGCAAAGACCGGCAGCTTGGCTTCTTTGATCTCGACAATGTCGCAGACTGCACCGTCCAAGACCACACCCGCCAGACCCCTGAGTTTGGCTGATAGGGAGAGTAGTCCGCCCCAACACGCGTGTTCAATGTGGCCGCCGACAGATATGACGAGAACATCGCCGGGTTCCGCGAAGTCTATGGCCTTGTGAAGCACTGTATTGTCTGTGCCTACCAACCTGGTCGTGACCGCTGGACCCACAACCCTCATCGTCTCATCTATCGGTCTGATCCGGGGGTCGAGGACACCAAAGGATACGGTCTCCCATAGATGCCCAATTGTGGCTGCGTCTACATCCTTGAACTGCTCTACGAGTTCCTGGCTCGGTCTCTCGACTACTTTATTTATTACCACCTTGCCATCCCCGCCCACTCGATAGATGGTACCAGATAAGTCTCTTACGCTACGATTGACCTGGGAATCCTTGAGGTTAAGGCAGGGATGTCAGAGGACGCAGCCTAGTCTTCCTCATGGAAGAAAGTAAGGAATTAACCGGAATGTACTAAACACCTATGGATACAATGAGATGGCTATGTGAGCGTGTGATTTGGAGGGAACTGTGAGGTGAGCACCGTCTCCCCTAGCTTTGAGGTTGCTCTGGCACGATTATCCATGCGATCAGGTAGCCGATCAAAGCAGACCCGGATGGAAAGCCTAGGACGATCCAGGCAAGTCTGACGAGGGTAGGATCTATGTTGAAGTATTCTGCTATTCCTCCGCACACACCAGCTATCATTCTCTCTTTTCTTGATCGATATAGCCTCTTAATCTCACGCCTTGTTTCTTCGCCACCCAATGTGAAAAGCCTCCATGTTTCTGGCATTACTCTTGTAGATCTTCAGACTCTCAAAAGTTTGCAGGTGGGGACATATGACAAGAATAGTCTCCCGAAATGCGATATGAGATGACGGAAAGACCGAGATAAACGAGCACTGTCACACTATCCTCGTTAGGATAAGCCCTACTCAGCACAGGTCACGAGATGATAGCCCATTGCAGGATCATGTGCGAGCCCGCACCCCAGATGATACCTTACCGAATCAAACAATTCCTCAAGACTCATTGTTTTCACCTCTACACATATATATAGTCAGGGAGCAACATATATAATTTAGGCATTTATTCTATATATTCCAGCATATGGTACGTAATGCAGCACGCATCAGATTCTCCATCCCACCTTTGATGCGGCGATTGCTTGGGTAGGCAGATAGATCCAAAATGCTTGGATGCACCCTAATACCACAGACCCCTGTCTTTCGGTCAGCCCTCGCCCCTTATCACGAGGCCCTCACCTGATGCCCGTTGCTCGCGACGCCTACGCTTCCCCTCGACCAAATCCCTAGTGTAATGCTGCATGAAATCGTCACCTGAATGCGCATGGATTAGAGCAACCGTAGGTCTGACTTGACCGTGACCCCTTGGAGCTTGACATAAGCCGTGATGAATGATCCTGCAGCGTAAAGGGCTGCACATGTGGCAGAGCAGCTAGCTTTCGTGTCGTGATCCTCAAAGCTCTCATGAAGTCCCCAGAATCGTCATCGAGAAGCGCCTATAATATCTAGGACTGGCCTTGACCTTCAATGAAATCTTTGTTGTCTTGAGGACAGGACTAGCGCCACAGATCTCCTCCTGACTCTTAAAATGATGAGTGAGAGAAGCGACCCTAAGCCGAGGATAGAAAAAAGGAGCTGCCAACTGAAGATTCGATCGTTAGGTAGTCTGAGGTTACTTGGAAGACCTCGGAATAACAGTGCGGACCAGTTGTCCCGCGCGATAGTAGGCGTTGAATGCCTTCTGGCAGGCTCCGCAGTAGAACCTTTTGATGTGGAAAACGCTGAAGTCCCACTCTTTGGATGCGTTTGATACTTCTCCGCCACATAAAGGACATTTAACCAATTAGTCAAACCTCCTTACTCGTTCTGCTGAACGATTCTATTATTTAAAGCGATGACGCATGGCATTTTAGTACTTCAAGATGCTGTTAAATTGATGTTTTCAAGCCAATAATGACATTTTCATGAGTAGAACGTCGGGGGAAATTGCAGGGAATCTGTGAAAAATGGCAATCTAGGAACAGACATACACACGCTACACCGCATGGCGTCCTACCAAACCTTTATAGGCTCAAATCTCGCCGGGCGCCATCATTCTTGCCCTCGTAGATCGATCAACTCTGGTTGAACCTAGGGACAGTAGGCTGCTTGATGAGTACATTGTCCGACAGCGCGGACGGTGAACATCAGACACCAGCTTCGCACGCCAACAATTTTAGAGAGATCACGAACGAGAGACGGTAAGGAGGGGATCGCTTGAAGATAACGGATATTGAGACGCTCTTTGTGGACAGATGGCTGTTTGTGAGGGTCCACACCGATGAGGGGATCATAGGTTTAGGCGAGTCCGGAACCTGGGGATACTTGGAGGCCTCTGAACGTGTTGTCCAAACGTTCAAACGGTATCTGGTCGGGCAGGATCCGCTTAGAATTGAGCATCACTGGCAGTATTTGTATCGGAACAGCCATTTCCGCGGAGCCGCCATAATGGGAGCATTGAGCGCGGTCGACATAGCGCTATGGGACATAGCTGGAAAATATTTTGGTGTTCCCTCTTATCAGCTCCTCGGCGGCATGTGCCGGGAAAGGGTACGAGTCTACAGACATGTCTTCGGGGAGACGACCGAAGAACTGGTGGAGGGATGTATAGGAGCGAAGAGGGAGGGATTTACGGCGGTCGGTCATCTCTCTCCTTTTGTCCCAGAATCTCCAAGGATGACCCATACGAAGAAGATTGAGGACGCAGCCAGACGGGTGAAGGCGTATCGAGACGCAGTCGGAGACGACGTGGACCTCTGCATTGAGATCCATAGGCAACTTTCCCCATCGGAGGCGATCGTTCTTGCCAAGAGGATTGCGGAGTACCGACCCTTCTTCTACGAAGACCCAGTACTCCCCGACAACATTGAGGCCATGGCGCAGGTCGCCGCCCACATTGACATACCTATAGCGACTGGGGAGAGGCTGCATACGATCTTCGAATTCGAGGAGCTGTTAGCGAAGAAAGCGACCCACTACGTCCGGCCAGATGTGTGTATGGCGGGAGGATTAACCCACTGCAAGAAGATCGCCGCCCTCGCTGAGGCCCATTATGTACTTGTGGCACCTCATAACCCACTCAGCCCAGTGAGCACGGCGGCATGCGTGCAGCTTGACGCTTGCATACCAAACTTCGCTATCCAGGAATATCCTCTAGGCGAGGACAAACCTCCAAAGAATGAGATAGTAAGACAACCGCTGAAGATAGAGAGGGGATACCTGCTAGTTCCTAGAGAGCCAGGGATCGGCGTGGAGCTGAATGACAAAGCCTTAGCGAAGTATCCTTATGTGCCGAGAAAGATCGTCACCACACTGCGTGAAGACGGCTCTGTCGTCGACCAGTAACCTGAGACCTCCCTCAGTCCTGACCTGGTTGACGCAGACTTTAATCGGCATAGGAAGCAGTTTTCTTGCCGCTATGAGGAGATGCTGAGATGACGTTAGGTATGTTCATTCATCCAACTGGTTGCCTTATCAGGGTCTTCATCTTCTCTGGAGCCGATCTACGGGGATTGCTGAGGTATATCTCATGATGTCTTCCGCGAAGCCTGTATCCCTTCTGCTCGATGAAGCTGTGGAGCATCTGAACGGTCGGAGCCTCATCAGAATATGGACCGATATGCATTATCTGGGCTGAGAGCCCTTCGTGAAAACGCTCAAACCTTGCCTTGGGGAGCCCGGGCAGGCTCTTCTTCTTCTCAACTCGCCTCAGAGCACAATCGAAGAGACTTTTCGTCACATGCTCCGGCTGCATGATCATCAGCGTCCATTTCCATAGGTTCTTGTCTTCCAAACTGAATCCAGACATATCATCGGTCCACCAGAGACCCTCAAGGGGCATGACGACGTAGTCTATCGCATGCTCTTTCTTGACCATGAACTTGAGAGCGTAAGACACGGTATACAACGCACCTACCGCATCCTCGAATTCCTTTGAGGTGTTGGGGTCGCCCTCACCATCCAACATCAGGAAACTCATCTCCGGGACATCGACGAGCACCGCATCCCTCCTAGGAGCGGTGTACAGGTGTTTGAGCTCGGTCTTCAGGTCGATCTTCGTCATGTGCTTTGCCTCTTAGAATAGGTATGCAATCCGATCATTATAGTTGTCGAACCGAAACACGTTAACCATACTGTTGAGCAGCGTATATGCAAGGGGATCGTAGAGATGGGTTTGAGTGACTACGAGGAGAGGGTTCTGAAGGCTTTTGTTGAGGTAGGGACTAGCAGCGTTCCCAACCAGCTGCTGAGGGAAATCAGTAGACTAGATGAGTTTGTTTTCGCGGACGCATTGGAGGCCTTAGAAAAACGAGGATTCATCGAGCGATACATCGGGCGTACAGTACTCCTCACAAAAGGCAAGATCCATCTCCGAAAGAGCGGACACCCATCGATCCAGTAGGCCGACTGACACCCCAATCTGAACCGATCATTTTCAGAGAGAGAGAATTCACATCCCACCCACTCTTCCCAGAGATGCAGCAACTGTCGGTTGTTTTCTTGCACGCCCAGAGATCAAGAAAGCAGCCGCCGCGATTAGACCTGGAAGGCTTGCTTCCCAAGGGAAGCCCGGTATCTTGAGCTGTGAGGTTTGAACCTGTTCACCTTCAAGTTGTAGGTTAAGGTCTCCCCAAGTAACCTCCTCGCTTTTGACAGCATCGTATCCTTCCGTCTCCTCACGAGGAGCATTCCAAGCCCTTATTCGAACTTGGTAGGAACCCGGACTCAATGCGCCCGTATCTAAGTTGTATTCATGCCACTCCTTTATACCATCGACACTGAGTTTCTTCATCCGCTCTCTTCTGGCCTCACCGTTCTTATCGATCAAGATGAACTCAGTGAAGATGGACTGCTTATTCGGCTCTTCAAGGGCCGCGACAACTCTTAGCACGACCCCCCGTGATACGATGTGGGTTTGACCCGGCCACTTCCGCTCCCCGTTAAACTCAACATATCTGAAAACCGGTTTCGCGATTGACTCAAGCGGTCGAGCAGTACCAAGGACACAGATGATTAGGAACACTAGAGCGATCCTCTCACGAGAACTCAACCTCTATCACCACGCTAGATCGGGCACCGTGCACATTCTCATCCGGCAATCCATCCGTCCTCCTACATCCAGGAAACGAGCTGATCGCATCCGATAGTCCAGCATTTCCTCCAAGGCTCACTTGAGTATATAGGACCCCTTCCGATCTAACTCTCAACTTTCGTGCGGGACTAATACTATTATTCAATGTCATCGGTTATAAGTGGATTCATCATTGCCTACCAGGAACTGTCAATCTGAGCTTTAGGTGCCACTTCGAGGAGACGTCGAGAAACTCTTCGACCAGCCCCGAATGCTGAGAGCGGAAACTAGACTGAGAACTGGTAGGTCTACCTCGCACTGCAGTGCATAGAACATTTGTGGACGCCCAAAAGAAAGGAGGAGAGAGCCTGTGTCGACTAAGACCAATCGTCCTCTTCTTCCGAGTCTTCGTCTTCTTCCCACTCGTCGTCTTCCCATTCTTCGTCTTCTTCTATTTTGTATCGGATAGGCATCTCTAGTCTCACCTTGCGGGGGAGCGCTTACAAGAAATACTCAATTAAGGGTTTTCCAGCAAAGAAAAAACGAATAAAACGGTTCTTTTTCCCATATCAAGAGGCGAATTACGATATGCTTTCAGCTAAATGAGAGTATTCGCATTTGTATTCCGATTTCGAAGGTTTTCTCCATCCACCAGACGAAATGTGGAGGATATCCTTGCAAGTGAGGAGTTACTTGTGAAATGAGCTATCGGTACGTGGCGCTAGACGCAGTTATCTTCACGCTTGGACCCCTCTCCAAGACCGAGCTCACCTTTCTTATTGCTCGGTACGATCTCATCAGATTTCTTGAGAAATCGATCTGCAACCATCTTTCGTAGAAGGCAGCCATCCTTTTCACTCTCATGAATCTTCTCTGGTTCATCAAGTGCGAGTCTCTTATGAGCTGGGCATTGTCTCCGACGAAAACTTGAGAATAAAGTTCTTGGGAGCTCATAATGATATCTGAGATCTCCCTTTCAAGGTGCTCCCTAGTCTCTTGGATAAGTCTCTCGACAGAGGTTGTATCCTGAAGGACTACCCTTGGGATAACCTTGACATCCTCGTGGATCTCCTTGATGAACTCAGAGAATCTTACCGCATTGACCAGTCGATGTTCTCTGTCAAAGAGCGAATGCTTGTGGGAGAAGGCATAGACTGAACGACATATACGGATGCAGGGCGCCCTCTTGAGAATGTTCTTTATTTTCTCCCTTTTGAACTCCTTCGGAGTGGCGTACATTACGATGACCAGGCTGCCGATGTCAAGAACCCCATCCTTTGCAAGCCTAGGTTTTCTAATCTCCCTTATCCTTCTGAGAAGTATTGGCTGGTTCTTCTCAAGCACCTTCAGAACCCTATTGACGTTCTCCTCATTTACCTCCCAGAAAGACCTATGCAACTGTCTACATCCTAGGGCCCTCAAAGAATGAGGAAGAGTACTTCGATCCTTAGATTCTCTAGTCGCCCTATACGCCACATACAAGACCATACCCTTCTCGTCTAACCAGTAGCTTAAAACTACTATCATTCCCTAGACATGCTCCATGGACACCGGGGAATCAAAGACAGCAACAAATACCATCTTCGATGTCGCACCCACATGAAGGGGCAAGGACTCGTAGAGAAAATCGATACTTCCACGCAAGCCAAAGGCTACGATGAAAACTTGAATAGGAAATCTGGAATACAGCGTGGAAGAAGCGACGCAGTACGCATATCAGAGTCTTGTGCTCACTTCTATTCCGTCTCCATCTACCGGTACGAAACGGCTTTCATACTTCCCCGAGCTTCTAACGTAGTCAAGGTATCTCCTCATTGAGTGCGCGAAGACACCGGCGTTATCTGCGAGAACCACACTCCCTTTATGCAGACTGCCCTCAAGGAGTCTCAGGTAGTCAAGGCACTCATTCTTCGCGGCGTCTAGGAAGACCAGATCAAACTTCCCACCTAGATCTGGGATGATCCCCAGCGCGTCACCGATAAGAACCTCAATCTTGGGTTTGACTTCAGCCCTCCGAATGTTCTCCTTGGCAAGCTCGGCTTCATCCTCATCGATCTCGATAGTGACTATCTCCGCTTCACTCCCAAGCTCTCTAGCCATCAGTATTGTTGAGTATCCTACGAGCGCCCCAACTTCTAGCACGCGCCTGGGCTTGATCCTACGGACAATGTCGACCAAGATACGGCCCCGTTCACGACCAACAATAGGAATGTACGAGGTATCAGCCAACCTCTCTATCTCGGCAAGAATCTGATCAGCCCTATCCAAGCAGAATCACTGGATTCTAAGGGATAGTTCCATAATTGAAGGTAGCGCTAGAAGCCTATGTAAGTTTCAAGTAGACTCCGCTCCAAATTGAAGTATCTGCAGGGAGAAAGAGCTGTCCATGGATATTTCTGGAATGAGGCTAGTAGATGCTCACTGCCATTTGCAGGATGAGGAGTTCGACAAGGACAGAGATGAGGTCGTGGAAAGATCTCGCCGAGCTGGCATCGCCTTTGCAGTCACTTCCAGTTTGAACTTGGCAGACGCCTCCAAGGTCCTGGAGATCGCTGATAGGTATCGAGGTTACGTTTACGCCTGTATCGGATTGGATCCCGCCAACCTAGATGCCAACGAGGTGGAGGGAGTCAGGGAGTTCACTAGAATGCATAGGAGCAAGATCGTGGGTGTAGGGGAAGTCGGCCTAGACAACTGTCGGGTAAGGGAGGATGAACCTAGAGAACTGCAGATACGCTTTTTCCGGGAGTGGATTGAGTTGGCCGAGGAGCTGTACCTTCCTTTGATCGTCCATTCAAGGAGCGCGGGAAAGCACGCAGTTCAAGTCCTCCTGGAGAGCGGTTTCACACGGGTCCTCATGCATGCTTACGATGGACGCGCGGGTTGGGCATTGAAGGTCGCTGAGGAGGGGTTATATTTCTCTATACCTACCTCTGTCTGGTACTCGGAGCAGAAACAGAAACTGGTTAAGGCACTGCCCTTGAGCTCCCTCCTGGTCGAGACCGACGCCCCGGTCCTATCTCCAATCAGAGGCAAGCGCAACGAGCCAGCAAATCTGATCCATGCCGTGGAGAAGATAGCAGAGTTGAAGGACGTAACCGAAGTGGAGGTGGCCGAATCCACTACAAAGAATGCTGAGAGTCTCTTTCGACTGGGAATCTAGCCCCGGCCTCAGTCGGAACTCATTCGAGACCATGGAACGTGATCGATATGGAAGAAGAGAATGTCTTGAAGATATTGACAACCGCCATGGCAGACATCGACGCAGACAGGACACTTAATGCCTGTAGAGAGGCCCTGGCGGCAGGAATCTCGCCAGCGACGGTAGTGGACGCGCTCTCCGAGGGAATGCATATTATTGGGGAGAGATTTGAATCGAAGGAGTATTTTCTCTCGGAGCTGATCATGGCGAGCGAGATCATGAATGAGACCCAAGAGATTGTCAGACCCCACTTCAAGGTGGGTCAAGTCAAGAGAAGAGGCAGGGTGGTCATAGGGACAGTCGAAGGGGATCTCCACGACATAGGAAAGAACATCGTCGCATCCCTTCTATCGAGCGCCGGACTCGAGGTGATAGATCTCGGCGTAAACGTACCTGCAGAGAAGTTCGTACAGGCAGTGCGCGATGTCAAACCTGATGCCCTCGGTCTCTCGGCACTCCTTAGAGCAACCGTCCCAGAGATGAGAAATGTGATAGAAGCGTTGAGGAAGGCAGGGCTTAGAGAGAAGGTGAAGATCGTGGTCGGCGGCTTGCCCTTGAACGAAGAGTACGCAAGGAGACTGGGAGCCGACTACTATGCAGAGGACGCTTGGAAGGGAGTCGAGATCATCAGAAAGGCAGTTGATGTGGGTTGAGAAGTATAGAGGACCTGATAGAGCTTCACAAGGCCTGGTGGAGACTTGAGAATGAGAGACCGCTGCTGAACATAGCGTATAGAGAGGACTTCCCTTGGATGTGGCTTCAGAGCGACCATATGCTCGGAATGGAACTTATCCTCAAGGACGGGACAATCGCCAAGGATGGACCATTAACCCCAGAAATGCTCTCCCCCGAGAAGATGCACCCCACACCCTTCACCCATGGAGACCTCTTCCTCCCCGTGATGGTCTTCGGGA